>NZ_JBIVCA010000007.1:159768-215903 GCF_044746345.1 Lysinibacillus sp. NPDC086135 | reverse complement strand
TGTGGAAGATTCCCTACTGCTGCCTCCCGTAGGAGTCTGGGCCGTGTCTCAGTCCCAGTGTGGCCGATCACCCTCTCAGGTCGGCTACGCATCGTTGCCTTGGTGAGCCGTTACCTCACCAACTAGCTAATGCGCCGCGGGCCCATCTTATAGCGACAGCCGAAACCGTCTTTCAGTATTTCACCATGAAGTAAAATAGATTATTCGGTATTAGCCCCGGTTTCCCGGAGTTATCCCAAACTATAAGGTAGGTTGCCCACGTGTTACTCACCCGTCCGCCGCTAACGTCAAAGGAGCAAGCTCCTTTTCTGTTCGCTCGACTTGCATGTATTAGGCACGCCGCCAGCGTTCGTCCTGAGCCAGGATCAAACTCTCCATAAAAAGAAATTTGATTAGCTCAAATTGTTTTGCTGGCATCATGTTTGATGTCCAAAATTTTGTTTCGTTCACTAACTCAAGGTTAGCTAGTAAAAACTTTATTGATTACGTTTTGCTTGTTCAGTTTTCAAGGTTCATTTTGTTGCCGTTTTCTCAGTGGCAACTTTTATATAATACCATGTCGCAAACTCTATGTCAACAACTATTTTAGTTGTTTTTCAGTAGCTGCCTTAACGACTTGTATAATAATACACTCTTAATTTAAAAAGGTCAACACTTTTTTCTAAAAAAATCGGTAGTTTTTCATTCCACTGAGAAATTACCTATTTAATATGATTTAGAAAACAAATTAATATTAGACTCACAATCTAGTAAATTTAATGTTTTATTGTTATCTAAAATTCAGTTTAGTTCAATAAGGGGATAAAATTAAAAAGATCTCCACTTATAAAATGATTAAATAAGAAAGTACATTGTTTTTTAGGGACCAATTGAATTGCGGAAAAAGAAAAGATGTATCTTCTGATGCAAACTATAGTTTTGATACTTTACAAGAAGCATATGAAGAATGAGGATAAGCTCTTGTGACATTTGAATTCAACTTCCTGACACAATCAAATGCTGCAATCACGATATTACCACTCCTATATGAGTCATAAGAAAATCATTTTTACATTTCCTTATTAAGCTAATGAGGGCTTTAGTGAACTAAGATTTTAAAAATAATACAACTTATTTATAATTAAATAAGAGCATGCTTTGATCGTTTTTTTCAAAACATGCTCTTTAGATATGCTCCTATATCAAGGTTAATATCATAAATTTAATTAGACCTAATGATTAAAGCTACAACGGGCTACTCGCTTTCTGTGGAAAGCTTCGCTCTGCGACAAGAGCACGAAGTAGCTCTCCGCTACAATCAACAAAAAATCCTTTTACCGATCTACCTTCTTAAAATCAACATACCTAATATTTATTATTCTCCTTTAATATTGTGCAGTAAAAAGCTTGTCGCCATTTGGAACTGTAAATCATTTTGACGGTCCTCTTTATATTTTTTCAACGTTTCGTTTAAGCTGTTAAAGAAGGTAGTGTCCAAATTAAAATTATCTTCTGCCTTTTTCAATTTCTTATCCTCCCGATAAAGTTTAACTGCCTCCTCCGTCGATTCATCCAAGTAACCGTCTAAACGAGCAATTTTAAAGCCTAGCTTTTTCAAAGCATTTTGCGTATAAGCAATTTCTTCACTCATATCTCCCTCTTTAAATTTCCCTGATAATGGATGCATTTGGAAAGCGAATAATTCATTTGGTTCAACCACTAAATTAGCCTCAATACCTTGCCCATGAATCCATTCGCGCTTTGGCGTCAGCCATTTATTTGTGGACAGTTTAAGCTCTCCACCATTTTTCAGCGACCAAGACTCCTGAACTGTTCCCTTTCCAAAACTCTTGACACCAATAAGGGAGGCACGTCCCCAGCTTTTTAAAGCGCCACTAAGTACTTCACTAGCAGATGCACTGCCCGCATTCTGTAAAACAACAATTGGTATCTTGTACATTGTCTGTAAATACTTTTCATCAAAGCTTTTTGATTCCGTTTTTAATGGTTCCATAGCACCTTCAGCATTTTGCATATAGGCAAACACTTTGCCTTTCTCCAATACTGTGCTCAGTAGCGCTGCGACGCTATGTAAATAACCACCTGGATTATCCCGCACATCAATCACTAACCCTTTTATATCTTTTCGAAGCAATTTACTCGTTTCGGCAACCCACTCATTTGCTGTTTTCTCACCGAAAAGTGAGATTTCCACATAACCTAGCGGAGTATTTTCTACGTTCACTACTTCGCTCGTTACTGTTTTATTAGAAATTGCAGCTCGTTCCATCGTCATTTTAATATGTTTATCTTCACTTGGACGATAGACGACAATAGTTACTTTCGTCCCCTTCTCCCCTTGAATTAAATGCATTAATTCACTCATCGTTTTTCCATCTACCCGAACGCCATCAACTTGTACAATTTCATCGAGAGAGCGCATTCCTGCCTTATCTGCCGGGGACGAACGGACTGGAGATACAACAATAAATTTTCCGTTATTTTCAGATAGCTCAATCCCTATGCCTACTCTTTCCTCGGCTAACATTTGTCGGTGCTGTTCCGCCTCTTCCTTCGAATAATAGGTGCTATAAGGGTCCTTTATAGCATCGGCCATACCACGAAGTGCCCCCTCCACCAAAACATCTTTTTTCGTACTGTATACAGATTTTTCCTCAATTAAATTCAACGCTTCATTAATCGAATCAACCTCTGTAACGACCGGCTCCTTTTTATCCCCTAAATTAAACCAGTCAAAATAAACTCCACTACCTAGCAATAGACTACTAGCAAGTACACCGACACCAGCCATTATTTTGCGCAAACCTTCCCTCCTCCGTCTCTTCTACTGTATGAAGTTTATTTTTCAAACATACAAGATTAAACTTCAAAATAATTTGTTGAATACTATGATTTTTGTTTCAAGAGTATTCTATTGCATATCGTGAGTATTTGATTTCTAGTGCAGGTACTCTATCGACAATCGCGGGTACCCATCACGAATCGTGGGCGCTTTATAAACAAATAAAAAATCTGCTTCGTTTCTTTTAAGAAAAGGAGCAGATTCTTTGATTTGATTAGTCTAATGCATCTACATATTTTTTTAACATTTCTACATTCATCGGCCCTTTTATAGCACGTTGAATATATCCATTTGAATCAATAAAATAGGTTGTAGGAATCGTCAATATTTGATAGGCAATGCCGATTGAGTTTTTCGGGTCTTGATCAAGTAAAATAGGAAATGTTAAATCAAAGCTATCTCTAAATGTCATCACAGAATCTATTTTTGCGTCAGCTGTAACATCTCGTTCTTCACTTGTTAAATTGACAGCTATTATTTCTACATTATCTTTTTTAGCATATTGTTCATAATAATTTTGCATATGTGGCATTTCTGCCTTACACGGTGGGCACCATGTTGCCCAAAAGTTTAACACAACTTTTTTTCCACGAAGCTCACTCAAAGTTACATTTTTACCATCCAAACTTGTTAAAGTAAAATCCGGTGGCGTATCTCCATTGCTTAAACCAATCTTTCGTTCATCTATTTCTTTTCCAAGAGAAGTTGTTTCAATTTCACGATCCTTATCAATCTGCTGTTTAACATATGTACCAATCATCACAGCTACTAATAATACAACGATAAGTAGCCCAATATTTTTTTTCATTCCTTACCTCCCAATAATTTAGTACTTTATTTTGAACCGTATCATTTAGACGTGCCAGCAAAACGCTGAATCACTATACCTAATATAAGTAATATGACGCTCACACTTACTGCCGGTTGCCATAAACCATATGGCTGAAAGAGAGCAACAATTATAAAACCAATCGTATATAAAAATAAAGCACGGTTGATAGCTGTTATTTTCCATAATATGAGGACTGTTAGTGTACTTAGCACAAGTAAAGTTATCACTTCGCTAGTGGTTTGATTATCATTTAGTAACACTACAAGCCATTGATAAATCGATTGCGTTAAAATGATTGCCCAACTACAGGCAGCGACTCCAGTTGCGTCAAACTGAAATTGTTGTCGCTTCCACCAAAGCTGTAACGACGCTACCACTACCCCTAATAAGACACCCATTGTTCCACCATTAAAATAAAGGAGCGAAAATGGTTGAGCGATAACAGCTTTAAAATCAGTGACAATTATGCTAAATTTCCAAACGACAATAAAGGTTAAGACCGCGTCACCATATACCCCCGCCCATTTCTTAGAAAATTGTACCTGTAAAACTAGCCATACAATGAAAAAGGCCACAAGTAAAGCAACAGCTGTTGCTGGTAATGTTAGTGCTCGAATAGAGAACCATTCTGTGTTATTCATCTAATAAATCCTCCAGATAGCTACAGCATAGCATATAATCTTTATATGAACTGTCATTTCACACCGTGTTCAAAAAATCTTCCTGAAACATCAAAGAATAGACTCTTGATAAACAATTTTATTGAAATACCCATCTAGGTATTCACACTACAAATATATTACATAAAATGATGGCATACTAGGAAAAAGGCTTCCAAATTATGCATCTGCTAATAAAATAAGTACAGATGAGTATATTTTAAACTTCAAAAATCGAGATGAGCATATATGTTGCTTTCCCAAACGTTATTCAGACTGCTCCTACCTACATGAACTCAGTTGATGTTCTATCCGTCACTTTGCCTTTTCTATCAATCATTTTTAAGCGCACAATGTGAAGATTCCCCAATATTTTGCGCTGACTAACTGCCAATCTTCCTCAGTTTATTGACATTACTCGATCTTGACTAACAAATCTTTTTGGTAGAAGTAAGTGTCGAACATTCGCTTTCATCTTGATGTGTCGATACCCAATCAATATTATAGAAGTTTAATAGAAATATAAAAAAGCTATACATTAGCGTAATCCTAATGTATAGCTTTCAATATTTTTATACTGGAATATATTTCAATGGGTTTACACTACCGACTGCTTGTCCACGCCAAGCGCCAATATGCACTTCGAAGTGTAAGTGCGGTCCTGTTACGCGTCCAGTCATACCCATTGTTGCAATTTGCTGACCTTGGGATACCTCTGAACCAACACTAACATTGAAAGAATTTAAGTGTGCATACACTGTTGTATAAATTTCGCCATTGATAGAATGTGTAATGATAACAACATTACCATACGTGCTAAGTGGTGCAGCATAGGCAACAACACCGTCAGCAGCTGCCCAAATTGGCGTGCCTGTACTATTTGCAAGATCGACTCCATAGTGGAATTCTGGACCTGCACCAATATTACGCCAGCCATAAGGTGATGTTAAACGACCATTTGTTGGCTTAATCCATGTACCATTCGATTGTGGGGCATCCACTGTTGAAGATCCTGATCCTGCCCCACCACCACTATTGTTTGAATTAGCTACCTTAGCTGCGGCAGCAGCGGCTGCCTTACGTTTCGCTTCTTGTTGACGAGCAATTTCAGCTAATCGATTTTGTTCATCGATGATTTTTTGTTGTAATTCTGCACTAACCTCAAGGGCCTCAGAATATTCTTTCTCAAGCAATACTTTTTCTGATTTCAGCTTTTCTTGCTCTTTTTCTAATTGATCAATTAATTTATTTTTCTCAGCTTTCTGTCTATCCCATGATGCTTTTAAACGATCAAGCTCAGCTTTTTTATCTTCGAGCTTTTGACGTTTACTTTCTAGGACTTGCTTTTGTTCCTCTAATTTTTGCTTGTCATCTTTTTGATCCTGGATAATTTGTCGATCCGCTTCAAGCAATGCATTGACAGCAGAGAATCGATCGATAAAATCTACGAAGCTATTAGAACTAAGTAACACGTCTAAATAGCTAACCGAGCCACCTGCCTGAATGGCACGGGCACGATCCTCTAACAATAAATCACGCTCTTCAATTTTGTGCAAAAGCTCCGCAATAGAATCTTCTAATGTTTTTATTTCTGCATTTGTAGATTGGATTTCCGCCCTCACATTTTTGATATTGCCATTTGTTTTATCAATTTCAGCATTTAATGATTGAATTTGATCTAATAATTTTTGTTGCTTGTTTTCATTTGCATTAATAGCATTTGTTTTATTATTGATGGATGAATTTAAGCCATCTTTCTTTGATTCAATTTGTTTTTTTTCATCTTTTAAATCCGATAAACTAGTTGCATACGCTGATGGAGTTTGGATAAAAAGAAATAATGCAGATGCTGCAGCAAGTGTTTTCAATGAGTTTTTCGCCATACTTTTCACCGGTTGAACTCCTTTTCGACTATTATTTTGATTGATTGTCATTCCGGCTAACACAACTTGTGGAGCCTAACGAAAGCTAGATTTTTAAAAACTTACGTACGGACATGAAACTTCCCCAAATACCAATTAGTACACCGATGAGTAATAGTAGACCGCTTACTTGGTACACAAGAGGTGAGAAATCAAGTACTTGAACAAGTTCGCCTTTTAATCGGGGCGCAATAATTCTATATATATTGTGGTAAAGGGTTGCGATGACCGCAATCGGAATAATAGAACCTAAAATTCCGAGCCACATTCCTTCTAATAAAAATGGGATACGCACGAACGAATTCGTTGCTCCAACAAGTTTCATAATTTCTATTTCATCACGACGTGCAATAATAGTAATTCGAATCGTGTTAGAAATTAAGAAAATTGCTGTAAACAATAATCCACAAATAAGTACTATCCCTACGTTGCGGCTAATATTTAAGAAATTAAATAGTTTTTCTACTTTGCCTTCACCATACATAACGTCATATGTATACTCAAATTTATCAATTTTTTTAGCAACAGTAGCTGTTTGTTGAGGATTTGAAGCCTTCACATAAATAACATTACGTAATGGATTACTTTGCTCAAATAGTTTAAAATCGTCCCCAAAATCTTTTACTAATTTCGTTAATTCATTTTCCTTTGTCGAATAAGTCATCTCTGCGACATCTGGCAATTTTTTTATTTTTTCCATGAGCGCTTTTTCACCAGTTTTATCTGCTGTCTCATCAATTAACACTTTAATTTCAACATCGTTCTCTAAATCAGATGCTACTTTATTTAAGTTCATCATAATAAGCGCGAATACGCCTACTAATATTAATGTAACTGTAACTGCACTAACTGAGGCAATAGTCATCCAGCTATTACGACCAAGAGACTTTACACTTTCTCGGAAGTGGCGTTTTACTGTATTAAATTTCATAGCCGTAGTCACCTCCGTGCTCATCACGGACAATCATTCCGCCTTCAATTGCAATTACTCGACGACGAATCGTATTTACGATTTCACGGTTATGGGTTGCCATCACAATAGTTGTACCTCTTGCATTAATTTCTTCGAATAAATTCATAATGTCCCATGATGTCTCAGGGTCAAGATTTCCAGTAGGCTCATCTGCAATAACGACCTTTGGCACATTCACAATAGATCGTGCAATCGAAACGCGCTGCTGTTCGCCACCTGAAAGCTCATTAGGGAACATTCTTGCCTTTTGCTTTAGCCCCACGAGCTCTAAAACTTCCATTACCCGACGGCGAATTTCTATTGGGTCTTCCTCAATTACCTCTAGTGCAAACGCTACATTTTCATAAACATTCAAACGAGGTAGCAGTTTGAAGTCTTGGAAAACGACACCAATTTGGCGGCGTAAAAAAGGTACCTTTTTATTTTTCAATTCTGCTAAATTTATGCCATTAACAGTGATTTCTCCAGAAGTAGCTTTTTCCTCGCGGTACATTAATTTAATAAATGTAGATTTACCTGCACCACTTGGACCTACAACATAGACAAATTCACCCTGCTTTATGTTAACAGAAATCCCATTTGTCGCAACAACGCCATTTGGATACTTCTTTGTCACATTCTTCATTTCTATCATATTTAAACCACCTAAATCTCTTACCATGTAAGAGGTATTTCGTTCTCTATTATAGCACTCTATTTCTCCCTTTATTATTACAGTTTCATTTCATTCCGTGGTAGTTCCTGCTATTTCGTTATTTCATTGCCACAAAACTAACATAAACTCGACATACAAGAAAGCAGAAATCGAGCCCAATAGTGGAAAGTCGATTTCTGCTTTTCTAATGTTTTCAAACAGCAAAAAAGCATTCAGCTATGCTGTTATGCTTAGCCTGAATGCTTTTTATTAGTTAAATATGCTGCTCGTCAGTTGTTGTATAGCGTACTAAAACTGCACCTGTTTTAGACTCACCTTCAATAAATAAACGATTAGCATTCTCTATTTCTTTATCAAAACGTACTACTTTTGATAAAAATTGATCCTGTGATTCAATTTTTGAAGCGTCTTGAATACCAACATCTACTTTACCAAAATTCGTAACAATTTTACCGCTTAACGATATTGTACGTGGCACATACAATTCAACGGCTCCTGCGACTGTTTGTGCTTTGATTTTCGATGAATTAGTTGAGCAAGTAGTGACAACAACATGTCCATTAACCGATTTTGCTGCAACTTCATCCAATGCACCATCTAAATAGACACGGCCATTCAATGTTTCAGCCTCTAAATCTTTACCACGAACATTTGTTAATTCAATGGAACCATTTGACGAATCTACTTCTGCCTTTCCAAAGTTAAACTTAGAGCCTTTAATCGCACCGTTTAATGTTTTTACTTTTAATTGCTCGAAATCCGTATCTTGTAAAGTAACACTACCGTTCATTAAACGTACTGATAATTTTTCTAATTTATCCTTTGGAACAAGTACTTTAACATTTACTTGAACAAGCTTAAGTTGACTTAAAATTCGTAATGAATCTCCATCTTCTTTGACAACGAATTGCTCTAAGAAGTTAGCGCGCGTTTCTTCTTCACTATCATTAACAAGAGGTGCCTTTACCTTGCAAATGACTTGGAAGCTATCTCCTTCAGCAGTTTCTAATGAAAAATTGCCATTCGGTAATTCAGCAATTATTTTGTCTACACGTTCAGCTGAAACTTCTTCCGTATGTGTAAACTCGAATTTATCACCAAATGGAGAAGTTACATCAAATTCTTTAACCTTTTTTACTGCCGTATTCATCATATCCATAAAGAGGGAACCAATTTGTGTTAAATCTTTACGGAAATCTCGCATTTCTTCTTGGAAATATTTAGAGTAATCTTCGTCTTTTGGCGATTGTTGTTCGTTTTGACTCTCATCTTTAAATACTGACTCTTTTTCTGTTGAGGAATACTGGTCCTCATTTACCACATCATTCATAACATTTTGAGTGGACTTGCTAGGTTGCTCTAATGCTTCTAATAATGTAATCGCCTCTTGCGCTGAAATTGTTCCTTTTTCCACAAGTTCTAAAATTCGTTGACGTTCATTTTGCATAATAAAAATAGCCTCCCTCAGTTCGTTATATTATTTATACGAAACACATTGTGAAAAGTTTCACCAAAAAACGAAAAATTGGGAATATATCTTATTTTAGGCTCATTACCATAACGTGTGGTTGATTTCCGTTCCGGCTGGGCCCTTTCCTGGGGGCGTCCGATGAGCCGCTTCACTCGCAAAGCTCGCTCCAGGGTCTCGGGCCAACACGATGTTGGTCACGAAGGCGTTATCACAGGATGTGATAACGCCTTCGTTCCTCTATTGCTGATCCCCGAGGAGTCGCCCAGCCTCCACTCCAATCAACTTATTCACATGACATACGTTTTAATAGAATGTCATCCAACTTTTAAAGTTTATCGATTAACTTTCACGTTTTATCACCCAACTTTTGAAGTTTATCGACTAACTTTTACGTTTTATCACCCAACTTTTAATTTTTATCGACATCCGCCTTCGCAGTATGCCCCTTATCGTAAAAAAATTCGCAAATCTCCTTAGGAAATTTACGAACTTTTTGGGACTTTATTGAGAAGCTTTGGCTAAAACAGCTTCCATACGTAGACGATCTCTTGTTAATATCGGTTTTAAATATTTCCCAGTATAAGAGCCACTTACTTCAGCGACCTCTTCTGGTGTACCTGTCGCAACAATAGTACCACCTTTATCTCCACCTTCTGGTCCTAAATCGATAATGTAGTCTGCTGTTTTGATGACATCTAAATTATGTTCGATTACTAGCACGGAATCGCCATTTTCTACAAGACGCTGTAAAACAACGAGTAAACGTGCAATATCATGCGCATGTAAGCCCGTTGTCGGCTCATCTAAAATATAGAATGATTTACCTGTTGAACGACGGTGTAATTCAGAGGCTAATTTCACACGCTGTGCCTCACCACCGGATAGAGTTGTAGCAGGTTGTCCTAATTTCATATAGCCTAATCCTACATCCACGATCGTTTGTAGCTTACGCTGGATTTTCGGAATATTTTCGAAGAATACTACTGCATTTTCAATCGTCATATCTAAAATATCTGCAATGCTCTTATCTTTATATTTCACTTCAAGCGTTTCACGGTTATAACGCTTCCCATGACAGACTTCACACGGCACGTAAACATCTGGTAGGAAATGCATTTCAATTTTTATAATACCATCACCACGACAAGCCTCACAGCGGCCTCCCTTAACGTTGAAGCTAAAGCGACCTTTTTTATAGCCACGTACCTTTGCTTCATTTGTTGTGGCAAAAACATCTCGAATATCATCAAAAACGCCTGTATACGTAGCTGGATTAGAGCGAGGTGTACGACCGATTGGTGATTGGTCAATATCAATTACCTTTTCGAGCTCTTCCATTCCCGTTACTTCTTTATGTTCGCCAGGCTTCACTTTTGAACGATTAAGCTTTTGAGCTAATGACTTATATAAAATTTCATTAATAAGCGTTGATTTACCTGACCCTGAAACACCTGTCACTGCAACAAATAAACCAAGTGGTATATCAACCTTCACATTTTGAAGATTATTTTCCTTAGCACCTTTAATCGATAATTTGCGCCCATTCGGTTTGCGTCGCTCAATTGGCAGTGGAATAAACTTCTTGCCACTTAAATATTGCCCTGTTAAAGAATCTTCATTTCCCATTACTTCCTGCGGTGTTCCTGCCGCTACAATTTGGCCGCCATGCACACCTGCACCAGGACCAACATCAATGAGATAATCAGCCGCCAGCATTGTATCTTCATCGTGTTCAACAACAATAAGCGTATTGCCTATATCACGCATATTTTGCAATGTACTGATAAGACGGTCATTATCACGTTGATGCAAGCCGATTGATGGCTCATCTAAAATATAGAGGACGCCCGTTAAACGCGAGCCGATTTGTGTCGCAAGGCGAATTCGTTGCGCTTCTCCACCTGAAAGTGTCCCTGCTGCTCGACTTAACGTTAAATAATCTAACCCTACATTGACAAGGAAGCCGAGTCGTTCTTCAATTTCACGTAAAACAAGTCGAGCAATTTTCATATCCTTTTCTGATAAATCTAGCTCTTTGAAAAATGTATCAGCTTCTTGAATCGAATACTGTGTTACTTCACCAATATGTTTATCTGCTAATTTTACAGCTAATGTTTCAGGCTTTAAGCGATAACCTTTACAAGATGGACATGCTTGCTGCGCCATATATTTTTCCATTTGTTCACGCACGTAGTCAGACGTTGTCTCTTTAAAACGGCGCTCCACATTACGGACAACACCTTCGAATTCAATCATTTGATCTCGCACATTGCCAAACTCATTTTCATAATGGAAGTGGATTTTATCTTTACCAGAACCATATAAAATTTTATCCATCTTTTCTTTCGGAAGATCCTTTACTGGGACGTCCATTGGAATATCATAATGATCGCACACAGCCTTTAATAATTGTGGATAGTATTGAGAGCTTGTTGGTTCCCACGGTGCTATAGCATGCTCTAATAAACTACGGTCCCAATCAGGCACTACTAAATCAAGATCTACCTCTTGTGTTGAGCCTAAACCATCACAGCTTGGACAAGCTCCAAACGGACTATTAAATGAAAACATGCGAGGCTCTAGCTCCCCGATTGAAAATCCACATAAAGGACAAGCATGATGCTCACTAAATAATAATTCCTCATGTTCCATCACATCGACAAGTACACGCCCATCTGCCAAACGTAATGCTGTCTCTAAAGAATCACTAAGACGTGCCGCGACACCTTCCTTCATCACAACACGATCGATGACTACTTCTATTGAGTGCTTTTTGTTTTTATCAAGTTCAATTGCATCATCTAAATCACGTAGCTCACCGTCGATACGTACCCGAACAAAGCCTTGCTTTTTTAAATCTTCCAGTAGCTTTACGTGCGTTCCCTTACGCCCTGATACCATCGGAGCAAGCAACTGCATTTTCGTTCTTTCTGAATAAGTTAATAAACGATCGACCATTTGCTCAATCGTTTGGGACGTAATTTCAATACCATGATTAGGGCAAATAGGTTTACCGATGCGGGCAAATAGCAAACGTAAATAATCATAGATTTCCGTTACTGTCCCAACTGTTGAACGTGGGTTACGGCTCGTCGTTTTTTGATCGATTGAAATAGCAGGAGATAATCCCTCTATTGCATCGACATCTGGTTTATCCATTTGACCAAGGAATTGACGGGCATAAGCTGAAAGGGATTCAACATAACGACGTTGGCCCTCGGCATAAATCGTATCGAACGCTAATGATGATTTCCCTGAGCCCGATAACCCTGTTAACACGACTAATTGATCGCGTGGAATTGTGACATTAATATTTTTTAAATTATGAGCTCGTGCACCTTGCACGACAATTTCAGTATTTTTCACAAGCCATTCACCCTTCTACCTTCAATTCAAATATTGTATCGCGCAGCTCAGCAGCACGTTCGAAATCGAGTGCTTTTGCCGCTTCCTTCATTTCTACTTCCAGAGTTGCAAGTAATTGCTCTCTTTCCGCCTTCGTCAGCTTCTTACCTTTTGTTGCCTTCGTTACATAAGACTCTTCTTCCTCTGCCACCTGTGTCGCACGAATAACATCAGGAATTTTCTTAACAATCGTTTTCGGTGTAATGCCATGCTCTTCGTTATACGCCATTTGCAGCTTTCGGCGACGCTTCGTTTCCTCAATCGCCTTTTTCATCGAATCCGTCATATTATCTGCGTACATAATGACATGACCATTGGCATTACGTGCAGCACGTCCAATTGTTTGAATGAGTGAGCGCTCTGAACGTAAAAATCCTTCCTTGTCAGCATCTAAAATCGCCACAAGCGAAACCTCAGGAATATCTAGCCCTTCTCGCAATAAGTTAATACCGATTAGAACATCATAAGTACCTTTGCGAAGCTCGCGAATAATTTCAATTCGCTCTAACGTCTTAATCTCGGAATGCAAGTACTCCACCTTCAAGCCCATTTCCTTCAAATAAGCCGATAAATCCTCTGACATTTTTTTCGTCAATGTTGTTACAAGCACTCGTTCATTACGAGCAATACGACCTTGAATCTCATCGATTAAATCATCTATTTGCCCTTCAATAGGACGTACGTCAATTTGTGGATCAAGTAGCCCTGTTGGTCGAATAATTTGCTGCACCATTTCAGGAGAATGCTCAAGCTCATATGGGCCAGGTGTTGCTGATACATAAATAGCTTGATGTATATGTTTCTCATATTCTTCAAAACGTAAAGGGCGGTTATCTAGTGCTGATGGCAAACGGAATCCATGCTCAACTAGCACACCTTTACGTGCTTGGTCACCGTTATACATCCCTCGAACTTGTGGTAACGTAACGTGACTTTCATCGACAACAAGTAAAAAATCCTCAGGGAAATAGTCGAGTAGCGTATATGGAGTTGCCCCCGCTTCACGCAATGTTAAATGACGCGAGTAGTTTTCGATACCTGAGCAAAAGCCCATTTCACGCATCATTTCTAAATCGTAGCGAGTGCGTTGCTCTAAACGCTGTGCCTCTAACAATTTATCCTCTGCACGTAAAAGAGTTAAACGCTCCTCCAACTCTTTTTCAATATTTTCAATGGCCATTAGCATTTTTTCTTCTCGTGTAACGAAGTGGGATGCTGGGAAAATAGCTACATGATCACGGTCCGCTAATATTTCACCAGTTAACGCATCCACCTCACGAATTCGATCGATCTCGTCCCCAAAAAACTCCACGCGAATACAATGCTCATCACGAGATGCAGGGAATATTTCCACTACATCTCCACGCACCCGAAACGTCCCACGTGTAAAACTCACATCATTACGCTCGTACTGTACATCGACCAATTTTCGAAGCAACTGATTACGTTCAATTTCCATTCCAGTCCGCACCGATACGACCATTTCACGATATTCTTCTGGAGAACCTAGACCATATATACAGGACACGGATGCTATAATAATGACATCATCACGCTCGAATAATGAGGATGTTGCAGAGTGACGCAACTTATCAATTTCATCATTAATGCTTGAATCTTTCTCGATATAAGTATCCGTCTGCGGTACATATGCCTCTGGCTGAAAGTAATCATAGTAGCTGACAAAGTATTCAACTGCATTATTAGGGAAGAACTCTTTAAACTCACTATATAATTGACCTGCTAATGTTTTATTGTGTGCCATAATAAGTGTCGGTTTTTTTACCTGTTTAATGACATTAGAAATCGTAAACGTTTTTCCTGTTCCTGTTGCACCGAGCAACGTTTGATGACGTTTACCTGCACGTACACCCTCCACTAATTCCGCAATTGCCTGTGGTTGATCTCCACCAGGCGTATATGGCGCTTGTAAATCAAATGTTTGCACACATGTCCCCGTCCTTTCCTACCAATTTGATACATATATTTTAGCATAGCATTATTTAAATTTCGAACATTTAACGAACGAATGTTTGTAAAAATTTTTCCGTTTACTCTATTTAAGGTAATTACGATAGAACGTATGTACTAATTACAACCTATCTATCAATAGATTACCCTTCCCAAATGTTAGCTAATCGAGATGGAAAAATGTAAATGCATTACCTTAGAGGGAATCTCGGGTTATTACCGGTAAATCTGATCAGCTGGCACAAAAATAGCAAAAAAATCCCGCTCCCCAATAAGTGGAGAGCGGGCTCGTCATATTATTCACTTGCATCTTGGTGTAAGGTTATTAGTTCGGCTGCGTATAGATGAAAGGCATTTTCATCTTTTTCATCGAGTGCTCTATCTATCAGAACCATGAGCTGCTCTTCACGATGCATACGCTGGATATGATTTAAAAATAAATCTAAATAAATCTCGTTTAATAATTTCTCTGCCTCATCAACTTTCTTTGACTGACCAACGGCTTTTAGAAAATCTGTATACGAATAATATTTATCCAACGATCTCACCTCGATCCTTTTCTAAATTATAAGAAAATTGAAGTTAAAATGCAATGCTTAAGAACTGAAAATCACTTCGATTTACTATTAATCTCGTGCAATTTCAAGCAATTTCTCTATACAATCGCTTGAAATATCAACGGTTTTCTCCTTTTGTCTATACTTTCAGAATTCAATTTTATGTTCTACACTTCAATAACAAATAGAAAAGGGAGGTTTACATAGATGTCAGCAAACTACATCAATGGGTATTTAATGTCTTTCAACACCTATTTACTTCAGCCAATGCAGTATGATTCTAAAATTTTCACACGGGTAATTGATAAGCATAATGAGCTTATCGTCACCAGGAAACCAATGCATATATTACGAAAATCTTGTATCTCACTCGGAACAACCTATGAAGCAGCAAGACATTCCGCCAAACGCTTTTTCGGCAATCAACATAAGCTTCCAATCGTTGTTGCTTATGATTATGGTTATCCTTGTATTTTTCTACCAACGTATTCTCCAAACTCTATCCATAATATTTGGATTGGACTTCACGCCATTTCAAATATTGTAGCGAGTAAAACGGGCTGTATCGTCACACTGAAAAATGATAAACAGATTGAGCTACCTATTCAATATGCTTCAATCAGCAAGCAATTTGTCAATGCATCGATGCTCTATAAACATTACATGAATGAACGCAAGGAGATTAGCCAAGACGCTCCTTATCATCCACCTTTTTAACTTCTTTCAGCACATGTCTTTTGACCGAAAGCGTAGCGACAGGTACAGAAGTCTCTTACCCCCATAGGTGGTGAGATGAATACGGTTTTAGGTCACTTATCAGCGGGTGTTCCAACATCCGCTGATAGACGTTAAGCCTCCGGCGGATGTCACGGAAACGGCAAGGAGTTCTTTGTAATAAATACAAAGCCGATTCCGGACACAATTATGCCGAGGTACAATTGATTTAGAAACTAAAAAACCCCCTCAAAGCACAATTTCATTGTGTCTCTGAGGGGCTTTCATTAGCCAATTTTTGAACGTAAATATGCATTAATGAATGGATCTACATCACCATCCATCACCGCTCCTACATTACCTGTTTCTTCATTTGTACGATGATCTTTCACCATTGAATATGGATGGAATACATAGGAACGAATTTGTGAGCCCCAGCCGATTTCCTTCTGTTCACCACGAATTTCATCTAGCTGTGCCTGCTGCTTATTGATCTCTAATTGATAAAGTTTCCCTTTTAACATTGTCATTGCTTTTTCACGGTTTTTAATTTGTGAACGTTCTGCCTGACATTGTACGACAGTACCAGTTGGAATGTGCGTAATACGAACAGCTGAATCTGTCGTATTAATATGCTGACCACCTGCACCTGTTGCACGATACGTATCAATTTTTAAATCCTCTGTACGAATATCAATTTCAATATTGTCATCGAATTCAGGCATAACATCACAAGAAACGAACGATGTATGACGACGACCAGAAGAGTCAAACGGTGAAATACGTACTAAACGATGGACACCTTTTTCTGCTTGCAAATAGCCATAAGCATTATGACCCTTAATGGACAATGTTACAGATTTAATCCCTGCTTCATCGCCTGGAAGATAATCAACTGTTTCGACTTTAAAGCCACGTTTTTCCGCCCAGCGTGTGTACATACGAAGCAGCATCGAGCCCCAATCTTGAGATTCCGTACCACCTGCTCCTGGATGCAGCTCTAAAATTGCATTATTTTGATCGTATGGACCGCTTAATAGTAATTGCAGCTCAAAATCGCCCATTTTTTGCTGGAATTCTACTAATTCATTGCCTAGCTCCTCCTGCAATTCTTCATCAGGCTCTTCGCGCAATAGCTCTAACGTCATATCTAGGTTCTCATATGTTTCTAATAAATCTTTATACTCATTAACAGTTGCCTTTAAGCCATTACTCTCATTAATGATTACCTGTGCCCCTTGCTGATCATCCCAGAAACCTGGCTCAAGCATCATTTCATCTAATTCTTGAATGCGTGCCTCTTTGTTTTCTAAGTCAAAGAGACCCCCTAAAATCCGCCAATTTTTTGGCTGAAGTGTCTAACGCGTTACGTACATCTGCTAATTCAATCATTGTTAAATCCTCCGAACATTATTTATGGGGCAAACTTTTAAAATACTGATACTTCATTTTTAAAGCCCCGGTCTCTTTATTATAACGTTTTTACAGCGGAAAACATACTTTTTTACAACCTCAGCATTCGTTTCAGTCTTTTTCAGCTTCATCCTCAAAGATAACATCGTTTGCCATACGTTGAAATACTTTACCTTGATCATATTGAACTAATAAATTCTTTGTTCGTTTTTCCAGTTTATATTTTAGTAGAAAAGCTCTTTGAATTCTGTTTTCAAATGATCTAACACTTAGATCCACATTAGTTTCATAGCCGTTCATAAAAATTACTTTTGTATTCTTTTTATCGATAGCTAGATAGTCCTGAATATGATGAACAGCAAACCATTTACAGTCACGTCGTAAATAAGACTTACTTGGAAACCATACAATATTACTTTGTTCATGAACAACTATTGGATTTTTATTCAACTTTCCAAGTATCATTCTTGATCCATCGAAAGCCCCTCTTAAGCTAGAACCGAAATAACGTAGATTATAATCCATTAATTTTGTCGGCGCTAATTTTGATATATATTCGCGATCCCTTTCTATTACACGTGTACCCAAGTTACCATTGGCATCATATTCCGGTATATACAGCATCGTTTTACTACTCATAATGTCATCACTATGCATGTCAATCCTCCTCAAAATTGTATGTTTTTCTAGTAAAGAGGAGTATACTAATAAATATATTGGTAAACTCCAATGTTTCCTCGAGGATTATATATATCCATAAATCCCCCCTTTATTTAAAAACAGATTCAAATACCCAAAACTTTTCAACTATTCACATATTCATAATAAATCACAAGAAAGTTATAAACATTACCCTTTTCATTGAACTATTTACCTATTGTTGTAGTATCATATACCTCTTTTTGAATTTTCTAATATTCCTACTCATTTAAACGCTGCTTGAAAAAACCTCCTACTTACTAACTTGCGGTTGTACGCACATTCGCTTTAGTCTTTGCTAGCAGCAGGCGGATCGTGAAAATATCCTAAAACATCGAAAAAAAGACCATTTTAACATACAGTTAAAATGATCTTTTTCGAATATTATTGAGCTGCACCATGGCAGTTTTTAAATTTCTTACCGCTTCCGCATGGACATAAATCATTACGTCCAACATTTTCAGCTTTACGGACAGGTTGCTTTTTCGGAGCTGAGCCGCCATCCTCTTTCGGATTAACAGCTTGACCTTTTGCAACTTCTTCACGCTCTAAATTATTATGGATTTCTGCCTTCATCGCATATTTTGCTACATCTTCGCGAATGGAAGCGACCATATCCTCAAACATAGCAAAGCCCTCTTGTTGATACTCACGAAGTGGATCATTTTGACCATATGCACGAAGATGGATACCTTGACGTAGCTGATCCATTGCATCAATATGATCAATCCACTTTGTATCAATTGAGCGAAGTAAGATTACCTTTTCAAATTCACGCATACGTTCTGGTGTAAGCTGTTCTTCTTTTTCATTATAACGCGTTTGGACAGCGTTAGAAATTAGCTGGTTAATCTCTTCTGCGGATTTACCTTGGAAATCTTCCACCTTTAGATCGCCTTCATCTAATAGATTTGCTGCGACAAAGTCATCAATTGCTTTTAAATGCCAATCTTTTTGCTCACCTTGCGTATACAATGCGACAATGTTGTCGATCGTTTCTTGAATCATAGACTCTACAAGCACACGCATATTTTCTGTTTCTAATACGTCGTAACGCTCTTTATAAATAATTTCACGTTGCTGACGTAACACATCATCATATTGTAATAAGCGTTTACGAGCATCGAAGTTATTACCTTCAACACGTTTTTGAGCTGATTCTACTGCTCTTGAAACAACTTTAGATTGTAATGGCTGTGAATCATCCATCCCTAATTTCATCATCATGTTCTTCATATTATCGGAGCCAAAACGACGCATTAATTCATCTTCTAGTGATAGATAGAATTGAGTAATACCTGGGTTCCCTTGACGACCAGAACGACCACGCAGCTGATTATCGATACGACGAGATTCATGACGCTCCGTACCAATTACCGCTAAACCACCAAGCTCCATTACACCTTCTCCAGGCTTAATGTCTGTACCACGACCAGCCATGTTTGTTGCAATTGTTACTGCACCTTTTGTACCTGCATTCGCAATAATCTCGGCTTCACGCTCATGGTTTTTCGCGTTTAAGACGTTATGTGGGATTTTATGTTTATCCAATAAATTCGAAATTATTTCAGATGTTTCAATTGCGACCGTACCTACAAGAACTGGTTGTCCAGCTTTATGGCGCTCTGCAATATCTGCCGCCACCGCTTTATATTTCCCTTCCATCGAAGCAAAAATTAAGTCCGGACGGTCATCACGAGCAATCGGCTTATTCGTAGGAATCGCGACAACACTCATATTATAAATATTACGGAATTCCTCTTCCTCTGTTTTCGCAGTACCTGTCATACCCGAAAGCTTTTGATACATACGGAAGTAGTTTTGGAACGTAATTGTTGCCATCGTCATCGATTCATTTTGAATCTCTACGCCTTCTTTGGCCTCGATTGCCTGATGTAGTCCATCTGAGTAACGGCGACCTTTCATTAAACGACCTGTAAAGCCGTCAACAATAATGATTTCGCCCTCTTGTACAACATAATCAACATCATTATGCATACTTACATGTGCCTTTAACGATTGGTTAATCGCATGGTTTAAACGCACATGTGTTAAATCAAACAGATTATCAATGCCAAATGCTTTCTCTGCTTTTTCAACACCAGCATCTGTTAACGTAACACCTTTTGTCGACTCTTCGTATGTGTAATCTGTTTCTGCACTTAACATACGAACAAATGCATTCGACTGTTTATATAGCTGCGCCGATTTCCCAGCCTGACCCGAAATAATTAATGGCGTACGCGCTTCATCAATTAAAATCGAGTCAACCTCATCGATTACTGCAAAATGTAGCGGACGTTGTACACGCTCTTCTTTATAAAGCACCATATTATCACGTAAATAGTCAAAGCCCAACTCATTGTTTGTACTATACGTAATATCAGCTTCATAGGCTGCACGTTTTTCTTCTTTTGATAGGCTGTTCAAGTTTAAACCAACCGTTAAGCCTAAGAAATTATACAAATGCCCCATTTCTTCAGCATCACGACTCGCTAAATATTCATTGACTGTCACAACATGTACACCTTTACCAGTAATGGCATTTAGGTAAACAGCCATTGTAGCCGTTAACGTTTTACCTTCACCGGTTTTCATTTCCGCAATATTACCTTCATCTAATGACGCAGCACCCATAATTTGCACTCGGAATGGGTACATCTCTAACACACGCTTTGACCCTTCTCGACAAACCGCAAAAGCTTCCGCACGAATCGAATCTAAATGCTCTCCGTCCGCATAGCGTTTTTTAAACTCTTCTGTTTTCGCTTGTAATTGATCATCTGAAAGCTGTTCCATTTGAGAAGCGAATCCCTCAACCTGGTCAGCGATTTTTTCTAATTTTTTTAGTTCACGTTTATTGAAATCAAATAATTTATTTAATAGGTTTACCATGAATTTTTTCACTTCCTATATAGTCTCAACTTTCATTTTACCATTGTATAACAGATTCATGCAAACAGAGTCCCTAGCATGAAAGGAAATCATAACAATTACGCCCTAGCGTAATTGTTGTTGCTGTCACTACAAATAAACAATGCCGTCCGGATTTTGAATTGTGTTTAGGCCAGGCAGATCTTTTTTGTGCGAAAGCGCAGTGCTAACGTAGCGGCAGCGGCAGATCTTTTTTGCGCAAAAGCGTAGCGACAGCGGCACCGATGTAGGTCCTTTAGTCGTTGTCCCAGGAAGCGACGGTTTTAGGCTAACATCCTTATAGTGCCTCCTTTCAAAATCCGTGATATCTGCTAGAGTCTTATCTTCATTCAAAAGTTGTTTGATAAAGATATATTCCCCACTACTATTGAGGCAGGAATTCCTACTGAATGAAGATAAAAAGGCTCCCGCTTTTCGCGAGAGCCCTTGTGCATATTAAAGTTTAAGTTGTTTCAATTAAGCCATATTTACCGTCTTTGCGTTTGTAGACAATATTTGTGCCGTTTGATTCTGCATCTGTAAAGATATAGAAATCATGCCCTAGCATATTCATTTGTAAGACAGCTTCTTCTTGATCCATCGGTTTTAGATCAAATTGCTTTGTGCGAACAATAGAGTATTCGTCTTCCTCTGTTGATGCATCTGCTGCTGCTTGAGAAGTAGCAAAATAAAGGCCTGTACCTTCACGCTCACGGAATTTACGGTTTACTTTTGTTTTATGCTTACGGATTTGACGTTCTAATTTATCAACGATTAAGTCAATCGCAGCATACATATCATTATGACGCTCTTCTGCACGAAGAGTTAAGTTCTTCATTGGAATTGTAACTTCCACTTTAGTTTGCTTGTCATTATAAACCTTTAAATTTACGTTAGCGTTGGCGTTAACATCTTCGTTAAAATAACGTTCAACTTTCTCGACTTTGTTCTCAACATACTCTCGAATAGCTGGAGTTACCTCAATATTTTCACCGCGAATGTTAAAGTTTAACATGTAAACTCCTCCTTTATAACTGCTATACTTTATACTTCTACACAAGTGTGCGAAATTCCTCTAAAATAATTCTTTTTTTCAAAAAAATTTTTTCCTACAATAATGTGTAGCATCTGCATCTGCTGATATGGGTTGAACAAAGTCCCCACTGATGAATGTTTCACTTTATGAATTAATGCTATTTAGTTTTGCCTCATCAGCTTCTCTTCTTCGGCGTAGTTTCAACTCTTCGACAATCAAATCCTCAACCGATTCTTGATCATTAAAATTCACACCATATTGTTTGCCCTTGCCAAAAGGACGGCTCCAAATTATTTCACCATAAGCTCGTACCTCTCTAGTATCAAGAACAAAGCGTAAATCTAAAGGAGGAGGATTAACACCTAAATCCACTTCAGTAAACATCTTTAAACCTCGTGGACTAATATCAAGCAAGTCTGCCATTGCCGTTTGTGCTTGATTAACTCTACCATTCTCGTATATCGCAAAAGTCATTTTAACAGGCTCCTCAAATTTATATCGAAAGCCTTCTTGGCGTTTAAATATCATCTTCCCACCTCAATACTATTCTAAACATCTATTTAGCTTGATTATGACACGGTGCATGTTTTACATCTAGAGGGAATAAGTAACATATTATACAGGATAAAGACCTATTTTATCTCTAGTTAAATGTTTCCCTTTTGTATGATATAAAATGCCGTGTCTCGTATTTCTTGCAAAGAAAAGAGACCATCATGAATCGATGGTCTCTATGTTGTCTAAATTTGTCCAGTGTTTCCCTGACCGAATTGCTGCTGTCGATTGATGCGAATAACTTCCTTCCATGTATCACGGAATTCCGTCACTAATCCTTCAATTTCTTCAATTATAGCGATCTCATTTTTAATGTTTGCTTCTACTAAACGACGGTTGATATATTCATAAAGGGCAAACATATTTTTTGACACTTCGATATCCATATTCAAAGTCGCCATTAGCTCGCTAATAATCGCCTGTGCTTTTTGAAGATTTGTGTTTTTTTCTTGGATATTCTTTTCTTGAATTGCTAGTTTAGCCTTGTGCAAGAACTTTAAACATCCATTATAAAGCATTAACGTCAGCTCACCAGGGGAAGCAGTGGTAACACTATTTTGTTTATACGCGTTTTGTGCTGTTAAATTTGCTGCCAATAAAGGACAACTCCTTTTAAAAGGTTACTTATTTACTATTTTAAACCATCTTTCGAAGAAAAGCTAATAGGTAAATGTTAATTCTTTTTGTCATAATACATTCCATCCATGACACGAACATTCGAGTAGGGATCGAAGTATTGTCCTTCACTTTTTTTCGTCTTTTGTAGATTTGCCATATCCTGCTTTACGGCGCTCATGACCGTAGCCAATCGTTCTTTTATTCCATTATCTAATTCAAGTAACGTTTGATGAATACGATTCTGTTCGTCGAATTGAAAGCCTTCTTGAACCAAATCTTCAATAATTTTTCCACGCTTGTCTAACATATTGTTAATACTATCTATATATTCATCGCGCTCTTCACCTTTTGGAATGTCTCCTATAAGTTTGAATAAGTTAGCTGATACTTGCAATAGTTGATCTATTAGTTGCATAATTTTCTCCTACCTTGCTAATTAGAAACCAACGTCAAAACTTTAACCTTGCATGAACATACTAGATTGCTGGTTTGCTTTATTGATTGCTGACTCCATGGCTGAGAATTGTTTCCAGTATCTAGCTTCGACATCTCTTAGTTTAGCTTGTAATTTCGTCATACGCGTATCTGATTCGTTAATTGCCCTACCCAAACTAAATGTATTATTAACAGCTCCATCTCTTCCTGCTTGTTTCTCAATTTGAGTTGTCATTTTTTTCATCTCATCGCGTAAACGCCATGCAATTCCACGACTATCCTCTGTTGCAGTGACGCTACCAGTTTGAGAGAACATTTTAAACACTTGGTCTGGGTCTTTTGTTAATGCCGCATCTAGTTTCTTCTCATCAGCAATAACAAGCTTACCATTATCCTTCATATCTTTAGATGTGGTAATACCAATTTCAGCTAAAGAATCCATGAATTTATCTCCAAGGCCTGCAACACTACCCATAAATGTTTCACGCATTTTTGCTACACCATCTCGAATAATTGAATCACTACGCAATAAACCACTCTTCGCTTTTTCATCCCAAAGCTTTTGCTCATTTTCACTCATATCTTTACGCTGCTCAGCTGTTAGAGGTGCATAATCACGATATTTACTTTCTTTTAGCTGTTTATTAAACTCATCAATCATTTCGTTATATTTTTCAACAAACTCTTTGATTTGTTCCTTAGCAGCCTTTGTATCAGAGGTAGCCTGCATTGTGACAGGGGCTACTGTCACACCACCTGTTGATGTATTGTTCTTTACTTCTTCAGCGTTAGCTAAAGCTTGCTCCGCATCTTTTTGGCGTTGGAAGCCAGCTTCATAGCTGTTTTTTGGACTATCATAACTTGCTTTTTCTTTTTCATAAGTAACTTGCTTGGCCGCAATATCTTTAAATTCAGTTAGTCTAGTAGAATCCTGCGCAAGGAACTGTAATTGTTCTACATTTGTACCTTCCAGTATTGTTTTTAAGGACCCGTCTGCAAGCTTATTAATGGCAGTTGTAATTTCTTCTGTTGTCTTACCGTTCATGCTATTTAAAAACGTAATTGCCTGATCATTTGTAAGTAAATTTTTATTAGTTGCTTGATAAAGTCTTTCATCTGCTTCTTTATTCGCTTGGTTACGGAATTTCTCAAGGCTATCTGCATTATCTTTCATTCTATTTAAATCTGCATCACTATAAGCGCTAAACTGGCTCATCGTTCTTAATGTATCAAAATCATTATTTTTAATTGTATCAATATCATCATCACTTAACTTCGCAATACGATTTTTATCAGCAAAATCTTTGTAAACTGATTGCTCCTGCTCAGTTAAAGTTGAAGCAAATTTACCATTGTATGCAGTATCAAAATTTGTCTTAAATGCGCTAGGAGGTAATGTAGCATTTTTCAATTCATCTATCGTAGAAAAAGATGTGCCAAAGTAACGATTCGCAGCATCGATGTATTTTTGAGTAAGCCCATTTGGTCCTGCCATAGCATCTTGTGCATTTTTAAGCTCTAATTCTGCTGCCTCATATTGCTTTAAAGCAACATCACCAGCATTAAAAGTCTGTTTTAATGTCATTTCATAACCTGAAATTGTAAAAGTATTAGATGAACGCTCTGTTTGAATACCATTCACTTCAAACATAGCATTTTTACCATTGCTAGCTAATTTACCATCAGTTGATGCCAAGCCTAATTTATTAAATACTCCCAATCCACCTGTAACAATAATTTCACCTTGTCCACCTTTTTCACTACCTGTATTTTTAGCAGTTAGGGACAATTTTCCACCTTCAAATAAAGCAGTAACACCTGCACTAGTACCGTTAATTGTCTTTACTAAATCATTAATTGTCATATCGTTAGTAAAATTAATTTTTGTTGCCTCTGTTGTTAATCTACCATCCTTACCAATTGATTGGATAGAAATAGAATTTACATTCAAGTTTAGCTCACTTAACTTTGAGTCACCGGTATATTCTGTTTGATTACCTACAGCTTGAGCTGCAGAAGCTAATTGTGATACACCACCAATTGTAATATTACCAGTTGCTCCTGAAGTAGCCTTTACTGATACTAAATTTTCATTTGATGACGTTGCAGTTTTTTGATTCATTTTTCCTGAAAGAATCATTTTATCTAATAAGAAAGTATCGAATGTTTTTAACTTTGCATTAACATTACGATATGCATCACGTTTCCATTCTAATAATTGTTTTTGTTGAAACGTTTTATTCAAAGGCATACGTTCTGCCTTCATTAATTTCTCTACAAGTGAATCAATATCCATACCAGACGCTAAACCGCCAATTCTTGTTACCATACTCTTTTCCTCCTCATTAATGTTTTTATATTTTCTTGTCTACAATCATACCAAGCATTTTCTGCATTTCATAAAATGCGTCCAATAGCTTTTTTGGAGGTATTTCTTTTACTACCTCCTCGGTATTTTGGTCAACCACCGTCACATAATATCGTTCTAACCCTTCATGATAAACAAACTTCGCTGCGCTGTGTGTAACTTCTAACATTTGGTTCATTGTATTTACAGCTTGTTGAACTTTTGCCTTTGTTTCCTCAGTATTTTCGAATGGTGGTACTTGTTCAGCAATGGATGTAGACACATCACTAGTAGCTTTGCTTCCTTGCTCCACCACAGTTCCCACTTTTTGCATATTAGTAGAAGCGGATTTGTTTAACATTGAATCTATATTTGCATCCCCCGAAACACGCATGTTTTCCATCCCCCTTGAATCTATTACAAGCGTCACTATTCATAATATCGGACAAAAAAAAAAGAATTTCAGTTTTTCTAAAAATCATCGATAAAAACTGAAATTCTCATATTAAAATAATATAAATACTCACTATTATGGTAAACGTGTGTACTAGTGTTTTAAATCCAGAGGATTTTATTCCTTAATTTTTGTAGAGAGGTCGTTATGGCCTCCATAATAAAATAATCCAAGTTTATTTTTTAAAAAATTTTTTCATATCTAATCCGGGTTTTATACTACGTTGCCACAACTAACTATATTTAATTACTAATCATCACAAACATATGTCCCATTGTAGTATAACCCGAGTCCTCCATACCCTCACGAACGCCTTGTAAATAAGAAGAATTATGTTCAATTACTTTTGCAAGTTGTTGTATACATTCAATTACCATGTCTTGAGTTAATTTTTGCTGCTTTGAAGCCATACCAATCATATGTAATTTTATGAGTGTAAAATGAATAACAAGCATCATATAACTCTCGAACATTGTATTATAATCATATGGAAATAGGTTTTTAAATATATAATTGACAACATAATTTTCAAGCATATAGCCTTGCTTTTTCATAAATGGTTCATACAATTCTAGATAGCTCTGTTGGTATTTAGCAATTGATCGATCCATGTCCTGCACTTCTTTATTCTCATTTTCTTCTAATAGTAACCCATCTAATAATTGATGTAGAATCGCTAAATACTTTTCCGATGACACTCCTCCATCAGACATGCGATAACGTATTAAGTCTCGAGCCAAATTTAACTGGAAATTTAAGTTCCCTTCAATATTTTTTAATGACTCAATGAATTCTTCGTTATCTAAGCGGTTTAAATAATCTTCCATAATTGTAGGTAGCTGTTGCTCTAAGTCACTTAATTTTAATCGCTCAATTTTCTGAATAAATAGACCTAAAATTATTAATCGGATTTCAATAGGTTGTTTACGATTTTGCATCAGCTGAATCGTAAACACTCTTAAATCCCAAAATAGTGGATGATTTTCCAAATTAAGTTCTCTACCCATTAATCCACGAGTATCTTTGGGCTCCTCTGTCTCAATAAAACCTAAACCTTCTTCACGCAAGAGGGCAACTCTTGCTGCCTCAGGGCAAGATAAGGTTAAACTTTTTTCAACAAATGAGCCTACTTTAGTAAATATTCTTGGATAAGTAGCACAAGTATTACATAAAAACTGTTCTCCCAATTCTTTATGAATACTACATAGCCCATCCTCTAACATCATATGACACTTCTTATTTTCATCTAACACTATTTTTGCGTAACTCGAATCGTCTTGTTGACTTCGGTTACGCTTCACATAACGTTGTAACTTCTCTCTTATTTCTGGATGTTTTACTTTGCGATAATTTTGATAAGTCCTTTTATCTACCGTAATATTCCAGCCAACACAACAAGTATCTTCACAAGCACCGCCAATACAACTAAACTCTGCAAAATACTCTGGAATTAAAATTGGTCTCATATTTGCACATCCTCATTCGCTTTCATTTCATGAATAATAAAATTCTAGTACAATGTTAAATGATTCTATATATAGAATTAAATAAATATTGCAAGTCAGGGTCTACTATCTTATTAGTTTTTATAAATTCTTCCACAAAATTCAATGTAGCTTTATCTCCCTTTTCATATAGGGTAATAATTAGATTATATAATGTATCAATATTATAAGGATATGAGTGGAACCCTTTTAAAAAGAATTCATTCATCTTCGAAAAATCCTCTTTTTTTTCTAACTCAACACCTTTTTGAGTATATATAATTCCTTTTAGAATTTTTAGTAGCTCATTGGCAATTAGTTTATTTCCTTCTACATTCAAGTGATGATCATCAAGTAACAAGTATTGATGTATGTTTTCAATATTAGTATATTTCTCCATATCGATATAAAAAACATTCCTATAATTCACTTTCGAGCGAAGGACTTCATTATATGATCGTATCTCACTATTGATTCCGGGATATCTTTCTTCCATTTTTAATGACGTAGGAGATATGCCGACCAAAATTAATTTACACTCATCTCTGAAACTCATGTAAGTTAAAATTTTAATTAAGTACTCGTTGTATTGAACGAGAGGAACATACTGTTTGCCTCCAAGTTCATCTCGAAACCAACAGTCTACAATTCCAACATGAATTATTATTACATCGGGCTGATGAAAAAATAAATTATCAATAAAATCCGAATACACTCCAGCAATAGTTTGAGAGCGTTTGGACTTATTAATAATCTCGATATAAGGATCCATTTTAAATAGCGTCAATAGCTCTTTATTAATAATAGATGAATAAGTATCTCCGTAGGAAACAGCCAAATCATACTCACTTAAAGAATAATCATTAATTCGATGTGGTCGTGGTAGCCCTAAAGAGTCTCCTGCAACTAATATTCTCATACTTGTCCTCCATTTATCTTTTCGTAAAAAGAAAATGCCTCAACTCCATTTTTAATATTTAATAGATTAGAAGATAGTATACCCTTATATAAAAATGTTTTAGTCTGCTCATATAAACCTGGTTTATATTGAATATCTATTTCGTCTTCTAATTCTATCTCGGTTATGGAAATTGATCCTAGCTTTTGAACATGTAACTTTTCAAAAGGTCTAAATATGTATCTATTTTTTTTTGTAAGTAACTCTAACTTCCAACTTCCCGGGGCAGACCAGTTTGCATGATAAGAAAATAAAATATCATTCTCTGTAATACCTGATCCTGTATAAATACTGCCTTTAGGATGCCAATCTAAATGACTTTGTACAAATGTACTAATTTTTTTAGGTTTGCCACCAAAAAAGAATGCTGCATCAATAACGTGTGTAGAATTTCCAATAAACCAGTTATTTAACTGGAATTTTGTTTTATCTAAGTTAGTAATCGAATGACTCCATTCAGTAAATTCAAAGATAAAAGAAGACAAACCCCCATCTTCATCAATTCTTCTTTTAGCTTCTAGAACAGAAGCATAAAATCTTCTATTGTATGCTATATAAACATTTGCTTCATTTTCTTCTGCCAGTTTTTCTATTCTCTGCATTCCCTCCTTAGTAACCGCACCCGGCTTTTCTATTAAAATATTTTTTACTCCTTTACCTAAAAGAAATATTGTGTTTTCTTCTAAACTTTCTAGTGTCGTCGCTACTATTGCATAAGTTGGAATTTGCTCTAAACTATCAAATACCACCTCTAGACCACCATATTTAACTTGTACACCCAGTTCTTTTTCAAAGTCTTCGGAATTTTTTCCGCTTCTGCCAATGACTTCAAATGGTATATTGATATCCTTCAATACTTTTACATATTCCTTTGCCATGTAACCCGCACCGACTATTAAAACATCTGTCATGTGATTGCACCTTCTCTATCACCTAAAAATTCATTAAATGCTTCAAGGAGCATTAAATGTTCTTTAGCAGATTCTTTGTACGACACAAGTGAACATTCCCCTACTTCTTGTAACTGCCCATATATTTTATCTGTTAAGTTACTTTGATAATGCATCTTAAATTCTTGTTTCTCACCATTTATAAAAATGACTTGCTCGGCTTCCCGAATTTCTAGGTTTTGAGTTACGGATTTAATTGAAATAACAATGGGTTCATTCCCTACTTTTTTCGATGTTAAAATAAGTTTATGTTGTTTTGGAGTAATCGCTTTTAATGTTCCTGAAATTTCAATATATCCCGGTCTTTTATTTTCTAGTAACTCATTATCTAGCATGGCAGTATCCAATATAGCATTTTTTTCATTCATCAAATATAATAGCAAATTCAAAAAATGAATCGAATTAGAAGCTAAATTCCAATTCACACCAGTGACTTCAAGTGTAACTTTTGTTGATGTATCAAGAAACGATTTCAACTTTTGATAAGCTGGCCACATTCTTCTAGCACAATTAACGTATGCATGAGTATTAGTAGCTTCTAAAATTTGTGTAGCTTGTTTAAACTCTTGTACAGTTGGAAATAGAAATTTTTCTAGCAATAAAAACTTTACTTTTGCATGAAACATCAAGTCTTTAAGCACATCAAATCGTTGTTTAGAATTTGTTGAGATAACAACAAACTCCAACTCTTTAGGCAAATCAGCAATACGATTCAAACATATTAAATCTTTCCCTAAAGTGTTCACCTCTTTAAAACGTTCTTTACTAATTTGTAGTGCTTTTTCAGAAGGATCAACAATATACAACATAATTTCGTCTTCTACTTTAGCCATAGCTTGCAGATGTCTACTACCTAACTGTCCTGCACCTATAATTGCTATATTTTTCATAGGATTCATCTCTTTTTAATTTTTTAGTATTATATGTGTTAACTAAAACAAAAATAATATATTTTCTTTCTATTTGTAACGCTCGATAGAATTAAAACCTGAAAAGAATAAGTATTACATATATGTATGTAAAAACTTCTGTAACACATAGATATTTAACGTGTCAAATACATGATGAATATCACGTTTGGCAAGGCCCCAACAAAATCGGTACATTAAAATTTTGTTTAACCCAACGATAAAAGGATTCATTTTCCAAAATTAATATATAAATTTGCTACTATTTCTTTAGCCATAACTTTTATTAATCTGGTCACGATAAGTTCCAAACCTACAACCTACTAATTTTTGACCTATTTTACCTTAGCCAAAAATTAGTAGAATTAGGAAAATTAACCAACAAAAAGAATCAGTAGCTTTTCTAGATTACAGAAAATATCTAAATATTCCCCTATATACAGTTACTTGATGTAGTTTTCAATACTTTAATTTTCAAATCTTATAAAATTACTTAATCACTTTTAAGATAATATGATATCTACCATACTTTTTCTCCCCATGGTAATCACCTATTAAAAAAGTTGTTTCATTTACACGACACTCTATAATTTCAAAATAGCCTTTGATTAATTCTTCAATTTTGCTCAAATTAAAGTAAGATTGTATTGTTCCTTTTTCATGTTCAATTGTTACTTCTTTCTCACCAAAAAAGTTTAACTCGTTACCTGATATTAAATCACAGTAAAATAAACCGTCATCTTTAATTACGCGGTTCACTTCTTTAACAGCATCTTTTGCTACATCAAAAGGCATGCTATCAAGGACACCATGAGAAACAACTACATCAAAATAATTATCTTCCCAAGGCAAATCAGCTGCGCTTCCACTAACTACATTTTCATCACTTATGAAATTTTTATGACTCCGGATAACTTCTTTCGCTTTGACAATAGCGTTTTCTGATAAGTCGATGCCATGTACATCAAATTTCATATCCAGACCATAAGTTAAATGGCGACCAACTCCACAACCAAGATCTAAAAGTTTATCTCCTTTATTGTAACCGTGGTGAAATTTGTACTCGTCAACATCTAATCTTTTCACAAGATATTTATTAAAAAAACGAATTATTTCTTCATGTGGATAAAATAAATAATTGTCTTTTCTTTTATAAGATTCGTCCCAACTGTTCATAAGAACCTCCTCAAATTCTATTTAATGCTTTAACCATTCGATTTATTTCTAATGTACTTAACCCATGTGCAACAGCACCTTGTTCCAATGTTTCATAAATAGATCCTTGACAACCTCCACAATATAAACCGGCCCTACCTAGTATACGCTCTGCAAGTTCACCTTTTTGTTCAAGAATTTCCGCTATGGAGATATTCTCTGTAATTCTATCTAATTTAGTACTCTTTTTATAATAAGGCGCTTGTAAAATACGCCAAAAATCAGCATGATAAACATCAGGATTACGACTGAATACACACCAGTAACCTATTGTAGCTTCATCCCATGATTCATTATTTTCAATAATATAATACATAATATTTTCAGGAATTTTCATAGTAATATTAGGTACGTCTGCAATCTTATTAACTATTTCTAAAACACCTTGTTCGACCTTAAAGTATAGTGTGTGTGTAACTTCGCTATCATATACAGTTTGTATACTGCATGTTAAGTCCTCACAAAAAATCATTTCAGGAATGTTATTTAAGTTTAAAAAGTAATCTATCAATTTTTCTTTACTTAAACGACGTTTTTCTAAAATAGGCTGTTCATTAGAGACAAATTTTTTGTAAGCTTCTAAGACTTGTTCCTTTTTTGAGTGGGAAGCAATATTCTCTACACTGTTTGTAGATGTATCCCATACCCCTCCAGGCAAAATGTCGATAACTTTATATGGCTTATCTTTAAAGTACTCCACAACATCTGAAACTGTATTACGTAATAGTTGTTTCATATACTTATCGTGCTCTGGTTTCCATAATGTAAAATGACTAGCAAAAGGAAAAATATATGTTGCACCATAAATTTCTGCTGCCTGTTCCAGCATTTTAAGTATACCTTGTCTACTATTAGCCATTATAGCTCTCTTTTGTTTTTCACTTATATGTTCCCAGGTCAGAGGATAACCTGATGCACCCGGAGAAAAACTAGAAGCAATTGCATGCACAGGACCAACTAATTTAGCTACTTGATGATTAATACCAGCATCATTTAAATTCAAAAGCTTAAAGTTTCCTATCTCAATTAAAACAAAAGCATCGTTCCATAAACTCGAAGGTTGATAGGTAGTTATAGAGATACTAGTGTTGATATTTACTTTTTCACCCCATGGCATGATATGGATGTTTTTGAAACCTAATTTTCCTAATTCTATTTCCATGCGACAATTAGGAAAAGCAGGAATATATATTGGTATATTTTTATCTATTTTTTCTAAAGTCGGTATATGAAAATGATCCGAATGTTCATGTGAAATCCAAATTGCATCTGGTTTTAAATCTTTGATACTCACATTGGCAGGAGGATATTGTAACCATGCACCTAAAAAGGCCGGACCTTCTAGCCATGGATCGCAAAGCAAGTGAAAATCATTATATATAACTTCTATACAAGCATGAGCATGTAGTTTAATTATCGGATATTCATTTACTTTTTGTAAAATCTTATTATCCACAGTTTCTCTAATTATATTTACATACAATTCTCCTTCAATTTCAACAATTTCATAGGACTTTAATCTCATTTTATCAGAGTTAATTTGCATTCCTGTGTTTTTATCAAATTCCCATTGATGTATAGGACATACAAAACATTCTTTTTCGTCACAAAACTCAACAGTTCCACCTTGATGTGGGCAAATCGTGGATACTAATCTATATTTTGTCTGACTTTTAATTAAATAAAATTTCTCTTTATTTATATCTATTAAAGCTGGTAAATCTCTAAAATCCTTTGCTTGGCCAATATATATCATGTATTACCACCTAAATATTTAGTTAACATTTCTAAATCATCAAAAGTATCGATATCTATTGAATTATCATTTGTATAGTAAACATATTCATTATCATTCAAACTTGTTTCAGATGTTAAATTTTCATCAATCTTATTTATATAGATTGTTCCATCAACGATATATACTTCACTAAAGTCTTGTCTACGTACTGTACTATTTTCTCCTAATAATGAAATTGCCCGACCGTTTTCATCAATTTTACGCATTAAAATAGGGTGTTGTTTTACTGGTGATACGCTTACCAAACTGTGTTGATTTTTCTCAACAATCTGCTCGATAGCCTCATCAATATGTTTAACTTTGCGTAATGGTTGTGTCGGTTGAAGAAGTATCACATAATCATATTTCTCTTCAACCTGCTCTAGTGTATGAATAATCGCATCTATTGTTTTCGCATTATCAGTTGCTAAATAAGACGGGCGTAAAAATGGAACATCCGCTCCCCAATCTTTACTTATACATGCGATTTTCTCACTATCTGTTGAAACAACAACTCTATCTAAATATTTTGATTGTAAAGCCGTTTCAATTGTACGAGCAATCAATGGCTTTCCTACTACTTCAACGATATTTTTATTTGGTATTCCTTTGCTACCTCCGCGCGCTGGAATGATTGCAATAAAGCGCTTATCCTTGTACATGTCAACACCTCACATTGGTATAAATTGCTTTTGAATAGATTGTGTCCAAAAGTTCACGTTTTCTAAAACAGCAATAAACTTTGCCACACTTTCACCATTGCCAAATAAAGATTGAGGTATTAGTTTTCTATTTTGAGCTTCTTTAATCGCAATTAAAATTTCATTTCGTTTTGGCTGACTCTGTACAATATGTGGTAACTCATTAAGAGTGTATCGTCCTTTTTGGCGGTTCCCTATGTCTACAGTAGGTGTGGCATACACACCTGCTTCTCGTATCCCTGCACTAGAGTTACCAATAATACATTCTGCATGCTTTAATAAAGTTAAGAAATGTTCGAACCGAATGGAAGGGAATAGTTTAATATTCTCCCTTCCTTTTAGATATTCATAAGCGTCAAAAATATATCGACTACCCTCATCATTATTTGGATAAATAACTATAAAATTTTGTTGAGAATCCAATACCGCTTCTACTACCTCATCAATTTGACTTTTAATCGTATCAATTTCTGTCGTAACAGGATGAAACATTAAAATATTGTATCTATCAAATGGTATCGTATAGCGTTCTTTAGCTTTATCAATGGAAGGAAGATTATTTGCTTGCATAACATCAATATCAGGCGATCCAATAGCAAAAATAGTTTCTGGACGCTCACCAAGCTGAATAATATATCGGACAGCTTGATCATTCGCCACTAAATGAAAATGTGCAAATTTTGTAATAGCGTGGCGAATAGATTCGTCTATAGTCCCCGAAATCTCTCCCCCTTCGATATGCGCTACACGTACATTATTAATTGCACCTACTATAGCACCTGCTAATGCTTCGACACGATCACCATGAACAACAATTAAATCAGGCTTGAACTCTTCAACGTAATTACTAAAACCTACTATAGTGTTACTTAATGTCATATCCATACTTTGATTATCACGGGTGTTAACAAATTGGTAAATATATTTAAAGCGATCCTTCACCACTTCTTTATAAGTAGACCCATATTTCGCCAACATGTGCATACCCGTAACGAAAACGTGAAGTTCAAAGTTTTCATGATCTTCTACCGCATGCATAAGTGTTTTTAATTTTCCATAGTCGGCACGTGTCCCTGTTATAAAAACAATTTTCTTCACTTCACCATACTCCATTCAAGATGTGTATTAGCTGGAATCTTTTTTGCGGATACTTTTCCTAATATTCCTTCATAATCAATAGCTTTAATCTCTCCTGTACCTGGACGTTTTACCCAAATATTTTTCTCAGTAAATATCTCGCCTTCGCTAATATCTTTAATTGTTACTACTGTCGCAAATGCAAAATCAATTGTAACTTGTTCTTCTTTTGCAGCTTCTTTATGTCCACCACGCATTTGAGCAATTTCCTTAACACTTTGAATTAAATTACTCATTTCCTCCGGTGTCATAGAACAAATAATGTCTGGCCCTAGACGATCTTTCGTATCAGTAAAATGACGTTCTAGTATGCTCGCACCTAAAGCAACCGCAGCTAAACAAGCATTGTTATTTAATGAATGGTCCGACAATCCAATAACAGCGTCAGGAAACGCTTCTGCCAATTGTTGCATCCCACCTAAACGGACAAGATTTGGAGGTGTTGGATAAATATTTGTACAATGCAATAGCGCATATTCCACATTATACTCTTTAATTATTTCAACGGTTTTACGTATACTCTCAATATCATTCATACCTGTTGAAACAATCATTGGCTTCCCAAATGATGCAATATGCTTAATCAAAGGATAATTATTACACTCGCCAGAACCAATCTTATAGGCAGATACATCCATTCGGTTTAGTCGGTCTGCCGCTGCACGAGAAAAAGGTGTGCTTATAAAGATCATTCCTTTTTCTTCAACATATTGCTTTAATTCGATTTCCTCTTCTTCATTTAACGCACAACGTTCCATAACCTCATAGATAGATACATCTGTATTACCAGGAATCACTTTTTTTGCTTCAGGACTCATTTCATCTTCGACAATATGTGTTTGGTGCTTAATAATTTCTGCACCCATCTCCCAAGCAGCGTCAACCATTTCTTTTGCTACTTTTAGTGAGCCTTCATGATTAATACCAATCTCTGCAATTACTACAGGGGGATAATCATAACCTATTTTACGTCCTGCAATTTCTATACACGGATTTTTTCTCACTTTAATGTCTTCCTTCCAATGAACAACTATAGAATGCTGAATAGTCAGCAAACAACAGTTCAGCAAATTCACATCATAACTACGTCTGCATGTCTTAACTTGTTAAAAGTTTTTACATTTCCTAATCTTTTTTTATTATGTAGCATGGAGTCATAGCAAAAGGAAATTTCTTTATTTCTATATTTTTATCTTTAAAGTATTCGTCAACAGCCTTAGTTTCCCCAGGGAAAGTACCATAGTCATCTAAAATTAATATCCCACCATTAACAAGTTTAGGATATAAATTCTCTAAAATGGTAACTGCCGGTTCATAAATATCAGTATCTAAGTTAATTAAAGATAACTTTAATTCAGGGTGTTTATTTACATATTCCGGAACAGTCTTTGTGATATCTCCTTCAATTAATTCTATATTTCTTTCCACTCTTTTATGTTCTAACACCTTCATTAATTGATTTGTAGAAATACTTTCAGCACCCGCTTCCTGAATAAAGCGTTCTCTCAGTTTTTTATCTTCCTCATAAGATGTTTCAGGAAATCCTCCAAACATATCAAAAGCAATCATTCTTTTAGAATAGGGATTACTAAGCAATTCTCTAAACATTGCAAATCGAGAAAAAGAAGCGCCCTTAAATACACCACACTCTACTATTTCTCCTGGTAAATCGATTACTTGTTTGTATAGTTCATAATGAGCTAGGACCTTGCTCATTCGAGTTATATCACAAGATAAGTAAAAATTATTTTCGTATTCAAAAGACATATCAAAATCCGGTAACTTTATCATTAGTTTTCTCCTTTATATTCAGAAAATTATAAAACACCTTTTTCATTTCGTACAATTAATTCTTTAAATTTTTCTTCACTTATTAATGGGGTATTCCTAATTTTAGCTCCTTTAGTAGCTGTGTTAAATACCTTTACTTTAGTAGTTTCCATCTTTTGCTCATACCAGTACCAAAATGTTTGAAAAATTGCTGTTGTATGAATATAACTATCATCATTTGCTTCTATTTTTCGTACAAAAACATCATTAGAAGCATCTCTCCCAGACGTAGAGAGTGTAGCATGAGTTTGCACCCCTACAAAACCTAAATCTTGTCCAAATAAAACTACAATTTCATAGCCTAAATTTTCAAGTAGACTAAATGTTGTCGTACCTACTGATCCACCTGTTTCTACTAGCGGAGCATTCCTCTTCTCGGCTTCTTTTTCAGCTAATTTATAACCTTGTTGATAAAGAATATAACGCTTGCCTTTATGAGCAGCTACACTATTATAATTTGCAGTTGATAAATAATACATATCACCTTTAAAATGAGTATTTTGAAATTGCGATAGTGTTCCATCGTTTGCATCCGATAATATCGTAGCTTTTGGCACAATGCCATTTGCTAATAACTTTTTTAATGCAGCTCCAACAACATAAATATCAACTTTATATTGGTACTCTTTTAACCACGATACTGTATCATTCAAAGAAGGCCCTGCAGCCACTAAGCATGCCACTTTATCCTGTTTTTGCTTTTTGATTGACTCGTCTTTTAGTGCTTTATTACGAAAAAAATTATCTTCCAATTTCTCGGCATTTTTTTTATAAGAAAGTTGGTTTATTTTTATCACTTCTAGTGTTAAAAATAGTGGATGGTTTTCACCGATCCCCTTAACCCAGACGTTTGGAAGCAAAATCTGAACATTACCATGAAGCTCAGTTTGAGTTAAATCATGAACAATCTGCACACATTCTTTCTTCCACCACAAATCTCTATTATAGTTTAAAAACAATTCATATTCATTTTTATCAAAATAGTACACCGTCACTGGCTTATCTTTACTCTTGCCAATAAGCTCTCTTAAATGGTAGCCTAAGCCCAAACCAATTAACAAATAACTTTCAGCTTCTTCATCAAACTCTGCGTCTATCCAACGCACCGCATCTTCTTTTGGACGATACTTACTGTAAATAAAGACCTCATTTAACCGTAAAGTTACCTCTCCATTTTTTGCTTGCTCTACATGCCAATGCAATTTACTTAACCGGACCTTCCGCATATGCTACTGCCTCGAAAAAAGTTGCAATTTCATATTCAAACATATCTGCAACAAGTATATAATCCTGCTTTTCTAAACCTTTGTTTACCTCTATTAAAAATTCTTGAATTTGTTCAATACTAAGTTCCGCCATTGCTCCATTTTTCTTCATTAGCTCATTTGCCTCTGTAAGCCAGAGCACTCCTTCAGAAAAATCTTTGATTGCCATTAATGCATCATTTAATTTGTCCTCTCTTAGACAGTTTGCAATATATATCGCCCCTGTTGGTACCTTATTTACATATTCATTATAGCTCTCGATAAGATCTTTAATTTCCATTGTTTACTCCTCCATTAGCACTTCAGCTTCTCTAATTGCATCTTGTGTATATTGAATAGATTGTTCAGTTGCCTTACATAATCTTTCATATAACTCTTTATTTTGTTGAAAAACACGCTCATACGTTTCCTCTGGTGTTTCCTCACCTTGTGCTTCATATTTCGTCATAACATCTAACGTAATCGGGTCATTTATTCGCTCCATGACTACTTTCCCCATTAGTTTTTCAACTTTACGATCTACATCATCTAACGTTTTTAAAATGTTAGGAGCGAATTCTGTAGTTAAAGTATTTTTTTTCAAAGCATGTAAAGCTAATTTTAACTCTACAATAATTTTTTTATAAACCTTAATCTCATCCCTTACAGTGCGTATATAAACCGCTATATCTTTTTCGTTTTCCATAGTGTTATATAATTTCACTTTTACATCGGGATTTACATATTGCTGACAGAAATACTCAAAGGGCTGTTGTTGTATATTTTCAATTTTTATACCACCTTCTGTACAATTAAAAATTGTATCAGGCCTCTCAATCTGTTGCATGATTTCTTCAAAACTTTCTTTCATAGAAAATAATGAATAATTAGTCATTACCTTATTACCATAGTATCCTTCTATTTCAAAAGCACCTTGCATCGCCAAATATTCCGCATCCGCCTCTTTGTAATTATTATTGCTTTCTGCATGTGTTTTACCATCTGTGTAGGCTAAATCCTGTCCGATAATTGCAATAGGTCCCGTTGTTAAAAATCGTGCAATACTTAATGCAAAATTAGCCACTGATCCACCACCAAGAATATTTGGCAAATCGATTTCTAACGTTTTTTTGAGATGGTTTTTATATTTGTTTTCTCTCGTATCTAAAAATGCGTACTTTCTATTATTAAAATTTTGCTGTATTTTAAAATGGCTAGTCGAAGCATACATAAGTTCTGCTGATGTTACTTTCAACTCTTTAAAATGTCTTTCATAGTTAGCCTCGGATCCGTCAATATTAATAATATAGTCAGGCTCTATATTGTTGGCTATTAAAGTGTTCACTGTCGAACCTGAAGCAATTAACACAACATTTTCACGAATTTCTCTGAGCAGTGGCAACTGTTTAGTTAGCGAAGGCCCCCCTGAGGCTACCACAAATGGATAATAATAGTATTTTTCCAATACATTTATGGAATCATATTTATACATATACTGCATATTACGAATACTATTTTCTTGCCATGAAACACTCAAATCCCTTATTGTATTGTTGTAAACAATATTTATATTCTGTATATCTTTTACTTTCTTTAGTATATTAAGATATAAAGAAGAAAAAATTTTATCATAATTCGGTGCGCATATTACATTAATTTTTCTACTAAAAAAGCGTAATTTTCCTTCTATCGCAATTTGAATATCTTCTAAGTTATCACCAAAAACAATATCGTATTGTTTAATATCATATCTTTCAAAAGAAGTTATAGGTTCAATAAATAATATTTTGTCTCTACTTATTTTTTCTTTAGCTAGAGCATTTGAAACATATCCTCTTCCAAATCCAAAAATGACATTAACATAATTCTTATTAATCTCTTTCTTGATCAAGCTTTCCGCTTCTCGATTAGGATTATATTTACTATGCAACAAATAACCATTAACTTCAATTGTTTCATTGCCATCTTTTGCTGTTATGTATTTTATATTTTGCAATTCCATATAGATGTCACCTCTATGTGTATATCGGCATTCTTTTTGAAAAATAAAGAAGGCTCTCTCAATTTAGAGAGAACCTTCTTTTCATTTATATACTATCGTAATAATTGTAGGACTCCTTGAGGTTGTTGGTTAGATTGAGCTAACATAGATTGAGCAGCTTGCATTAAGATGTTGTTCTTAGTGAAGCCCATCATTTCTTTAGCCATATCTGTGTCACGGATACGTGATTCAGCAGCTGTTAAGTTTTCAGAAGTTGCACCTAAGTTGTTGATTGTGTGCTCTAAACGGTTTTGTACAGCACCAAGAGCAGAACGTTGTGTAGATACAGTTTCTAAAGCTTTGTTAATAGTCGAGATAGCTTTGTTAGCTGCAGATTGTTTATCAATCTTAACTCCACTTACACCAACACCTTTAGCACTCATGTCTGTAATAGTTAATGAAATATTTTGGCCTTTGTTCGCACCAATATGGAATACTTTCCCTTTAAAGCTGCTGTTTAATAATTTTTGAGTATTGAACTCTGTATCTGTTGAAATACGAGTAATCTCAGAAGTTAATGCATCTACTTCTTTTTGAAGTGCACTACGATCTGTAGATACGTTTGTATCGTTCGCAGATTGTACTGCTAATTCACGCATACGTTGTAGGATAGCGTGTGTTTCGTTAAGAGCACCCTCAGCAGTTTGGATTAAAGATACTGAATCTTGAGCGTTTTTAGTCGCCATGTCAAGACCACGGATTTGTCCGCGCATTTTTTCAGAGATTGCTAAACCAGCAGCGTCATCGCCAGCACGGTTGATTTTGTAACCTGAAGATAATTTCTCTAAGTTTTTAGAAGCTTCAGTGTTGTTGAAAGAAAGGTTACGGTGTGTGTTTAAAGCTGAAATGTTGTGTTGAATTCTCATTTGGAATTCCTCCTTGAATGTTTGTTTTTGTTATTCCACATCCGTGTGGAATATCGGATTAGGAAGTATGTATGTACTTCCTGCCCCTTACAATCTATATATCGTAATTAGTTGGAAATGTTTAATAGTTTTTTAATAAAATTTTTTTTATTTTTTTATGTAATAAATTACTTGTTTAAATATATAGCTAAAGTACATATTTTTTATTTTTTCTTTAGCTGTTCTAAGAAGCTTGATGATGCTGATAAAGCTTCCTTATTTTGTGCCTGGATAGCTTCAAAAACCTCGTAGCGATGTACTTTTACTGTTTTTGGTGCAACAATACCAATTTTAATTTGTTCGCCATCCACTGCTAATATTTTAATTTCAATTTGGTCACCTATCATAATAGATTCATCTTTTTTACGTGAAAGGACTAGCATTATTTCGCACTTCCTTCCAATGATTGCATTGGGTAGCGTAACGGATAGCACTTATTATCTTGTAGAACAATTTGTTTACCAAGTTTTTTATCCATGTTAATAATGATAGGTGCTAACAAATTAATAGTAGAATTCTCTAAAGTTTCTTTCATTGTAACAATAGTGTAAGTAAGAACATTCTCTTCTTTTTCAATTTGTAGTTGCTCACGATCATCTTCACTAATATCAAAGCTATAATCTTTTTTGAAGGCAAATGGATACGCTATGACAAAACCAATTTCCATTTGATCAACTGATTGAAGTAATACTAATGGCAGGTTTGCGTCTATAGGTAGTAACACAAATTTTTTGTATTCTTCCAAACCTAATAAGCCTTGCTCAAATGTCAGAATATCTTGTTCTACAATTTCGATTTCACCTAAAAATTTAGTAGCTATTTTCATTCTTTTATGCGCTCCTTTAAATAATTACGTCGATGTTAACATCTGGTCTTTGTACCATTGTACTAGTTACTTTACCAGGTGTGTAGTCATGTATAGGTTTATTCACCTTTGCGTCAATTATTGGATCTCTTTTCTCAATATTGATGTCTGTAGTACCTGGTGTATAGTCGATTTTAACAGAGCCTACAGAAGGCACAAATTTAATGTTGAATGGCGCACGATGAGGACCATGATTTTGTTTTGAGATATTTTGAATTGTCGCTCGCCCCTGTCCTTTCCCTGCATTCTCCATTAATTGACGGCCTTCTCTTGCTCTACGTGCCATCCCGTCAAGTGCCCCTTGTTTACCTTCTTCCGCATAATTTGCACTTGACTCCAAAGGACTAATCATCCCTATATCTCGTCTTGCTTGAGAAGAGTCGATTTGTAAAACACCTTTAGTTGTATGAATCTCCAAGATAGCAGCTGGTTGTTCAATAGATTGAGTAGCTCTTGGCTGTTCAATTTGCTGTTGAGGCTTGCTAATTTCAAGTTCTATTTTTGCATCGGTTGTTTGAATTTGAATTTGTGGAAATCGCATTTACTATTCTCCTTTCAATAAAAGCGCCTGAACATATTGTTCAAACGCTCTGTTATTCATTATAAAGTTTACCCCTGTCGCTTCGCTTTCGGGGCAGAACCTTGTAGATTTTATCGGATAAAATCTACTAAAGTTTGCTGAATGATTTTTGCTCCTACCGATAGAGCGGCTTGGTGAATAGATTCCTGTGTAACCATATCTGTAATCGTCTTTGCATAGTCTGTGTCTTCATTTTTAGATAGTTGTTTTGTTACATTTACTTCTTGAAGACTTAGTCGATTTTCCATCATCTCTACACGATTTTGACGAGCGCCGACATCTGCTCTTAAAGTCAATGTATTTTCATAAATCCCATCTAAACCAGGAATTTTATTAGCACCATTTGTAACTTCTAAACCGAGTGCATTGCCAATCTCCGGACCTGTTGCTCCACTTTCTAAAAGTGTTGTTACGTGCGTCATAAACCCATCAATATTCTCAAATAACTCAGCACCCGGAGTATTAATATTCATTGAGATCCCATCAAAAACGTTGATTTCAATCGGCTTTTGTCCTCCTGTGGTAATATCTGGATTTTGCGGACCTGCTTTATCAATGTAAAGCGGCTGACTTGTATGCGTGCCTGAAAAGATATAGTTTTCGCCCACTTTTGTATTGGCGATATCACGCAATTGCCCCTTAATTTGTTGCATTTCCGCATTGATTTTTTGACGATCATCAGCAGTATTTGTATCGTTAGCAGCTTGTACAATAAGCTCCTTTACACGTTTTAATGCACCGCCTACTTGATCAAGCGCTTCGTCTGTTGTATCTAGCCATGTATTTGCTTCACGTAGATTACGTTGGTATTGTTGGCTTTTATCAAGATCTATACGATAGCCCATTCCCTTTACTGCTACAACTGGATCATCGGATGGTCTAGTAATTACTTTACCTGAGTCCAACATATTTTGATATTTAGACATTTTACTGTAGCTTGTGTTTAAATTGCGTAGCATATTACTCGATAGCATTGATTGTGTAACGCGCATAAATTTATCTCCTCTCAGTTAAGTGGCTATTATAGCCCTACTCTTCCCATACCGTTGATGATTTTATCTAATGTTTCATCTACCACTGTAATCATACGTGCATTGGCATTGTATGCTTGCTGGAATGTAATCATATTAGTCATCTCTTCATCTAGGGAAACTGAGTTCATAGAATTACGACGCTTAAAAATTTCCAAATGCATTGTTTCAGAATTAAATGCACTACGTTCAGCTTCCTGTCCCTTAACCGCTAAGTCCCCTACTAATGATTTATAATAGTTTTGGAATGTACCTTTCTTTAAGTTATCTTGAGCCTGCGATTGTAGCGCCGCTAACTTGCGCATGTTTCCGTTATTACCTTCCTCACCCTTCGTATCAGATACAGCTACTTGCTTCGGATCGGTAATCACTACGTTAAAATCACGTGCAGTCGTCCCAGAGAAAAAGTTCTGACCTGTAGTATCATCTAAACCAAAACCTTTACTATGAACTTCATTAAATTTTGTTATAAATTCATTTGCTAGTTTATCTAAATTAGCAAGCATTTCTGGATAAGTGCCTTGTCCACCGCTATGTCCATACGCATCAATTAATGCACGTAATGAACCTTTACCATGGTCCATTTTACTGTAATCAATTGCGATTCCTGTCGCTGGATCTCCTGGTGGCTCGCCAACAGCTGCAATTTTAATTTCCTTAAAATTAGCATAGCTCCCTGTCGCTTGATCATCTACATCACCATCAATGCGCTGATCGTTCGTGTCCATCGTTGCAAGTGCAGCATATTGTCTACCATCCACTAATTTAATAGGAGTACCGTCCGCTGATACATATGTAATCGTCATTGAACCTTCAGCAACATCTTTTGCTAAACCGCCTGATTTTTGCAATGAAACCGTTACAGGAAAATATTCATTTAACTGATCTACTAATACATCACGTGCATCATATAAATCATTTGGCACATAACCACTCGGCTCAACTTCTTGAATTTGTTTATTAAGAGCTGCAATTTGTTTAAGAATTGAATTCACTTTATCCGTCGATACATTAATTTCATTCCCGATATTGCCTTGGATCTGTTTTAGCTGTCTATCCATATAATTAAAGGACTCAGCAATTGCCTTTCCTTTAGAAATTAATACCTGACGTGCAGCAGTATCTTTTGGATTATCAATAACATCCTCCATCGACTTCCAAAAATCTGTAAATGATTGGTTAATACCAAACTCTGAAGGCTCTGACATGATATCTTCCATCTGCGAAATCGATTTTGCTGTTGAATCCCAATAACCTAACTTATTCGTTTCCTGGCGATATTGTCGATCGGTAAATTGATCGCGCATGCGTTGAATCGAGCTTACTTCTACCCCTGTTCCAAGATGTCCAGGATAGACAGGCTGATTTAAGCCTGGACTTGGAAAACCAGGAGTTGCTTGCATATTTGCTCGTTGGCGAGTGTAACCTAATGTATTTGCATTGGAAATATTATGTCCTGTTGTGTATAAAGCTGTTTGTTGTGTAAATAAGCCACGTTTACTAGCTTCTAAGCCCATAAATGTAGAGCGCATTCTTTTTCCTCCCTTAATAACCGTTTTTCAGCAATTGATTTCTTAAAAAGACTATGCTTGAGAATCGAAATATGATTTTTTTGCCACTGTATTTGTGCCACGAACCTCATTGCCAGAATAGTTGATTTGCTCAGGACGAGGTTGTAAAGCATCCAATGTAAAGTTGACAAATTGTAGCGATTGGAACACTAGCTTCTGATTTAAATCGTTTTGTATTTTTAAGCCGTTAATGATTTGCAATAATCGATTGCGTACTGCTGAGAGCGTATCTTTTTCTGTCTGTTGTTCAGCAGCCTCGATGACATCAGCGACAGTTGCTTTGTCAGTTGAAGCAAGTCCTTTTGCTTCAAGGTAGTCCGTTACCTGTTTCTGACGCTGTTGCTCGAGCTTATCGATGGCCGCTACATGCGCCTGCTCATCCTTGAGCATTTGGTCCAGTGCTTCGATATCACCAGCTGTAATGATTTCAGTCTTTTTTACGGCTAGTTCAAATAAGCTTTTATGCATTCTTTCTAGTTTTGTTAGTGTAGAACAAATCGTTTCTGTAGACATTTTGCTAAGCACCCTTTCTGATATTCCTTAGAAACGATAATATTTCAGCATATCTTCTGCAACTTTGCGAGCGTCCACTTTGTATTCACCAGAAGCGATATCTTTTTTTAGTTGTTGTACGCGTTCTGCACGCTCTGAGCTGTATGTTGAAACTCCTTGCATCTCCTGTGCAGTCTTAGAAATTTCGATTTTATCTGCGAAGGATGCTTTGTTCGTACTTGATTTTACATTGCGCACCTGATTTTTATAGGCGTTCACTGCATTAATCCCATAAGATGTAATTTTCATTTAATCCCCCCCTATCTAAAAAGCTTATCTTCCTATTATTTCGGATTGTCTCACATAATGTTAAGTTTTCAAATGTAAAAAAGTGTGCTAATTTTGTTTAAAATTAACACACTTCAGGCTTATCAATTATTCTTCGGCATATTTGCGTCCGGAGGATTTGGGCCAACGTGATGTTGGTCACTCAGTCGTTGTTGCTGTCGCTTGGACACTCGCTGAAAGAAGTTAACGTTTTCGGTCTGCATGATATGTTACACGATCACGTTCTGCCACACTGTCACGGAACTCCTTCGCCGCTTCAAATGTACGTAGCTCCGTCTTTAATTCATCCTGACATTTTGTACAAAGCTTGCCTGTTGTCGTTAGATGACCACAGTTATCACACGGGTAGCCAAGATTAGGGAACATCGCAGTCTGTAAGCGCCCCTTACGTACCCATTTATACAATAACTCCTCTTCAGCCCCAGTTGCTTCAACAATACGTTCTACTGTCGCAGCACGGTTTTCACGTTTACGTAAAAAGCGGTAAACGATTTGATATAAGTCCTCTTCAGATTGCGCACACTTATGACATACTTCTCTGACCCCTGTATAATTAAAAAACTCATTACATTTCGGACAATTACGAACCTCTGCCATCTACTCTTCCTCCTCTTAAATCAATTTCGCCTTGGCGTAATTGTAACTGACGCTTTGCTTTCGCTACAGATATACAATACGTCCGGGTTTTGAATTGTGCCCGCACAATTCAAAATCCGTGACATCCGCCGGAGGCTTTATTTTCATTCAGTAGGTGTCTGGGAACCCACTGAAAAGTGATCACATCCGTATTCATCTCCCTACTTTCATAAGTGGAGATCTTTTTCTGAATGAAAATAATAACTGCTAGATACGAATCTTATTTACTCGTAATCTATTATACACAATGCATTAGCATTTTCATCCATTAATTAGTGTGAAGCTTTTGACATTTCTAGCACCCGCATTCATTAAAATCTCGGTGGCATGCTGCAAAGTGGTGCCCGTCGTTTTTATATCGTCAAAAAGAAGATATTCTTTATGCTCTACATATGCTCCAGTCATCAGACGAAATAGGGGAGCTGCTTGGATGCGTTGCTCTCTATTTTTGGAGCTTTGTGTTTCTGCCGTTGTCTTTTCTAAAAGTTGTATAAAAGGAATAGTAGCAGCCTTTAATAACTCCTCCGTATGGGAAAAGGTACGCTCCCTTTGTTTAGTAGGATGCATTGGAATCGGTATAATGGTTGCTTTTCCATGTTTGAATCGTGCTTGTAGCTCCTGCCGAAATACTTTAGCAAGTGCGACATCCTGAAGAAATTTATATTGATGCAAATAATCTTTCATCGCATCGTTATATTGGTAAAGTGCTGTTGCTGTTGAGGAATATTCAAACCGAGCCGAGCATCGATCACAGATGGTTGATTGAAATTGTTTGGTTAAAAGTATTTTCCATGAAATTGCAGATGGCAAAGGCTGTGAGCATAATAAGCAAAGTGTTTCAATTTTATTCATTGTGAAAATCCTTTCTTATTATAATAAAGAATTTTAGTACGCGCATCATCCATTTCAGTCGTAATGCCATGATGAAAAAATACGACGTCTCCATCCGAAAAATCAACATTTCGCCCAACTCGCCCAGCGATTTGTATTAGTGCACTTGAAGTGAAAATGGTTGACTCTGCCCCAATAACTGCAACCTGTACATTCTTTATCGTAATTCCTCTTTCTAATATGGTCGTTGTCAGTAAACCTGGAACTTCTTCATGACGTAGTTTAAGCACTTTTTCTTTACGATCCGGGTCTTCCGCATGCACCGCCATGATACTTCCATCTAATAACTGAAAAAGAGGAATAGCTATTTTCATTAACTCTACTTTCGGGAAAAATAATAGAAAAGGCTCTTTTCGTGCAAGGCGTTCCTCTGTCCATCGCTTTAACTTTCGCGGGATATTTCCCCGTTTTAAGCTTTTTTCATAGTTCCATAGAGAATGAAATCGAGGGACCGGTAATGGACGGTTATGAAAGCGCTTTGGAATAAATGAATAGCTTTCATTTTGATACTGAGTCAGTAATTTATGTGAAGGTGTTGCTGTGACCAACAATATTGCTGCGTTTTCCGATTTAGCCTTTTGCACAGCGCTTTGTAAGGTTTCGTCAAATGTATAGGGAAATGCATCAGCTTCATCAACAATCATGACATCAAACGCTCGTTCAAAACGATATAGCTGATGAGTGGTAGCCAACACAAGCTGTGCATAACCCTCCTGCTTCGGTGATCCACCATATAGTGCATGGATTATTGTTTGCGGGAAAACTGTTTGAAAACGTGGATATAACTCTAGCACTACATCTGTACGGGGCGTAGCGATACATACCCGTAAGCCCTGCTCTAACGCATAATGTACAGTTGGAAAAAGCAGTTCTGTTTTTCCTGCTCCACATACTGCATGCAAGAGATGAGAACGTTTTGCTTTAACACTTTCTAGCATTTCGTTTGCCGCTTGCTGTTGAAGTACTGTAAATTGCCCTGCCCATTTGAGTGAATGCTTTCTTGTTCTAATGGCACGAGGGCCTGTCCAAATCATCAATTGCGTACAGCTACTCACTCTGCCCATTTTTAGACAATGTCTACAATATACACATTGCTGTTGGCACTTTGAACAATCAAACGTTGTAAATTGCTGTGGATTATCATTATGGCAACGATTGCATTTTAGATGTGGTTCTTTTTGGATTCCTTCTATTATACGGAGATATTTGTGATTGATCGATTTCTCGATATCTTCCTTTGAAAATGGGGTATGCTCCTTTAACCAAATACGTCCTTCATGAAAATCTCGTAATTTAGGTGGCAATAACCAACCTTTGTATTTCATTGCTTTGCTCCTTTCATATGAGTGATTTTTATCAGCGATTCTAGTAGGTTTAGCGGCGATATTTAAGGGTTTACCGGCGATTCTGGCACTTTTAGCGGCGATATTCACGGGTTTACCGGCGATTCCCCACTTACCCAGCAAAACAGTATGCACTCAAAATAAAAAAACAGCCTCTACAAATTTGTTGTAGAGACTGTCTCATTTACTATTATTTTTTTGTCCAGCCGAGCCCCATTGAGCCTTCACCTAAGTGTGTGCCAATGACGGGACCGAAATAGCTTAATTTAAAGTTAACGCTCGGGTAGGTTGCTGCTAGTTGTGCTAGCCATTCTTCTGCTTCAGCCTGGCAATTGCCGTGGATCACGACAGCGTCTAGTGCTTCATACTTTTGAACATCCTCAGCTAGTAGCTCCTCCGCACGCTTTAATGCTTTTTTACGCGTACGAATTTTTTCAAAAGGTACAATAACCTTGTCCACAAAATGCAGTACTGGCTTTACTTGTAATAAGCCGCCAATTAATGCAGCTGCTGAAGACAAACGTCCCCCGCGTTGTAAATGCGCTAAGTCATCTACAATGAAGTAAGCACGAATCGATTGCTTCATGTCCGCCAATGTAGCGAGAATTTCTTTTGCAGAAAAGCCATGAGATGCCATTTCAGCTGCTCTTAGAGCGTAAAACCCCTGTACCGCACAGGATATTTCACTATCAAAAGCGTATACATCAATGTCTTCCACCATCTCGCCTGCTTGAATTGCACCTTGATATGTTCCACTGATTCCACTTGATAAATGAATAGATATTACTTCATCATACTCTTTTGCCAGCTCCTCAAAAAGAGAGGCAAATTCTCCAATTGGGGGCTGCGTTGTTTTTGGGAATTCCTTTGCCCCACGTACTTTATCATAAAATTCAGATGCTGTAATATCTACTTCTTCTGCAAATAGTTGCCCTGAGATATTTACACTTAACGGAATCATATGAATGTTTAAGCGTTCTCGTTCCTCAGCCGGAATATATGCAGTACTATCTGTTACGATTGCTGTCCTCATCCATGTCCACTCTCCTATTCTACATAGTTTACAATAAAAAGAAATGAATGTGAAATGAATTACGACATTGCGTAATCTCGTCTGAATGTCGAATAGTGGTCAGTCCTCTTCCCCCTTTCAACATTCTAGACATCTGCTAAATTGATAACTTAGCTTCCATTTCACATTCATTTTCTATGTATACGGATTTATCTTCGTTTAATAATCTATCTATTAAGTAAGTAAAGGCACATCACCATAACTTGGGGGTGATCTCCGTTCCAGCTAGGCAAGTCCAATGAGTCGTTGGGCGCGATGCTTTTTGCCTTCGTTTCTCTATCTAGCTTGCTCTTGACGCTAATTTCAGAAAATCACCCAACCTCAACTCTTAGTGGTGAGCCCGAATGAAGATATCCTCATTTTATTTGCCAGTAGTTGATTCAGTATAGAAGACGCTAGTGACCTTCCAGAGTCCATCTTCTTTGACGAATACTGTAACTTGTTGTCCTGCACTTTCATGCTTTACATTTGTTGTAGTTTGTACAAAATGCGATGTTATATTTGAATAGACCTGTGCTTCATTTTCGCTATATTTTATAATCGTAGTATTTTTCGCATCTCGTTTAACGTCTGACTGTTTAAATACATCTGTAATGTAGTTCTTTTCTCCTTCATAATTGAAACCTTTTGGATTCTTTGAGAGTGTTTCCATATAACGATCAATTTCTTTTGAATTGAGAGCTGCAATATATTCATTAAAGGCTGCTACTATCGCTTTGTTTTCTTCAGCAGGGATATTTTCTGCCTTTGTTATTTGCCCACCATTCGTTTCAAATCCGACAGTTCCATCATCAATGATTTTTTGTCTTTCTTCTGCACTCATTTCATCATCTTTTTTATTACCACACGCAGTTAACACTAATGTAGTTAACATTAATAAGGTTAAAACTGCTAGAAAACTTTTCTTTAACATCAAAAAACCTCCCGCGCATATTGTAGCATATAAATTCCGTTGTAGGAATTTTGTTGTGCATTTTCAACATTTAGGCGTTACATCTTCCTTATGACGCCCATGGTTTTAAAATGTTGCACTATTTATGTAATCACTATGTATAAATTGTTACACCTTTATACGGCATTTAGCTAATGTAGTCCAATAGGTGTAAACATTACAGAAGTCTTCTGTGGACAGCACTACGATTTCGCCACAAAAGAACAGCGGTACACTTTAATCAATTATGCCTCGGCATAATTGCGTCCGGAATCAGCTTTGTGACACAAAAGTTGATTCCGTGACAACCGCCGACCTGATGAAAAGTAGCTTAAATCTGCATTCATCTCACCACCTTAGAGGCGGGAGGCATCTGTAGCTTACGCTTTACTTTCGGTACAAAGAATTTGCTGAAAGAAGTTAAAAAAACTGCTTTAAAAACTACTAAATAAGATAGTAGCCTTTAAAAACAGCTTTAATTTCAATATATGCTATTAGCGTACTTCAACCCAGCCATTTTTAATGGCTGTAACAACAGCTTGTGTACGGTCGTTTACATTCATTTTTTGTAAAATGCTTGAAACGTGGTTTTTAACTGTTTTTTCAGAAATGAACAGTGTCTCACCAATTGTACGGTTAGATTGTCCATCTGTTAATAATTGTAATACTTCACATTCACGTTTTGTTAGTAAATGGAATGGACGACGAATTTCTGTTTGATGGAAGTTACCTTTATTTTCATGTTCAGAAAGACGACGGAATTCCGCTACTAAATTTTTAGTTACTTTTGGATGTAGGTAAGACCCACCATTCGCAACTACTTTAATAGCCTCGACAATTTCGTCAGCATCCATCTCTTTTAGCATATAGCCAAGTGATCCAGATTTTAGCGCGTGTGTTACGTATGTTTCATCATCATGAATAGATAACATAATAACCTTCGCATCTGGGAATTCACTAATTAGTTCTGCCGTTGCCTCTACTCCATTTTTCCCCGGCATATTAATATCCATTAGTACAACATCTGGTTGATTTTCAGCATATAAAGAAACCACATCTGTACCATCGTCACCTTCTGCTACTACGTCAAATGTATCTTCAAAATCTAAAATACGTTTTACTCCTTCGCGGAATAGCTGGTGATCGTCTACAATAATAATCTTCGTCATTTGTCTTTACCCCCTAAAATTCTCCAACAATCGTTTTACTCTACTTCTAACGGAATTTTAAATAAAACCGTCGTACCTCGATTTATCTCGCTTGTAATTGAGATTGTCCCATCCAAAATTTCGATACGTTCTTTCATACCTAAAATCCCAAAAGAATGGTCTTTAACCTCCTGTGGATTGAAACCTATACCATCGTCTTTTACAACGATATTTACGGCATCTTTCAACCACTCCAGTCTTACCCAAATATCTTTACATTTCCCGTGCTTCATGGCATTTGTTACACATTCTTGCACTAATCGGAAAATAGATACTTCATAGTTTGATGGTATACGCTTTTCGGTGCTTCTCGATTGGAAATGAACTTCAACACCAGGATTATATTCAGTCACTGTCGATAAGTATTTTTTTAATGTCGGAACAATCCCCAAATCATCAAGTGCCATTGGTCTTAAATCATAGATTATACGTCGCACCTCTGATAATGCATTACGCACCGTTTTCTTTAAATCAGCAATTTCATCTAAAGCATATTCAATGCCTTTTTCACGATACGTTCTGTCTATTAAATTAGTGCGCATTAGTACATTTGCCAGCATTTGAGCAGGTCCATCATGAATTTCCCTAGATAGACGTTTGCGTTCCTCTTCTTGTGCTGCAATAATACGTATACCAAAATCTTGTTTCATTTTTGCTTGTTCAAGTGCTAAACCAACATTTCTTAAATCTGAAGTTAAGTAATTCAAAACGACATTTACTTGATTGACAATATGATCTGCACGTTCAATCGTATCGAGTAACGCTCTTAATCTTCTCTCTAAATCATCTCTTTTATCACGTAGTTGCTTTTCTTGTGTTCTAATAACGGAGAGCTTCACTTGAAAATCATGCGCAGTTTCATATGCTTCTCTAACTTGATCTTCGGTATAATTATCAAAAGCTTTACTCACTAACACAAGTCTTTGCTTAGCAAGCTGTGTACTTTTTTCTAAAGCATCGCCTTCATCAATAACAATTGAAACTTGTTTTCGAACAATTTCTAGCTCTATTTTCATATCTTCGAAACTTCTTCGGCTTTGTTCGCTTATAATAAAGATATCATCTTTTGAGCTCATGATTGTTTCTAACATTCGATTAAATATGTCATCAAGCGACTTTAAATCGAAGGTATCATTTGAAAACATAGTATACTCCCCAGTCTAATGTCTTATGATTACTTACTATTTCAATAGACCAATTACATAGTCTATACCTATTATAGCATTCCCATGTTAAAATTTAATGCTTTTTCTTTATGAAAATTATAGAATAGAACTCTACTTTAAAGGAGATTGATACTGATGAGAGAAAACTATTTAACTGTAAAAGGATACGGAGAAAGTGAAATTGTTATTTCAAAATCTCGCTTCCTTACTTATATAGAACGTGCAGAAACGGAAGAGGATGCAATTTCTTTTATTGAAAGCATAAAAAAAATGCATCATAATGCAACACATAACTGTTCAGCCTATATTATTGGAGAACATGATCATATTCAAAAAGCAAACGATGATGGGGAACCTAGTGGCACAGCTGGCGTCCCTATGTTAGAAGTCCTAAAAAAACAAGGGTTAAAAGATACGGTCGTTGTCGTCACACGCTACTTTGGTGGCATTAAGCTTGGCGGTGGCGGTCTTATTCGTGCGTATGGAAAAGCGACAACAGAAGGATTACTTGCTGCCCAAGTAGTAGAACGTAAGCTTCACCATTTTATGAACATTTCTATTGATTACACATGGCTAGGTAAAGTAGAAAATGAAATTCGAGGTTCTTCATATACTTTAGAAGAAATTCGCTATTTAGAAGGCGTCGAAATTATTGTATCCGTATTAAAAGAGGAAGAAGAACAGTTCCAAAACTGGGTAACTGAAATGACAAACGGACAAGCAAACATTACTTTTGAGAATGCTCAATTTATTGAATTTGTTGTGAAATAAATAGTTTTAATTGTCGAATACTAAATATCCATAGTATAATTTTAATATTGAGCTATTTTATCTTTTACGCATATTCTAAAATTACTTGAATAAGTTTGTTTAATCGCTTTATTATTCCCAAAATTTAGAGGAGAATATATTAAAAATGAAAAATAGAATTAAAAAGCAAGGCAAAAAGAGGTCGTATAAAGCCTCCCTAATTATAAAAATTTCCCTTCTTCTTGTTGCTAGTTTACTAATTTGTGCAACTGCTTATGGTGTATATATTACGAAGCAAGTAAAGCATGCAGCTGACTCAGCACACGAAGAATTAAAAGGGCGAGACATTTCTGCACTTCGTAGTGAGAAGGTAGAACCCGTACACGATAACGTTTCAATCCTATTTGTCGGTGTTGATGATAGTGAAAATCGCGGGCAAGGCTCTGAGCACTCACGTTCGGACGCCCTTATTCTAGCAACATTAAATAATAAAACAAAAACAATTAAAATGTTGAGTATCCCTCGAGATTCATATGTATATATCCCTTCTGTACAACATAAGGATAAAATTACTCATGCACATGCCTATGGTGGAACAATTTCAACAATTGATACAGTAGAAAAACTATTAGATGTGCCAATTGATTACTATGTTCGTATGAACTTTAATGCGTTTATTGATGTTGTTGATGCATTAGGTGGAATTGAAGCTGAAGTACCGTACAAGTTACACGAAAAAGACGAATTCGATCGCAATGCCATCAATTTAGAGCCAGGTCTACAGCATTTAAACGGAAGTCAAGCACTTGCACTAGCAAGAACACGTAAGCAAGACAGTGATATTGAACGCGGCAAACGTCAACAAGAGATTTTAACAGCGATCATCAATAAAGTTTCTTCTGTAGGATCCATTACAAAATACGATGATGTCATTAGAGCACTTGGTGATAACATGAAGACAAATATGACATTTAGCGAAATGAAGTCATTCCTATCTTATTTATCACAAGGGATGCCACGTATCGATTCTTTAACATTAGATGGTACAGATGATATGTCTACTGGTGTTTACTACTATCAATTAAATCAAAAATCAGTTGATGAAATATCACAAACGCTAAAGAACCATCTTGACACTAGTAAAGCATCTAGTAGCTTAACGAATAAAAATACTGATAAAGATAACGCTGCTGGCAAAGATTCAACAGATAAAGATAGCACTCAGTAACTATAAAAGCCTTTCCACTTTATATTTGTGGAAAGGCTTTTTTTATGGCATGATTATTTCGCGATGTTTGCTTAGCGTGGAAATTATAGATTGGAACACTTATTGATCTGAGTTTTGCTCAAGCAGTTCTGAGGTCTACTTAAGCGAATTTCCCTCAGCCTATTTGAGTAGTTTTCGTCAAGTCCATAAAATAGCGAAAAACTCTATACAAAGTTTTTCACAGTTGACTTTAGTTTTGTCAAACTTGTCCAGCTTATATTGGGTATCGCCGCTAAAAGTATGCGTTGCGCCGCTAATCAAGCTAGGAACGCCGCTAAAACCCGAAATTCCGCCGCTAATCAAGCTAAGAACGCCGCTAAAACCCGAAATTCCGCCGCTAATCAAGCTAGGAACGCCACTAAT
>NZ_JBIVCA010000007.1:32718-159670 GCF_044746345.1 Lysinibacillus sp. NPDC086135 | reverse complement strand
AAACCCGAAATTCCGCCGCTAATCAAGCTAAGAACGCCGCTAAAACCCGAAATTCCGCCGCTAATCAAGCTAAGAACGCCGCTAAAACCCGAAATTCCGCCGCTAATCAAGCTAAGAACGCCGCTAAAACCCGAAATTTCCGCCGCTAATCAAGCTAGGAACGCCACTAATCAAGCTAGGACGCTAACAAGTCTACTCATAAAAAAGTAACCATCCATAAAAATGGATGGTTACTTGAATGTTTTATTTATTAAATATCCGCACAAAATTCAATAGTGGTTTATAGTTTTTACCCGCGAGTCCGATGACTTCAACCAAAATTTCAATTGCAGTTAAAATGACAGCTACGAGTAAAATGGCACCCCATACTTTTGCCATTGAGAAAATGATGGCTGCTAAACCAAACATGATGGCAATCCCATAAATAATGAGTACTGTTTGACGATGTGTGAAGCCCATATCTAGTAAACGGTGATGCAAATGTGATTTATCTGGATCAGACCATTTTTTCTTCATACGTACGCGACGAACAATCGCAAAGAATGTATCAGAAATCGGCACACCTAGTATAATAACTGGGATAATTAATGTTACGACCGTAATATTTTTAAATCCAAGCAATGCGAGCACCGATATCATGAAGCCTAGGAATAAGGCTCCGGTATCTCCCATGAAAATTTTCGCTGGATGGAAATTGTAAAATAAAAATCCAAATGTTGCTGCCGCTAAAATGGATGCGATAGCTAAAACGAACATATTGCCCATAATAAAAGCCATGATAGCTAAAGTAATAAGGGCAATCGTTGACACACCTGCAGCTAGGCCGTCTAAGCCATCAATTAAATTAATGGCATTTGTAATACCAACAATCCAAAGAATTGTTAAAGGGATACTTAGTAATCCAAAATTTAATTCACCTACAAATGGTAAATTAATCATCTCAATTTGAATTCCACCTACAAAAATAACGATAAGTGCCGCAACAAGCTGACCAATTAATTTTGCTTTTGCAGAGATTTCACGCATATCGTCAATGACACCTGTTGCTACGATAATACAAGCTCCAATTATAATTGCCAGTAAAAAATCGCTACCATTTTCATTGTATATCAAAATCGGCTGGAATATAGCCACAGCTATTAAAAACGCAAGGAAAATCGCCAATCCCCCAAGTCTTGGCATAATTCGTGCATGTACTTTTCGATAGTTTGGTGCATCGACAGCACCTATTCTGAATGCTAATCGTTTAACTAGTGGAGTTAACAATATTGAAGCAACAAATGCTGCTATTAAAGACACGTAGAGCATGTCTCTCCTCCTCAAAAAAATAATCTACATTTAAATTCTAATTGATTATAGCACGAACAGACGCCGAAATATACTTTTTCTATTTATTTTCCACCATTTCACAAATATTATTCCTCTTTTTCGAATTGGAAGAATGCTGCATGTCAAATGTAGTCATCATTCGTAAAATTTGATAAAATAATGTTGTGTCTAGCATTTAGACAACTTAAAAGGAGCGTAAATTTCATGTTCTCAATTTTTAAACGTAACAATGAGCATACTAGTGCTCGTCAATTAAAACGCTACTATAAAATAGTAGATCAAATTAATAGTCTTGAAGAAAAATATGTTAATAAGTCAGATGATGAATTAAAAGAAATGACTTTTATTTTCAAGGATCGTTTAGAACAAGGTGAACCAATTACATCTATCATCCCAGACGCATTTGCTGTTGTACGCGAAGCCTCAAAACGTGTATTAGGTATGCGTCATTTTGATGTACAGCTTATCGGTGGTCTTGTTTTAACTGAAGGCAATATTGCAGAAATGCCTACAGGTGAAGGTAAAACGCTTGTCGCTTCTCTACCTTCGTATGTACGCGCATTAGAAGGTAAAGGTGTTCACGTTATTACTGTTAATGACTATCTAGCTAAGCGTGACTACGAGCTTGTCGGTCAAATCCATCGTTTCCTTGGTTTAACAGTTGGTTTAAATATACCGATGATGGAGCCGGATGCCAAAAAAGAAGCCTATAACGCAGATATTACATATGGTGTAGGTACTGAGTTCGGATTTGATTACTTACGCGACAACATGGCTCACAGCTTGGCTGATAAAGTACAGCGTCCTTATCACTTCGCCATTATCGATGAAGTCGATAGTGTACTTATTGATGAGGCAAAAACACCACTTATTATTGCTGGGAAAATGGCTGCGAATGATGAACTACATCGCATTGCCTCTATGCTAGCTAAACGTTTTAAAGAAGAAGAAGATTACGATTTTGATGATGAAACAAAAGCTACTTCTTTAACAGATAAAGGCATTGAAAAGGTTGAGGCTGCCTTCAATGTTGATAATCTATATGATCTTGAACACCAAACACTTTACCATTACGTGATCCAAGCAGTGCGTGCCCACGTAATGTTCAAGCGTGATGTTGATTACATCGTAAAAGATGACAAAATCGAGCTTGTTGATATGTTCACAGGTCGTGTTTTAGAAGGTCGCTCGCTATCTGATGGCTTACACCAAGCAATTGAAGCAAAAGAAGGCGTAACGATAACTGAAGAAAATAAAGCACAGGCACAGATTACAATTCAGAACTATTTCCGTATGTATCCGAAGCTTTCTGGGATGACGGGTACGGCGAAAACTCAGGAAAAAGAAATCCGTGAAGTATACGGCATGGAAGTTATTCAAATTCCAACAAACCGTCCACGTCAACGTGTCGATCAGCCTGATATTATTTTCAACAAACAAGAAGATAAATATAAGTTCGTAGCTGCTGAAGCTAAACGTCGTCACGAAAAGGGACAACCTGTTTTAATTGGGACAACGTCAATTCTACAATCCGAGACAGTGGCCGAATACTTAAAGAAAGAAGGCTTAAAATTCCAATTGCTGAACGCTAAAACTGTTGAGCAAGAGGTTGAGCTGATTTCACAAGCTGGTCAAAAAGGTCGTGTGACTGTAGCAACAAATATGGCTGGTCGCGGTACAGATATTGTGCTAGATGAAGCAGTTCACAAACTTGGAGGCTTATATGTCATCGGTACCGAAAAGCATGAAAGCCGCCGTGTAGATAATCAGCTGCGTGGTCGTTCAGGTCGCCAAGGTGACATAGGCGAAAGCCGCTTCATTCTCTCTATTGAAGATGATATGTTCCGCCGTTATGCAAAAGAAGAGGTTGAAAAATTCTCAGAAAAAATGGTTGTCGATGAAAACGGCATTATCCAAAATAAAGAGGTTCAAGAACTTATTAACCGTACACAACGTATTGTTGAAGGCTCTCAACACGGTATGCGTGAATACAACCTAAAATTAGATGATGTTATCAATGACCAGCGTACAGTTATTTACGGTCTACGTGATAAAATTTTAGCTGGTGAAGATTTAATGGGTGAGCTGAAAAAAATGCTAAGTGAAACGGTTGATTTTGCTGTTCGCGAAGCTGCTTCAGATGAACTCCCTTCAGTTGAATGGGATTACGATCAAATGGAAAGCTCTCTCAATTCACTATTTATTACTCCTGTCACAATAGATCGTGAAGTGGGTAAAGTAAAGCAAATTTTAGCTGATATTCAACCTTCTGAACAAGAGTTGCTTGATCGCATGGAAAAATTCGCTGATAACGCAGAAGTAATGACTATTATTCCGAATGTGATGCTAAGCTACATAGACAGTGGCTGGGTAAAGCATTTAGAAAACATGGCCCACTTAAAAGAAGGAATCGGCTTACGCCATTACCAACAAGAAGACCCGATGCGAATTTACCAACGTGAAGGACTTGAATTATTCGGAAGGAATTTCCAAGAATTACGTCGTTCTATTATTATTGAAATTACAGGCTTCATGAAAATGATTGAAGCACAAATGGAGGTACAATAATGGGCTTATTCTCATTCTTTAAAAAATCAGACAAACTTGGGCAAGAAAATACAATCGACTCTAAAGATTTACTGCAAAACATCAAAGTCGAAAATACAGACAATAATCAGGATGTTGTGACGAAATTATCTTACCATCCAGATTGGGAAGTGCCTCAAGAGCAAAAATATATTTTTAACTTCCTTGCTAATGAGCTAGAACCATTAAAGCCAAATCAATTATCACTTTCTTCTATTAGTATAGAAGAAGACATGCGCTCTAAAAAATGGCAAGTACGTGCATTTTTCCGCTCATCATTATCTCAAGCAATTGAGCTTGGTGAAATTGAGCTGTTTATTATGGATAAAAATGACGAGCTTGTAGCATCTAAAAAATTCGACTTTGCAGCACTTGGCACAATTCCAGCAGAAAGTGCTCGTCCATGGGTATTTGAATTTGAAAAATCAACGATAAAAGTCGATGAAGTACCAGAAGATGGCTGGAAAATTGCGTTCAACCTTGTTTCCCTTCGCGGTCACCAATTAGAATTAGACCCTTCATGGGAGAAACAACTACCTGAAGCGCAAAAAGAGGAACTTGCAAAAATCGTAAAAACTTTACCTAAGTTAGGTGAAACAGAAGTAAATTTCACCGGCCTACAAGCGAAACTTGCTGATAACGGTAATTTAAATGTGTCTATCTTCATTCGTAACGGACATAATAAAGCGATTAACCTAGAACAATTACCACTAGAAATTATTGACGCAACAGGCAAACAAATTGCTAAAGGTTCATTTAAAATGGATCCAATATTAACTGTACAACCAGACTCAACAAAGCCATGGACATTTATCTTCCCTGCAGAGCTTGTTAACGCAAAAGAAGCCGATCTTTCTCGTTGGACAGCACGCGTAACACAATAAAATGTTGAAAACCCTTCTTTTTTTAGAAAGAAGGGTTTTTTATTTGTTTATTTTCTTATCAGTGATGTCGATGTTCTAACCGCGATATTTGGTGTTTATCAGCGGTTCTGACTCTCTTATCAGCGTTGTTTCGTTTTCTATCAGCGGTTCTGGCTCTCTTATCAGCGATGTTTCGTTTTCTATCAGTGGTTCTGGCTCTCTTATCAGCGTTGTTTCGTTTTCTATCAGCGGTTCTGGCTCTCTTATCAGCGATGTTTCGTTTTCTATCAGCGGTTCTCGCTCTCTTATCAGCGATGTTTCGTTTTCTATCAGCGGTTCTCGCTCTCTTATCAGCGATGTTCCGTTTTCTATCAGCGGTTCTCGCTCTCTTATCAGCGATGTTCCGTTTTCTATCAGCGGTTCTGGCACCTTTATCAGCGTTGTTCTGTGTTCTATCAACAACTGTTCGCCTTCATTCCTGTCTTTTATCTAACTCCATGAAAAAAGCGATTATTGCGTATTTGCAATAATCGCTTTTACTTTATTTAATAGTGTCGAAACGTTTATAAGCTACTAATCTTGTAGACCAGTAAGAGAATGTAACGTCCGAAATTTCAACACCGTCTGACCCTGCATGGATAAATTTATTGTTACCTATATAAATACCCATATGAGATATTCCATCTTTATACGTATTTTGGAAAAATACTAAATCTCCCGCTATCGGATTTTTAACTTGTGTTGTATTGCCGTAGAAATATCCTTCGCTACTGTCTCTTCCAATTTTTAAACCACCTTGATTAAAGGCGTAGTAAATAAAGCCACTGCAATCTAGACCTTCAGATGTGTTGCCACCATAGAGATATGGTGTTCCTACTAATGAATTAGCTACATCCACTGTTTTCTTATAAATAGCCTGTCCATTAGCTGTAGGATCTTTAGACGTTACTGTTGATGTTCCCGCATCTGAAGATCCGTTATTATGTACTGTGTCATTCTCGGGTAATGAAGCTACTGGAGATAATTTTAACACTTGTCCAACGTAAATTGTGTCTGTCGTAAGTCCATTCCAGTCTTTAATGTCCTTTATTGTTACATTATATTGCTTAGCAATTTTGGATAATGAATCGCCTTTAACTACTGTATGTGAAACAGTTGCGGGCTTTGATGGTGTTGTTGGTTTTGGTGTTGTCGGTTTAGTTGTTGGATTTGAAGGTTTTACCGTATCATTTGTAGCTTGCTTTGAAACTTCAAGCTTTTGCGCGATGTAAATCAGATCATTCTTTAAATTGTTCCAGCTTTTTATGTCTTGCACTGTTACTTTATTGCTTTGGGCAATTTTAGTTAAAGTATCTCCTTTTTGCACGGTATATGTAGCTGCCTCTGCGGTCTGTAATGCTAAAAAAGAAGTAGCAATAGTGCTTAAAGCAAGGATTCTTAATTTTTTTGCCTTTTTCATATCATTTTGCCTCCGTTCGTGCTAAAATATTTCCTTGTGTGTCTATCATACTAGATATTTAAGAAATCAGAAATCAGAAAAAATGACTATTTTTCAAACAATTTATGAAAATTACTGATTCCGACAGATTCTTACAAATTGTAATAGAATATTAATTGCAAGATTAGTATTCATGTGATAACATACACTTCTGTATTTAAAATTTTTAGAAAGTTTAATCTTTTCAATTTTAAAGGAGTTTTAATTTTTATGAAGAACATCTTGCTTTTCATCAAAGAAAATTTGGCAGTAGGTTTACTATTATTTGCCTTATTTTTAGGTGCCGGAAATATTATCTTCCCCCCATTATTAGGTCAACAAGCTGGTGAACATATTACGACAGCAATGATTGGTTTCTTAATAACAGGTGTCGGATTACCACTATTAGCAATAGTTGCAATTGCGAAAGCGGGTGGCGATTTACAAATACTTGCTAATCGTGTCGGCCCTACCTTTGGTGTTATTTTTACATCAATCGTTTATTTAGCGATTGGACCATTTTTTGCAGTGCCGCGTACAGGCTCTGTATCTTATGAAATTGGAATTGTCCCATTTCTCCCAGAATCAGCAACAGATCATTGGGCACCACTTTTCATTACTTCTGTAATATTTTTTGCCTTTATACTATTCTTAGCTATTAACCCTTCAAAGCTTATCGATCGCGTTGGGAAAATTTTAACGCCTGTTCTATTGGCCGTTATTTTACTCCTAGCGATTAAAAGCTTTATTTCTCCAATGGGTGAACCAGGGGTAGCTATAGGAAAATACACTGAGTCACCGTTGACTGAAGGCTTTGTTCAAGGCTACTTAACAATGGATGTACTAAGTGCACTCGTTTTCGGGATCGTTATTTTGCAAGCATTGCGCGACATGGGTATGTCAAATACTAAAAAGCAAGTCAAAACGACAATTTTCGCGGGAATTGTTGCCGCTATTGGCTTATCATTTGTCTATATCTCACTTGGGCAAATTGGTAACACTAGTATTAATGCAATTGGTACTTTTGATAATGGTGGGAAAATTATTGCGAAATCAGCAGAAGTTCTTTTTGGCAAATTTGGGACTATCATATTATCTGCTACAATTTTACTAGCGTGTATATCTACTGCTGTAGGTTTATTGACTGCCAATGCTCAATATTTCCATAAACTATTTCCTAAAGTTTCGTATAAAACGTTTTTAGTAATTTTCACAATTTTCAGTACTGCCATAACAAACGTAGGTCTTTCTACAATTATTAGTGCATCACTACCTGTATTATTAATCATCTATCCGCTAGCGATGGTGTTAATGGTTCTGTCGCTTTTCGATACCTTCTTTAAAGGTGGGAGAATTGTCTACATTTTAGCATTAATTCCTACATTCTTTGTTAGTTTGAATGATGGTTTAAAGGAAATGAAAATTACAATTGCACCATATGTGAACATTTTGAAAACTTTGCCATTATACGAGCAAAGTCTAGCATGGCTTGTACCTGCAATAATCGGTGCGCTTATCGGCTTGGTCATTCATAAGTTCACAAAAAAATAAAAGAGACTTATTTAATTTCTTCATCTGACTAGAATCTGATTGCTTTTTGCGAATAAGCTTCAAGCTTCTTTTAGACAACGACTGTCTAGGAATCTTGCCTAAACTTACTTTTTCGCAAATGGCTAGCAGATTCTTTTTTTGTAGGTAACCCCCTCTTTTTCCTATTCACGGTTATATGGAAATTCATGTATAATAAAGCTAATTAGAAAAGAGGTGTCCCATGAAAAAAATATTGTGGTCTTTTGTATTCGTTCTATGCTTTTTCATCATTCCATTGACAAATGCTTCTGCTGCAAGCAATGAACAACAGCTTGTAAAGGAAATCAAGGCAATTATTGAGGAAAATTATGTTGGAACCATCCACGGAAATTTGCAAAAAGCTAAAACAATTCCTGAAATCATTGATATGCTAGATCCTTACTCCACATATTTTACGAAAAATGAACTTGAAGATTATATGAATAGCATCGATCTATCAACAATTGGAATTGGTGTAATCATCGAAGAACATGAAGATGGCATTCATATTTTACAAGTGTTTGAGGATAGCGGTGCATCTAAAGCCGGTGTAGTTGCTGGAGACATTATTATCGCCATTGACGGACAATCCGTAGTAGGAAGCTCTACCCAAGAAGTCTCCTCCTTATTAATTGGTGACGACAATACTAAAATAGAAGTGACGCTCCGGCATGCAGATGGTAAAACATCAACTACAACCATTACACGGAAAAAATTCACATTACCGAATGTGGAATCTACGTTACTGTTTGGGGATGTTGGCTATATTGCTATGTCATCCTTCTCAGAAGACGGTGCAAAGCTTGTCAAAGATGCGCTTATCCAATTAAAACAGCGTGGTGCAACCTCTTTTATACTTGATTTACAAAACAATGGTGGAGGCTATGTATCAACAGCTGAGGAGATTGCAGGGCTATTCCCGAAAGCAAAAATTGCCTACTTACTGGAAGAAGCACATGCCTCTTATAAAATACGTGCAGTCAATCAAAACGAAAAATTCCCAGCTGATACACGTATTCTAGTAAACCGTTATAGTGCTAGCGCCTCTGAAATGTTAGCAGCAACATTACAAGATCAGCAATCTGCTATTTTATACGGAGAAACTACGTATGGAAAAGGCTGTATGCAAGGCTTTTTTGAACTGCAGGATGGTAGCTATTTAAAGCTTACAATTGGTAATTTTACAGGTCCATTAGGGAAAACGATTAATGAGGTTGGGGTAAAACCGAACGTCCAAACAAAGACCGCTCCTATTTACCAGGCACATTATGATGCAATTAAAGCACAATATACAAATTATAAAGAGCTTGAAAGCTTGAAAAATGTACCAACTTCTAAAACATTTACTGTGAAATTCTCACAAGCACTCGCTTCGCAAATTGCTGAAGATAGTGTACAACTCGTTGCTTTAGGCGGTAACGAAGTACCCATTACTACAAAAGTTGATGGTCATTCATTACTTGTTACTCCATCAAAACCATTAAACAGTGGGCAAGAGTATATGCTACTCGTTCATCCATCTATTCAAAAAGAAACAGGCAATAAGCTTCAAAAAGGCGTTTATCTTCATATTACAGTTAAGAAATGAAAAATTCCTCTCACCTTATATGGTGAGAGGAATTTTCATTCAATTTTTTTGTATTTACTTCTCTTAAAAAGTATAAATGAACTAAGTCGCTTGCTAACTCGCATGGCTGTTTTTTTTGTTCAAGTAAATTTGTTAATATTAAACGCTCTAAGGACCCTACAAAACTATCTACAACTATGTTTATGTCTGCACAATATGATTGTAATATATGGGCACATTCATAACGATGTATAAGGTGAGTAAATTGCTGTGTAAGTCGAGATTTAACTACAAGTGACTGCTTAGATTCAAATAATCCAATTTTTGTTAATTTAGGGTTATCAATTATATAAACGAATAACATTTGTATTTTTTGCTTTAGCTCTGTAACAAAGCCTTCTAATCCCTCTTCACCTTCTACTGATTGTTTACTCATAATTTCATCAAACCCTTGCTGAAATCGTTTATTCAGATTGGTGTAGAGAGCATCCTTACTTTCAAAATATAAATAAAAAGTTGGCTGTGTTACATTCGCGGCTTTTACAATGTCACTAATCTTTGTATCATGATACCCTTTTTCAGAAAATAACTCTAAAGCCTTTTCAAGCAATAATTGTTTACTTCGTTCACCATTTGAATTAACCTTCCTACCTCTTGCCATACTTCCCACCTTATCTAATTTGTAGTAGTCATAGTCCTTTAGGCATCACTAAAATAATGCCAATTTATCCATATGTTCATAAAAAATACCACTATTAATTAAACTAATTATAATACAGCTCCTATTTTTTCACTATAAAATATTATAAATATAACAAATTTTTTGCAGATAGTGCTTATAGTGTCCAATCAAGTTTTATTTCTATCAACGACAAAAACAGGTGTGTTAATGACCTTTTTTCCACTCGATTTAAATAGAGGACACTGCTATCCACTAAAGGCTACTCGCTTTTCCACTGGGGCCTAATGGGAGCACCTTAGTAAAATTCCTTATCGAACAACAATAAGCATATCAACACACCTGAAAAATAAAAAAAGTGGGTATCCAGTGCTTTCTAAGATACCCAATTTCCCCTATTATTTTAAATATTTCCGTTTTAGTTTATCACTAAATTCTTTTACTTCTTTCACGCCAAATAATAAGTACGAGCCAACAACTACTGCACTAAAAATAACAAGTCCTACAATAAAAGTTAGCCATATGTTGTCAAATACTAAAAACTTGCTTGAAAAATACAAAACAATCGTGATAATAATCATTGGCGGAACTGATCTGAAAAATTGCAGCTCTTTGCTAAAGATCCCCATTTTCAAGTCATATTTATAGGCTGCATAAATAATTAGCATAATAAAGTTTGTTACTGAACTCACTAATGTACCCCATGCAATTGCTTCTGCTCCACACTTATCAACAAGTAACATAATAACGGCAATGTTAATAACAAATACATTTATTAAGCTGAAGATAACAGGTGCCATTGAGTCACCCTTTGCATAATAAAAGCGCGTTATATACCCGTTTGCAGCTAAAAAATACATCGATAAACAGAAGATTGCCAGTACTGGTGTAGTAATTGCAGTTGAAATTGCATCAAAATTACCACGTTCATAAACAACCTGCACAAGATTCTCTGCATAAAAATATGAGTAGACTGTTACAGGATAAAGTAACAACAATAGATAATGTAGCCCTTTTGAGTATAAGCTTTTAATGGAAGCAAGGTCATTCTCTGCTTCTTTTTGACTCAAAATTGGAAAGATAACTGTCGTTACTGCTGTAATTAAAATTGCTTGCGGGAATTGCATAAGCCTTGATGCATAGTTTACAGCAGCTACTGCCCCTTCAGATAACATTCCTGCAAAAACACGCTGTAATAATGCATAAATTTGAATGGTTGCCCCACCGAGCATAATCGGTAAAGTCATTATCCACAATTGCTTTGATGCAATATTTCGTTCAAATGAAAAACCAACCTTAAATGAATCCAACTTTCGATATCCAATAATCAGGAAATATACCATTATTGCTGCACTGACTAATGCACTAATACCATATCCAATTGGACCGATAAAATAGGCTAAACCTACAGCAATCACTAAAAAGATTGCATTATAAATTAAAATCGCAAAGCTAGACAAATGGAATTTATGATTTGCGTTTAGCAATCCACTATACCATGAGGACAATACGAGTAAAATTGACGAAGGCATCATCCAATAATATAGATTTTTAGCTAAATCTAACTCACTTTGACTAAACGTCTTTTTATTTTTACTTTGGTTAAACATCTCCATAATAGGGTTAGTAAACGCTAACATTAGAATTGTCATTATTGAAACCGTTAACAAGACAATTGTGAAGGACTGTTTAACAAATAGCGCACGATCCGTTGTTTCCCGATTATAAATTGAGATAACAGCAGTAGTAAATGCACCACCTACGACTAGATATAAAAAGTTTGGAATTGTGTAAGCTGTGAAAATACTATCAGCAATATGGGTACTTCCATAGTAGTATCCGATAATCATTTCACGTAAAAATCCGAATACACGGGCCACGACATTAATAATCGCAACTGCCCCAACTATTTTTATAAATTTATTCATAGGCCATCCCCACCTTCAATGGCCGACTTATAAATCTCTATACAACGAGCTGTTATATTTTTTTCATCGTGAATGTTTAATACTTCGTTGACCGCTTCACGATTCATATATTGTTCTTTTGGCGTGTTCACGGCACGCAGCATCTCCTCAGATAAAACCATCGCATTTTCGGGCTCCACTAAATGCCCTGCGCCCTCTCCAAGCAAAGATACAAGTCCGCCTACATTAGAAGCAATAACAGGTGTATCTGTCGCTAATGCCTCTAATGCCACTAATCCAAAACCTTCTAAATGGGATGGTAATACAAAGACATCACTTGCTTGGAACCACTTTACTAGTTCTTGTTGTTTTAGTGGATCTATAAATTTGACGTCTTCACTGATTAATGGTTGCAATGATTGGAAAAATGCCTGGTCTCTTCTAGAACCTACAATATTTAACTCTAAAGGCCGAGATACTTTTGTTTTTAACATTTGGAAAGCCTGTAACAACTCTTCAACGCCTTTTTGTTTTATAACATTTCCTACAAATAAAAATCTGAATGGCTCAGTAGCTAATTGCAGTTCTTTGCACACTGCCACTTGATTTCCTTTTGTGAAAACCTCACGATTCACACCCATGCTAACGACAGAGATTTTACCTTTTTCAATCCCAAAATCTTGTTCAATTTGTTGAGCTAAGACAGGACCTACTGCGATAATATGTTCACTTTCACGTAAAATACTCTCTGTCCAATTGCGAATTCTTGCGTTCTTCTTCGCCATGCGCTCAATATCACCACCATGAGCAGTAACAATAAATGGTATACCAAACATTTTCTTTAATAGGAGCGACAGCATACCAGATGGAAACACATAATGTGCATGTGTGACATCAATAGACTTTCTGTTTTTTAAGCCTTTCATCAATGTCGATAAACCCCATTTTGTATATTTCATAATGGTGTTCTTCTTACCGGTTGCCGGATTAGTATTTACAGATATATCTACGTCTAGTCCTGCTTTTTCAAGAGCAGTGACTTGGTTTTTCACAAAAATACCGAATGATAAATGATCAGATGTTGGATACATATTACTAATGACGAGTATTTTTTTCATAGACGTGTCACTGCCTTTTTCATTAATTCCTGACCACGCATGGCCTCTTTATGAATATGGGTAGCAATTTGTTTCGTCTCCGCAATCGACTGGTCCCAATTACTACTTAGTTTGCCAACTAATGTGGCTAGAGCCTTCACATCATCCTCTATATCCTGCATTTGTAAGCAACGATCTGATACGCCTACAAAGGACATAAAATCTTGTACTTTTGTATGATAGGATATCGCAATAATCGGAGTTTCTGAATTTGTTGCTAAAATAAGCGAGTGCAGACGTGTACCGATAATAATATCCTGTTCCTCAGTTACATCAAGTAATCGCTCCGGCACCAAATTTTCATCAATAATTTTTGTGTGTGCACGTTGTTGCATTTTTTTCTGAATATCCTTCGTCACAGTGACGTCCTGCGGGTATTTTGTGGCAAAGAATGTAATTTCGACATTATGCTCAGAAATTACATGATCTAAATTTTTCGCCATACCTGTAACATACGCATCATATTTTTCAACATTTCCTTCTGGCCAATAGTTTGCATTATAGTACGGAACCGCTGATACACCTATTTTAATTGGTTTTTCGGCGTAATGTTGACGATCACCTTTTAATGTAAATGCAGGATCACCAATAATATCTATTGGCTTTTTCACCCCAATACTTTGCAAAAGCTTTTTAGACTGGGGATCACGTACAGAGATATTTGCTGCATAACGACACATTGCGCGAATACTAATTTTCCCAGAAATCGTATCAAGTGGTCCAGCGCCACATCCGTAAATAATGTAGGGAACATTACTTTGCTTTGCCATCATTGCATACGCTCCATACAGGTGAGCCTCACGTTTATAAAAATCCATTAAAATACCACCACCACCAATGATGAGGAGGTCAAATGTTGATACATATTGTTTATTATTTTTATAGGTATGGATAAACGTTTTAAATAAATTACTCTTCCTGTAATACAATGGATAGCTATGTACCCCATAACGTTCGGATGTTTGTTGTGTGTTATTACTAAAAACGGTAATGTCATCATTAGTTACCGAAAATGTTTGTTTTACTTGTTGAAGAATGCCGTATAATATTGATTCATCACCATTATTATCATTGCCGTAATTCCCCACAATGCCTATTTTCATTAAAAAACATCCTTTTACTTTTTAATACTGAGATTATACCACAATTGCACATTTACGTTCTTTTAAAAATAGTAAATATAAGATGAGCTTCAAAAGTTGCTACTAATCTTGTAATATGTTTGCTCATCAACATAACGTAAGGTTGATTTCCGTCGCGGCTAGGCGCTTCCTTGGAACGTCCGTTGAGCCGTTAATCAACTTATACGGTTTCAATAAATATCAATTAAATATTTAATTGCAAGGTCCCAATCAATAACCTTTTTATTTAAAAGAGAAAAATAGCAAACTAGGTAACACGACTAGTTTGCTATTTTTTAAATGCTAAGCCATTCTTTAAGGACGACTATTATTGATTAATTGCTCTATAAAGGAATAATCCGAAATGAGCACGACTAATCGCTTCATCTGGCTTAAAGGTGTTATCACCATAACCAGTTGTAATTTTGTTTGCAGCTAACTGTTGAACATATGTGTATGCCCAATGATCCTTCGATACATCTTTAAAGTTAGTGCTGCTTGTTCCTTTTAGATTATAAGCTAATGCTACAACCTTCGCCATTTGTGCACGAGTTAAAGTAGCATCAGGATCAAAGACATTATTGCCCTTACCGCTCATAATGCCAGACTCAACTACAGCTGCGATTTGTTTATAATATATGTGATTCGCAGGAATATCCTTAAAGCCTGGATTTTTGACGTTTGATGTTTTTAAATCAAGTGCGCGACTAATAATAACTGCTGCATGTGCACGTGTAAGTTTGTCATTTGGTCTAAATGTGCCATCTGGATGACCTGTAATAATATTATTTTTTGTTAAATACTCAATTTCTTTATAGTACACATAGTTACTTGGAATATCTTTAAACAACGCAGCTTGTGCTACAGTTACAGTAGACTCTACACGTTTTGTTCCTAAAATCGCTACTACTTTACCAGTAGCACCTGGATTTTTAGCCGTAAATTTACCATCACTAGTAATCGTACCGATATTACCTTCTACAGACCATTTCACTTGTGATGCATTGTAAACTAGCGGTTTGCCACCGTCATCCTTTGCATCCATAGTAAATTTAACAGTTTCGCCTGCTCCTACTGTTTTTGACTTTGGTGCAATGTCCATTGTTGCTGGAGCATCTACTACTTTCACTTGGAATGATTGCATTGGTGTGCCATCGTGGTTGATGAAAATACGATCATCGCCAGCTGTCGTTGAAGTATAGTTCAAGCCGTTAACTTTTAAAGTATTATTCTCAGATGTTAGCGATACATGACCGTCTAATGGTAGCGCATTATAGTTTTCATCTAAAATATATTGTACTGCTATACTAGACGAAGCACCTGCTAAAAGAGTTGCATGGTTTGTACTATTCGTATATTTAATTTGTGTGCCTTTGCCAGTTGGTGCCGTACTTACAGCTTGTAATGTTGCGGACACAAGACGTTGCGCATTGCCTGCATTTAAAGGTAGGTTCGCTAATACGACATTATTATTACCGTAATTCCGAATACCCATCGTTGTTGAACCGCCACCATCTAAGTTAATTGCTCGATCAACACCAAGCGACACTAAATAGTTCGCAAGTTGAACCATATTCATCCCTGCGCTATGTTTCTGTTTTCCATCAACCGTAATAAAGTGTACTGTTTTTCCATTATTACTTGTCGCCACAATAGTACGTGCTGTAACCTCTGTTGCACGCTTACTAGATGTGCTCATCATAATGTAAGGTTTATTATCTTTTACTAAATACGGACCACTTGCCATGATAAATTTTGCATCCTGCCATTGCTTATCAATAGCGAAGTTAACACTCAACTCATCTCCAACTGCAATTTGGTTTAGCTTACTGTGCCAATCCCCACCTTGTAATGATACGACAAAGCCAGTTGAAGGGATGGATATTTTTTCTTTTGATCCATAAGGTGTAATTTGTGTAACTTTACCTGTCAATGTTTGACCAAATTTATTTTCAGTAATCGGAGCTCCTGTATCTACTACGATTTCAAAACCATATTCATTTGTATTTGTTGTTTTACTATAAAATTGTGGTGTGTAAACAATCCCTTCATATATATTACGTGCACGATTCATCCCTGTCATTTTATAGTCTTTACCTTTGTGAGAAAGGGTTACATTAAAATCAAAATAGTCAATGACACCACTGCCATCTGGAGATACACCAAAAGCTGTAGGGACATTCATATATTCATCGGAGCCGTTTGAAACAGCACCACCGTTTAAAATAACATTATCTTTACTTAGTAAAAATAATGGGAAACCTGCTGACATATCGAAGAAACTTGCATTAATAGCACCAACTACACGATTCCCCTCGCGTGAATTACGATTAGCATTTGCTACTGTCGATTCTCTGCCATTGACATTCGCGGGCATACCTAATTGTACTTCCGTCGTTTCGTCTACATTAATAGCAAGATGATTAATAGAATTTGTTTTGGTACTGCTGTATGTATATTGTTTATACTGCACACCATGTGATAATTTATATTCCTTTTTGACCGTTTGGGCAGCATAGGCATTTAACGGACTAACAACCATTGACAATAATACAACTAGAACTAGTAAATTTTTCGCTATTTTTTTCATTTTTTTGCGCTCCTGAGTAAAATGGAGCCTTCAACTCTCCCTTCACATGTTTTACTTCTACAACACTATCAAAAATATGACAAAATATCCATGGAACATTTATGCTATTTTCCAGTTTTATATGAATTGTCATGAAAACTATTTATATAGTCTCATTTTATGATTTTTCTAACATTTGACCCTTATCGTTACTCTATAACTTTGGTAAAATGATGTAGAAGTCTAGGAGGGTAAAATATGAAAAAACTATCAATCATTGCTTTGCTTATGACAGTAATCGGCATGCTTCTTTGGCAACCCCAACTGGCATTTGCTGACGAACTGACAGGGCATTCACATGAAAAGGGTCTTCGTTATTTAATTTCTAAAAATGCATTAGTAAAAGATGCAAAAGGAAGTTATCGTCCAGATGCCAATGTGACACGCGGAGAGTTTGCTTCTTATTTAACTAAAGCCATGAATCTTGAAGCGACAAGCGACATAGTCTTTAAAGATGTCCCAGATACATATGTACATGCAAAGGATATTAAGCTTGCTGCTTCAGCTGGCATTATTACAGGTTACGGAGATGGTTCATTTAAGCCTAATGCCGCTGTTTCAAGACAGCATATGGCGGTTATGCTTGAGAGAGCTATCGATTATTTAAACATTCCTAAAGGTACTTCTACTATTACCTTTAAGGATAATGCAGCTATAATAAAAGACTACCGTCAAGCAGTAGCTATAGGTGCACAACTAGAAATCATTAAAGGCGCTAATGGTTACTTTATGCCTGAAAAAAATGCAACAATTGGACAAGCATCTTCGTTTATTGTCCGTCTAATGCAACTTGCTGGTGATCCAAACGATGGCAATTCAAACAGTGGTAATACTAACGGTGGCAATTCAAACAGTGGTAATACTAACGGTGGCAACACTAGCGGCGGTAATACTAACGGCGGCAATACTAACGGTGGTAATTCAAACGGTGGCGATACAAATACCGGATCTTCTAAATATGCTATTAAGGAAATTTCAAACGGCACATTAGTTGGTAATCAAGGTTTCTCTACCTTCGAAGCTGCTGAAAAAGCTGTGACAAAAAACACTCAGGTTGTTGTCCAAAGTGATAAAATTGTGAAAATGTCTTCAGGCTATGTTGTTACAAATAATTACGTAGCACTAAAATCTGAAACAATTAATGACTCGCTTGCTGTTGCGGGTAATACAGAAATGGAATACCTAAGCAGTGATGCAACACAAGTAAAAGTTCGATTAGCTGGTCAAGTCGGCTACTTAAAACACGCTGATGTTACATTAATCCCATTTTCAATGAGCAAAGGTCGTTCTTACTATGAAAATGTGAATGGTGAAATTAAGCACACACTTTACGATTACAACACAAATAAATATTCTTCTAGCTATGTTTTCGGAAAAGCGCCATCCTTTATGAAGCAAAACGAAAAATACTATAGCTGGAACGGTATTTATTTCTCAAACGGCAACGGCTCCTCTAAAGGTGATGCCTATAACTATTATCAATTTTTACCTGCCCGTGCCCAAACACAATATACGGCACAAGAACTAGATGCTTATATAATGAATAAGCTAGCAGAGGTTGAGAGTACAGGAGTTAGCAGTTATAAAGATGCTACAAAGAAAAGTAAGTTAATAGGTTTAGGGAAAACATTGAAAGATGTGGAAGCAAAATCTCAAATTAACGCAATGCTTATTTTATCACTTGCTCAGCATGAGAGTGCTTATGGTATGAGTAATCAGGCACAAGACTTAAACAACTTATTTGGTTTGTACGTGACTGATACGAACCCACTAAACAAAAAGTTTGATAGTATAGCTGACAATATCAATGAGCTTGTTGAAAAATTCCTACAGCCAAACTACATTACTCCAGGGGGGTCACCTGGTAGAAACTTTGCGAATGGTGCAGTAGTAGGTTCAAAAGCTCTTGGCTTTAACGTGAAATACGCTTCTGATCCATACTGGGGTGCAAAAATTGCAGGACACTATTACCGTGCTGAAAAAGCATTAGGCTTTAAGGATGCCAAAAATCCATACACAATCGGTATAACAACAACAACCGGCTTAAACGTTCGTACAGGCGCGGCTACTAGCTTTAACCCACTATTCACATATGCACGAAGTAGTATGCCTGTGATCATCACAAGCTCTGCGACAAACGGCTGGTATGAGGTCCTTTCTGATAAATTGTATACAGGAACAGCTTTCGTAAGCAAAGACTATGTACAAGTGATCAATACAGTAAAATAAAAAAAGAAGTCGTCCTATAACGTAGGGCGACTTTTTATGTTGTTGAAAAGTTATTATGGCAATGTTAAGGTGTCGCATTAAATATAACATGGTTTTTCGGCAAAACAAATGTCATCCAACTTCTGAATTTTATCTACATCCACCTGCCTTAGGAACACCCTAATGAAAAAGAGATGCCTCAAATAATATTTGAGACATCTCTATTATTGTTAATATGAAAGCTTTTTCTTATCTGTTTTAATAATCGCTGACGCAATTATGACAAAGCCTAGCATTAAAATAAAGATTAAATCAAGTAAGCCTGTATGCATAGACACTGTAAATACGGTAATGACAAATGCATAAGCTACCGAATGGAAGCTACGAATACCGCCTTGCTTCACTTTATTATAAATTAATGAGATTAATACACCATATAAGAAGAAGCCTATCGCTACAAGCAGATAACCGCCGTCTAAGAATAATTGACCAATAAATGTTGGTGTTGTTGTTCTGTTAGGACGTGTAATATATTTACCTTCAGATTCAGCTAGAGAGTTTACAACTTCTGTTACTCTCATACGTGGTGAAACTTGTTCACCTGGTAAAATTGTACTGAAGATACCACCATGGATTTCCCCATTTAGGTAACCTTCCTCCTGCGTATATTCGATAATTTTACTTAATACAATATGGCCTGTTACACTCTCACCATTTATTGAACGAATCCATTTTGGTGTTAAGTTAACTTGCTGCTCTACTGATAACAGCTTTTCCTTTTCTGTTTCAGTCAATTCTACATCTGGTTGTTCACGGCTATTAAATTCTTTCGTTGTATCCTCTGATACAACACGAAGGAAGCCAAACATTGAGAAGGCTACCCCGATCACAAACAGAGCTGTAAGGAACCATGTTAATTTCACTCGTTTTACAACGTAATGGAAAATGATAATACCAGTAAATAACATAATAATTAATGGTGTACGGTAACCCATTAATAGGAATAAGAACATTACTGCAGCATAAATGGAGCCGTAGATTAATGTTTTTTTCCATGTTATATTTTTTTCTAAAATCATTTTATATGATAATAATAGTAAAATGCCATACCATAATAATTGAGCAAAGAAGTTTAATTTTGGATCAAGGTTACGTCGATTAGATTCATCAGAAATTCCTAATCCACCACCTTTAATCATCATTAATACATATGCAACTAAACCAAGTAAAGTTAAAAATACGATAAAATGAACAACATATTTCCCTAAGAAGGATAAACCAAATGATGGGATTGTCCATTGTAACTTATCAATAATATACACACCAATGTAATAGCATATTACTGCTAAAAATACTGCTGGCCAAATTGATACTCGTAAATTAAATAATTCAAATCGATGAAAATCAAATAGACTTGTAAAGAAATAGAGCATTAATATAAAAGGTAAAAAGAAATACGGCGAAAACGTATCAATTTTGTTGACCTTTGCAAAAGTTTGTTTCAGTTTATTCATAAATGTCATACATCTCAGAAGATGTGATTGCCCTCCTCTATCGCGAATCAAAATTGTTTATTCTTTTATTTACTAAGCAAAACAAGAGTTATTATATCATAAATACAGGTAGACTTATAGAAAGGAATGAATTGATTTTATATAAAATTATGCAATATTTTTCTTTTTTCCCTAAATTACGTGATCATCACCAAAACGTGTGGTTGATTTCCGTTCCAACTGGGCGCTTTCCTGGGGGCGTCCGATGAGCCGCTTTTGGTGTTGCTGTCGCTACGCTTTCGCACTGTCAAAACATTTGCTGCCGCTACGTTAACACTGCGCTTTCGCACAGAAAACATCCGCTGCGCTGCAGGGTCTCATCTGTGACGCTGATCCCCGAAGAGTCGCCCAGTCTCCACTCTAATCAACTATTTACATAGTAGACGTTTTAACAAAAGTCATCCACAACTTTTGGTGATGAACGAAATTACGAGTTTATACCCAAAATTAACTGCATAAATTTCCTCAACTGTTGTCCCTCTTCGCTCTGACAACACAATTTTAGCCTCAAATCGCCATACGATAATAACCAACTTTTAATGTTTTATCCATTATTTAGTTGTATGATAACTAAGTAATGCAAATTTCATGGCTTAAGCACAATTCAAAATTAGCACGCAATCGCGTAATTGAAGAAAAATACAAAAATAAGGATGTGGATTTAATGAAGAAATTATTCATTTCACTACTCTTAGCATGCTCTTTTATGCTCGTAGTTTTTTTAGCACCAACACAAGCTAAAGCTGCACAGAAAATCGGTGTCGTTTTCTCTGAAAGTAGTGAAAAATATGCCAATACTACACACCCTGGTGGAACATTTAATGGCAAACGTATTTCTGAAAAGGTTGACTATAGCTCCACATATAATAAGGAACTAAAAGCTTTTCTTCTCTATCAGCAACAAGGCTTCCAAGTAGAGAAAATTTATGAGAAAGACTTAAATAATTTAGAAAGTTTAAGTCAATATGATGCAATCGTTTTTGCCTATACAGTCATGATGAATCATCAGCAACGCGAAAATGTCAAAATGTACGTTCGAAATGGTGGTGGTGCAATTTTTGCCTTCCAAACAGCCCGTAATGAATCTACAAAATTCCCTAAACTCGGTCAAATGGATCTCTCTCCATTGATCTACGATGTCGATTCTTGGGTAATGGAGTGGGATAATTTAACTGAAGTCTTTAATTCCCGTTTTATTGACGATATTGTGTTAGGAAATTCTACAATAAGCAATAGAAATACTGTTCATCCAATTATTCAAAATACAACAAAAGAGCTTGGCAAAAGCAAGCTTAATCTAACAAAAACAGATCGTGATTGGGTAGAAGTCATGAAGCCTTGGCAAGGTGGATCTGCAACACCTATTTTATATTTCTCAGATTACAATTACACAGACAAACCTAAAACAATGAAAAAAAATGAATTTGGCGCAGCCCATGCGATTGAATATGAAAAAGGCAGAGTTGTTCAAATTGGATTCAAAATCTATGATTATATAAATATTAATGATAAAGCGGATTGGCAGGATAACGAAAATGGTGCTGCTTATATAACAACTAATGGTGACAAGGATGCACAAGTATTTATGAAGCATGCTTTAAATTGGGTAGCCGAAAAACATAATGGCTATGTGCCCCGCCGTTATAACCTTTCGCTTTACTCTGACGGGGTGCAAAGTTATGTAGCACCGTCTGGTAAATTTGTTTTCTACTCCACTGTAACGGTTAAAAACAATGGTAATGTGCCTGCACGCGGTACATTGAAAGTAGAAATTTTAGACGCAAACGATAAAGTTGTTGGTATTGGACATGAACGTTACATTCCAGGACTTGCTGCTGATCCCACAACAGTCAATGCCGATCAAAAAGATATTAGTACCCATGTGGAAAAATATCAAATTACTATGCCTGGTAATTTAGCTGCCGGAACATATACGATACGTACATCCTTTATAGAGGGGCGCGATGATCGCAAAAATGCTGATGAAAAATTTGCAACGATTGCAGAAATTAAAACGCTCACGCGCGCAAAAGGTTCCAACAAAGCGACAATTGCTTCCGCTCCATTTTTCCCAGATGTATCTTCGTCGAATGGTGCCTATTATGATATTAAAAACTTATATGCATTAGGCATTGTGAAAGGAACTAATGGGAAATTTAATCCACAGGGGACATTAACTCGCCTACAAGCAACAGAAATGATTTTGCGAGCATTAGGGGTTCCAGCATCAAGCTCAGCTACCTTAAATGCAAGTGACATCAAAGCAGGTGATTATGGCTATGCTGTTTTAGCAACAGGCTTACGCTACGGTATTATTGCAGTAGAAAATGGCAAAATCAATGCCCACCAGCCAATGACCCGCGCTGCCATGGCACGAGCACTTGTCAACGGCTTCAAGCTGCAAGGTTACACAAATAATACTTTCTTAGATGTGCCGACATCTCATGCTTATTATAAAGATGTCCAAGCCTTATATTCACTTGGCATCACTACAGGCTATGCCGACAATACATTTAAACCAAATAGTACAGTAACACGTCAAAACTTTGCTCAGTTCGTAAATAGAACACTTCATGCAAATTCAAAATAGCGACTAAGGGATAGGTATCGCCGGTTGAAGTTCGTTGCGCCGCTAAACTCATGTTTTCCGCTGCTAAAAGTGCTCGCTTCGTCGCTAAACCCGGGTTTTGCACCGCTAAAAGTATTCATTTCGCCGCAAAACTCGTGCTTTGCGCCGCTAAAATACCAACCCCCCTTAAACGAAAAGAGCTACAGCGTTTACTTTTGATCGCTGTAGCTCTTTGTTTATTGTTTTGAGTAATATTCTAAAATTCCTTTGTAGATAGATTCAGCAAATAACTCAAGACATTTATCATCCGTCAACTTAGCACGGTCTTCACTATTTGATAGGAAGCCTAGCTCGACTAAGATAGCTGGAATATTCGTATTTGCAACTACAATGTACTTATATTCTTTGACCTTACGATTTTTCATATTTAAGTTATTAACAATTTGGTTGTTTACAAATGTCGCAAGTTCAATATCTTCTTGATACATATCACCTGGTGTTTTAGCGTAATATGTCTCAGTACCTTGTGCAGAAGTACTTGCTGCAGAGTTAACATGGATACTAACGAAGATTTCGCCGTAGTTAGCATGTGAAAAATCAACATGTTTTTGTGGTGGAGAGAACGTATCTCCAGTACGAGGCATCAATACTTTTGCACCTGCCGCCTCTAGTTTATCCTTTACTAGGGTACCAACCTTTAATGTTATATCTTTTTCGTAAATTTTATCGTAAAGGGTTCCTACGTCGCTACCACCATGACCTGGGTCAATAATGATAATTCGATCTTTTAACGGATTACCACTTTGATTTAATAGCTTTAAATAAGATTTATGGACATACCCTTTTTGACCTTGATAAGTCACTTGTGCCCAATAACCGTTAATACTGTTCACTTGAACATATTCGCCTTTTTTTAGCTTACTTACTACCGCAGAAGTAGAGTTAGCTTCTTTACGAATATTTAAATTGTCAACTGTCACTCTACCTAATAGATCCCCAGAAATTGTTGGTGGAGTTGGATCTGGAGTAGAAGGCTTTTCCACTTCAACGTCCGCTGTACTATTAGCCAAGATATAACCTGGTACACCGTTCACTACAGTTAGATGGTAACCACTTACCGTCTTATAAACAGGTAAATTCACTTTACTATTCACAGGTGAAATAACCTTTGATGAAGAGGTTGGTTTTGCGTAAAGATTAATATTTTGTGTTGTCGCTACTTGCTTTTGGACATTCCCTAATGCGTTACCATCTGCATCTAAAAACTGCGCATACGTTTTATAAATATAAGCAAAGGTATCTTTATAGGAAACTTTTAACCAATCTCCTTCAACTGCATAGACTGATAGTTTACCACCTTTGTTTACTGTACCTACTATATTAGTAGTAGATGAAGAATCCTTGGATTTACGAATATTTAATCCGTCAGTTGTTGTAGAAACTAAGCCAATGACCTGTGATGAATCAGGTACAGCTACAACTTTAGTAGGGATATCTAAGCGATATTTTTCTTCTTCCGCACGCGCTACAAATAACGCAAACTGTTTACGTGTCACTTGTTCATTTGGATTATAATTTCGATTACTTCCCTTGGTAATACCATTATAGTAAATCGTATTCACATATGAAACATACGGATGATTAATGCCTACGTCTACAAAAGGAGAATCGATATTTTCATGTTCACTTATATCGAGCTTAAACGCGTTTGTTAATACATAACTCATTTCATCACGAGTTAAAGGTTTGTTTGGTAAGAATTGTCCCTTGATATTTGTTTTAAAGAAGCCTAGCTGTACAGCACGTTCCACATAGCTTGAAAGCTCTGTGCCGACTGCTACATCTGAGAAGTTTGATTTAGTGACAACTAGAGGCTTGTTACCTGAAGCAACAACAACCATTTTGGCAACTTGTCCACGCGTTACGGTGTTGTTAGGTTTATAATACGTTTTGCCCTTTTCTGTATACCCTTTAATAACACCTAAATTTACTAAATAATTGATTTCTTCATATGCGTCATCCTTGTTCGTAACATCTACAAAACCGCCTTTTGCTTGTGCACTATGTATTGTAAATATTGAAGCAGAAACGAAAAGGACGCATAATATAAGACTAATTTTCTTGAGATACAATGTCTTATTTCCTCCCTTCTTGTTCTACCACTAATATTAACAAAATTTCCTAGGTAAAACTATTACACATATGTAATTATTATACCAAAATTTAAAATAATAGAATTCAATTCAACAATAATCATACTATTTAAAGCGCAAAGTGTTAAATCAAACAAAAAGAGCTACATCGCCTACTATTGAATGATGTAGCTCTTCATTATTATTGTTTTGAGTAATATTCTAAAATTCCTTTGTAGATAGATTCAGCGAATAACTCAACATATTGATCATCCGTCATTTTAGCGCGGTCTTCGCTATTTGTTAGAAAGCCTAGCTCAACTAAGATAGCTGGAATAATCGTGTTGCGAATAACATAATATTGTTCTTTTTTAACACCACGATTTTTCATATTTAAGTTATTAACAATTTGATTATTTACAAAAGTCGCTAAATCAATATCTTCATTAAACATATCACCTGTTGACACTGCATAATATGTTTCGGTACCTAGTGCAGCAGTATTTGCTGCTGAGTTTACATGGATACTTACGAAGATTTCACCGTAATTAGCATTTGTAAAGTCAACGCGGTCTTGTAATGACGGATACGTATCCCCTGTACGAGTGATAGATACCTTCGCACCTGCAGCCTCTAGCTTTTGCTTCACAAGTGTGCTGACCTTTAATGTAATAGCTTTTTCGGAATTAGACCCTACAACAGTTCCAGGATCCTTGCCGCCGTGACCTGGATCAAGAATGATAATTCGACCTTTCAACGGATTACCACTTTGATTTAGTAGCTTTATATAAGATTTATGGACATACCCTTTTTGACCTTGATAAGTCACTTGTGCCCAATAACCGTTAATACTGTTCACTTGAACATATTCGCCTTTTTTCAGCTTACTTACTACCGCAGAAGTAGAGTTAGCTTCTTGACGGATATTTAAATTATCAACTGTCACTCGACCTAATAGATCCCCAGAAACTGTTGGTGGAGTTGGATCTGGTTTTGGCTCTGGTTTTGGAGTCGGAGTTGGATCTGGGGTAGAAGGTTTTTCTACTTCAACGTCCGTTGTACTATTAGCCACGATATAGCCTGGTACACCATTCACTACAGTTAGATGGTAACCACTTATCGTCTTATAAACAGGTAAATTCACTTTACTATTCACAGTTGAAATAACCTTTGATGAAGAGGTTGGTTTTACGTAAAGATTTATATTTTGTGTTGTCGCAACTTGCTTTTGGACATTTCCTAATGCGTTACCATCTGCATCTAAAAACTGTGCATACGTTTTATAAATATAAGCAAAGGTATCTTTATAGGAAACTTTTAACCAATCTCCCTCAACTGCATATACTGATAGTTTTCCACCTTTATTGACAGTTCCTACAATATTAGCAGTAGATGAAGAATCTTTTGATTTACGAATATTTAATCCGTCAGTTGTTGAAGAAACTAAGCCAATAACCTGTGATGAATCAGGTGTAGCTACACCTTTAACAGGGATATCTAAACGGTATTTTTCTTCTTTCGCACGCGCTACAAATAACGCAAACTGTTTACGTGTCACTTGTTCATTTGGATTATACTTTTGATTACTTCCCTTGGTAATACCATTATAGTAAATCGTATTCACATATGAAACGTACGGATGATTAATGCCTACGTCTACAAAAGGAGAATCGGTTTTTTCATATTCGCTTGTATCGAGCTTAAACGCTTTTGTTAATACATAACTCATTTCATCACGAGTTAAAGGTTTGTTTGGTAAGAATTGTCCCTTGATATTTGTTTTAAAGAAGCCTAGCTGTACAGCACGTTCCACATAGCCTGAAAGCTCTGTGCCGACTGCTACATCTGAGAAGTTTGATTTAGTGACAACTAGAGGCTTGTTACCTGAAGCAACAACAACCATCTTGGCAACTTGTCCACGCGTTACGGTGTTGTTAGGTTTATAATACGTTTTGCCCTTTTCTGTATACCCTTTAATAACACCTAAATTTACTAAATAATTGATTTCTTCATATGCGTCATCCTTGTTCGTAACATCTACAAAACCGCCACTTGCTTGTGCACTATTTATTGTAAACATTGAAGCAGAAACGAAAAGGACGCATAATATAAGACTAATTTTCTTGAGATACAATGTCTTATTTCCTCCCTTCTTGTTCTACCATTAATATTAACAAAATCCCACAGGTAAAACTATCATATAGATGAAAGTGTTACAACTTAAATTCTAAATAATAGAATTTAAGTCTACCAATGCTCATAGTATTTAAAGCACCAAACAAAAAAAGCTACATCGTTCATATTGAACAATGTAGCCCGTTTTATTATTTTTTCGCGTAGTATTGTGAAATCCCTTTGTAGATAGAATCAGCAAATAACTCAGCATATTTATCATTCGTCATTTTACCGCGGTCTTCGCTATTTGTTAGGAAGCCTAGCTCAACTAAGATAGCTGGAATAATCGTGTTGCGAATAACATAGTATTGCTGTTCTTTGACACCACGATTTTTCATATTTAAGTTATTAACGATTTGATTATTTACAAATGTCGCAAGATCAATGTCTTCTTGATACATATCACCTGTTGAAATTGCATAATATGTTTCAGTACCTAGTGCAGCAGTATTTGCTGCTGAGTTAACATGGATACTTACGAAGATTTCACCGTAATTAGCATTTGTAAAGTCAACGCGGTCTTGTAATGAAGGATACGTATCCCCTGTACGAGTCATATATACCTTGGCACCCGCAGCCTCTAGCTTTTGCTTCACAAGTGTGCCGACTTTTAATGTGATAGCTTTTTCGGAATAAGAACCTACAACAGCTCCAGGGTCCTTACCACCATGACCGGGATCAAGAATGATAATTCGATTTTTCAATGGATTACCACTTTGATTTAGTAGCTTTAAGTATGATTTATGGACATACCCTTTTTGACCTTGATAAGTAACTTGTGCCCAATAACCGTTAATACTGTTTACTTGAATATATTCGCCCTTTTTCAGCTTACCTAATACCGTAGAAGTAGAGTTAGCTTCTTTGCGAATATTTAAACTGTCAACCGTCGCTCGACCTAATACATCACCAGAAACTGTAGGTGGAGTTGGATCTGGAGTAGAAGGTTGTTCTACTTCAACATCCTCTGTACTATTAGCCACGACATAACCTGGTATACCGTTTACTACAGTTAGATGGTAGCCACTTACTGTCTTATAAACTGGTAATTTCGTTTTGCTATTAACTGTTGTTATAACTTTCGAAGAAGAAGTTGGTTTTACGTAAACATTTAAATTTTGTGTTGCAGTAACTTGCTTTTGGACATTCCCTAATGCGTTACCGTCAGCATCTAAAAACTGTGCATACGTTTTATGAATATAAGCAAATGCACCTTTATAAGTAACCTTTAACCAGTCCCCTTCAACTGCATAGACTGATAGTTTACCACCTTTGTTTACTGTACCTACTATATTAGCAGTAGATGAAGAATCTTTTGATTTACGAATATTTAATCCGTCAGTTGTTATAGAAACTAAGCCAATGACCTGTTTTGTATCAGGTACACCTACACCTTTAACTGGTAGCTCTAAACGATACTTTTCACTTTTTGCACGCGCTATAAATAATGCAAACTGCGCACGTGTCACTTTGTTATTTGGATAATAATTTTGACCCGTTCCCTTTGTAATACCGTTATAGTATATCGTATTCACAAATGTAACATATGGATGAGTAATACCTACATCTACAAAAGGAGAATCGATATTTTGATATTCACTTGTATCAAGTTTAAAGGCTTTTGTTAATACATAACTCATTTCATCACGAGTTAAAGGCTTATCCGGTAAGAATTGCCCCTGAGTATTTGTTTTAAATAGTCCAAGCTGTATAGCGCGTTCTACATAGCCCGAAAGCTCTGTGCCTACTGTTACATCAGAGAAGCTTGATTTATTGACAACTAGTGGTTTGTTACCTGAAGCAATTACAGCCATCTTGGCAACTTGTCCACGCGTTACGTTATTATAAGGTTTATAATACGTTTTACCGTTTTCCGTATATCCTTTAATAACACCTAAACTAACTAAATAATTGATCTCTTCATAAGCTTCTTGATCTTTAGGAACATCTACAAACCCACCGCTTGCTTGGGCACTATGTATTGTAAACATAGAAGCTGATATGAATAAGACGCATAATATAAGACTGACTTTCTTGAGGTTCAATGTCTTATTTCCTCCCTTCCTGTTCTCGTGTTCATTTTAGCAAAATTGCACCGACAAAACTATCATACGAACATAACTATTCAACTGTTTTCTAGGCATCACTCCTATTTTTGTGAATTTCATAAAAAGAAGAGAGTCTGCAAGTGCAAACTCTCCTCAATTTATACATTATATAAAAGAACTTCCTTGCAATGTATTACTTTAAACGTAGCCCTTGTCTAAGTAATACGGAATTTGATTATTATTGTTATTTTTGTGCGCGTTCAATAAATGTTTGAAGTTGAGAAATTTTTAATATCTCATCGTAACCGAAGTTACCATTTCCGTTACCTTCTGTAATACCATTTGAAGCAAGAATTGAAATAAATTCATTTGCCCAATGATTTGCAGGAGCATCAGCAAATGTTACAACATTGCCTTGTTGCTTTAATCCGAAGGCCTGTACTAATACTTTCGAGATTTGAGCACGTGTTATCGGTGAAGATGGATTAAATTTACCACTACCATCACCAGCAAAGATACCTAACTTCGATACAGCAGCAATTGCACCAGCATGTTCATTTGTTGGCTTTACGTCTGTAAAATTCGTATTTTTATCGGATGTATCCAAGTTAAGTGCTTTAGCAATTTGCACTGCCACTTCAGCACGAGAAGCATAAACTGTAAAGTCAATCGCAGCTTCCTTTACTTCTTCTTTAACAGCTTCTGCTTGTTCACTATCAAATGTTGCTACACGTTTAGCACCAATGTAACGAGAACCCCAATAATAAGGATCATCTACATTTGAGTAACTAACACCTTTACCTGTTTGTGAATGGATCATTTTCCCGTCACCAATGTAAATAGCTACATGCGAAACACCTTTACCACTAGTATTGAAGAATAGTAAATCTCCAACTTGAAGATCCTTCTTTGCTACCACAGTACCTTGTTGATATTGCGAGCCTGAAGTACGGTTTAATTCAATACCTAAATCTGCAAAGACTTTAGTTGTATATCCTGAGCAATCGAGCCCTTTAGTAGTTGTACCTCCATAAAGATATGGAACACCTAAATATTTTGACGCTGTATCAGTTACATCAGTTGTTGTGGCTGCTTCAGCTTTATCTATTTGAGTTGTTGTAAATAACATGAAAGATGCAAAAATCGGTAATAACCATTTCTTTTTCATATATTCGGTATACCCCTCTCAGAACTTTTTTTGCCTATAAATAGACTATCATAAAAGATGCTATTTTAACTTTTCAATTGTGTAACGGTTTTTAAAGCACAAAAAAACACTGATATACCAACGTTTCGTGGTTTATCAGCGCTAAAATATGGGTTTTAAATAATGGATAATCGGGATTTTTGTAACATTCCTGTAATATTCGCTACGCTTTGTCACAATAGATTACAGATTTTAGTGAATTTTCGATTTTTAGGGATCATCACCAAAACGTGTGGTTGATTTCCGTTCCGACTGGGCGCTTTGTTGCTGCCGCTTCGCTTTCGCACAGATAAAACATTACCGCTGACGCTTCGCTTTCGCGCAGAGCAGAGCTTCCTGGGGGCGTCCGATGAGCCGCTTTTGGTGTTGCTGTCGCTACGCTTTCGCACAGAAAACATCCGCTGCGCTGCAGGGTCTCGGGCCAACACGATGTTGGTCACGAAGGCGTTATCACAGGATGTGATGCTTTTAGCCTTCGTTCCTCTATCGCTGATCCCCGAGGAGTCGCCCAGTCTCCACTCCAATCAACAATTTACATAGTAGACGTTTTAACAAAAGTCATCCACAACTTTTGGTGATGAACCATTTTTAGTTGTTAAATATGCGCATTTCCGATTCAATTTTCCGTTTTATGATGTAGGGCTCGCGTGGTATTTAATTACCTTTCGCGGGTCATTCTTTTGCTTTGCGAGGGGATTTGCCTCTGCTTTGCGACGATTCGCCTTTGCTCCGCAAGTATTGGCATATGTTGAAATTGGCCGCTAAAAGTGTGAGTTGCGCCGCTAAAACCCGAAATTCCGCCGCTAACCAAGTAAGGAACGCCACTAAAACTTGAAATTCCGCCGCTAATTGGCCTATGCCCCGCGAGTATTTGCCTATGCTCCACAGGGATTCGCCTTTACTCCGCAAGTATCTGCCATTCTTTGCCCCGAGGGTATTCTCATGCTTCACGCGGGTCCCTTCTTCGCTTCGCACATTCTATTGACTAGAAAATAACTGCACCCAATAATAATATCCATTGCTATCAACTGCAATTGCTACCCCGGTATTTGTGTAATTTTCTCGTAAAATATTTTCACGATGTGCCGGTGAAGCCATCCATGCTTTGACGGCAGCTTCCGGTGTTGGAATTTTTCTTCCTATATTCTCTCCTAAGCTCGTGTATGGATAATCGAATAATGTTGCCAAATCCCAGGGCATACCGTAGTAAGGGGATTCGTGCTCAAAATAATGTCGATTCACCATATCCTGTGCCTTAATAACGGCAATTTGTGTTAAAGCTGCATCATAGTTAAGGGGGGGTAGCTTTCTTTTTTGTCGTTCGACGTTGACTAAACGTATTACATCATTAGACATGGTTGGTGAAAAACATTTTGTCGGAATATAAGACTTGGATAAATAATCGTAGGCTACCTCGAGATTTGTTACCTTCGTTGAAAAATCGAGACTTCTTTCAACCAAAGAAGCAAATTGCGCACGTGTTACCAATCGATTTGGTGCAAATTGCTGTGCGTTAATCCCTTTAATAACACCAACATCTGCAAGTGATTCAATATAGTCTTTTGCCCAATGTCCCTCATTAACATCGCTAAACTTACTATGATTTTGAGAATCGACTTCAATTTGATACGCGAGTGTTAACATTTTGGCAATTTGTGCACGTTGTAAAGGTGCATCAGGGTTGAAGCAATCACCATTTTGTAATATCTTTAATTCCACTAAGGCACAAATTTCTTTATAGTACGGATGATTATCCGATAAGTCCGTAAAATTAGGAGTGTAATTGGTATCCAGTTTTAGCTTCATGGAACGAGCAATTGCAGCGGCAGCCTCTGCCCTAGTAATCGGTTGTTCTGGTCTAAAGAAGCCATCCTGATAATTTGTCATATAATGCTTTTCTAGCATATGTTCTATTGAGCTTTTTGCCCAATGTGATTGTGAAACATCTTTTGCAATATTAGCTGCCAATACTTCTTCAGATGTGTTTGTCAGAGGCACAGCATATGATGTAGTCAGCAAAATAAGAGACATACCAACAACACTAGATACTTTTTTAAACATAGCTATCTCCTCCTTCGTTTAATTATGTATAGTACTCTAATGGCACAAATTCCCCACCACATGTTTTCCTAACGACCAAATTAGGGATCGTATCCAATTCACTATACTTATGTTTGATTTCCCTCATGGGGAATAAAAGCACTGTCACCATTCTAATGCAGTTTAAAAGCCGACCGGTCCTCACACCCAACTTTGGTTGATGCGACACCTATATTCCATTATTACCTAATTTTACCTTTAGTGTTTCAAAAAAACCACTCTAAGATTGAAAATAACTTAAAAGTGAGTTTTCCCATTTATTCAACGCTAATAATATAGAAATTGTCTTCAGTTTTTTGCAAAGTGCGGTATAGGAATAAAGCCATTTGACCGCGTCGAACATCTGTATAAGGTGAAAATGTAGTCGCACTAGTTCCTTGTGTAATCCCATAATTTAATAACGTTTGAATATACCTATTAGTTTCATTTTCTTTTGTAAAATCTAAAAAAGGTGCAGATAATGTTGTTGCCTGCTGTAAATTAAAGCCGATTGTCAATATCTTTGCCATTTGACTTCGATTCATAAAATGATCTGGATTATAATTTGTACCTTTTTGAATAATACCCTTTTCAGCAAGCGCGGCAATATGCCCGTAATATTTATGAGAGGTCGGTACATCACCGAAGCCAGGATTTACTACATTTTTTGTCTCCAATTTTAGAGCTTCAGCCAAAAAGTATGCCGCTTCCCCTCGTGTTAAATTTTGATAAGGACTAAACGTAGTCGATGTTGTCCCAAATACAATTCCCTGGCTATATAATTCACTAACTGTCTTGTAAAGTTCAACTTCACTTCCGCTATTTTTTATATCTGTAAATGGCATTGCAGCTGCTTCCGCAGGCATGGCTGCAACACAGGGAACAACTAGTGCCGCGGTTGCAATAGCCCATGTTTTATGTACCTTCTTAGTCGACAAATGAACGCTTCCTTTCCTTATTATAAAGAAAGAAAAGAGGGACCTGCCCTCTCTCCTTATATTAGACCTAATGTTTTTAAGTGATCTTGTAAAATACGATAATTATATACTAAATCCTGCTGCTCAAGAGTAAGTGCGTCGTATAGTTTTTGTGCAGCCAGTACTTTCTTTTCAAACGTTTTAGCGTCTGGGTCCAGCTCACCAATCGCATTCACCACTTTTAACACTGCTGTTACATCTTTTTCTGCTTTCTTTAAAGCATCGTAGTTAAGAACTTGTCCTTTTACTTTAGAATCTAATGCTTTATATGCAGCAGAAGCATTCGCTACATCTTGAATATATGTGCTAGAAGCCGGATTAAGACCAGCTATAATCCCAACAATTTTCTTTACTTCACTCATATTTTTCTCAGCTTCAAGCAAAATATTGTAATTAGATACTCTTTGCTTATCTACAGTACTTAAGCTATCGTAATCTTTTCGTACAGATTCTATCATACCAAAATACAATTTGTCGCTTGGCTTTAAGGCTGCAATACTTTGATAAACTTTAATAACGTTATCTAATGAAAGAAGTAGCTGCTCGTTATAAACATATCTACGTTGAGTGGCAGTAAGATTATCATATGCTTTTAACACCTTTTGATATTGGCTGTCCATATTTTTCGATGTCATCAGTTTATCAATCTCATTGACAACACTAATGACAGGCTTAATAATTTTTTCTTGCTCTTGCAATGTTTTATAGTTTTCAACTGCATATTGTTGATCTTTTGGTAATGCATTATATGCTGCACGTATCTCTTCAATACGTTTAATATATTGATTTACCGGGACAGTCGGAAGCTCATCAATCATACGCTGTACATTTCCTGCACCTAAGATGCTTGCTTCAGCAGCTTGTAATAAATTGTAGTTTGTCACATATTGCTGCATGTCCTTACTTAGAGCATCGTATAGTGCTCGAGCTTGTACTGTATCTGCATTGAACGTTTTACTAGAAGGCTTTAACTTGCCTATTAATTCAATCACTTTAGCAGTTGGCTCATAGCTTTGTAAAATAGCAATATTTTTGACATATAGCTTTTGGTCTTTTGTCAGCTTATCGTACGCTTTTCGCGCTGAATTTACTTGGCTGACAAATTTACTTGTGCCCGGCTCTATTCCATCGATTTGCACCATAGTATTTAAAATTGCTTTTACTTCTTTTTCACGATCTGTTAACACCTTCACATTAGAAACAAGCTTTTTCTGTCCTGAATTTAGTTTATCGTAAGCAACGCGAGCATTCATAAGCTTCGTTAAATAATCTGGATCATTAGGCACTGCCGCATCTATTAATGCAATAACCGTATGTGCAGATTTCAGCTCAGTCTCAGCTGTGACAAGCTTTTCATAGTTTACGACAACTTTTTGCTTTTCTGGTGGTAATGCATCGTAATTTTTGCGCGCAGAATCTAAATCATTTAAAAATGTTTTACTTGTCGGTTTCAATGTTTCAATCAAGCCTATTAATGTAGCAACATCCTCAACTGCTGTTAGCTGATTGTAGTTTGTTACGCGTTTTTGTGAGGCAGAGTCTAATGCATTATATGCCTTACGTGCTGCCAAAACCTTTTTTGTATAATCCTTATTTGCTGGATTTAAAGCTGCAATTGCATTAATAACCTTCACAACATTGGCATTATTTTTTTCATAAGTTGTTAATGTCTTCGATTGTGTTACTAATTTTTTCGCATTTTTATCCATCGTTTTATATTCTGCAGACATCGCTGCTACTTTCCCTACAAACGTAGTATCTGGCTCACTAGCTAAAGCGATAACACGATTGTCGAAATCTTTAGCTGTTGTAATATAGCCATTCGCGGTTTGAAGAGCAGGATAATTCGTTACAAGTTGTTGCCCGTTAGATGATAGTTTCCCATAATCTGCAGTTAACTGTGTCACTACTTCCGTATATGTTTTTTGCGATGGGTTCAAAGCCATGATGCGTGTCACAATATCCATCGCCTCTACTTGATCCTTCAACGATTTATAGTTTTTCACATATTCACGTTTTGCAGGATCTAGCTTTAAGTAAGCAGTATTAGCAGCCTTCGCTTTTGTAGTATAATCCTTTGCAGTTGGGTCTAACTTTTCCACTAGCGCAATTACTTTATCAGCTGTAGATTGGTTGGCTAACACTTCTGTATATTTTTTGTATGGTGTAACCGCTGCACTATTTGGATTATGCGCTATAACAATTTTCTTTTGGTCAGCTGTGAGCTTGTTCAGTTCAGTCGTTATGCCATCTGTAATTTCCTTAATTTTAGTAGCATCAGAATTTGGATTACTTAGGGTTAATACAAGAGTTTCTAATTGTTTAACTGTTTTGTCTACTACAGTTGCATCATCAACCATTTTTAAAAGTTTCGCAATATCTGCCCCGTTACTTTTGAAATAAGCAATGAGTGCAGCCCCTTCAAAATCATATTGGAGGGATTTACCCGTAACATCTTTAACTATAGCTCTAGCCTTATTGTTGGTTGCAGTATTAACAGCACCTTTAAATGTTTGTTGAACATATAAATAAGTTTTATCAGCATCCGTTGCACCTAAAAATGTCTGATATCTATTCCATGCATCATTAACATCCTTAATGAAAGTTTTACTAGTATAAGAGATACCCTTAATACTTGTACCAATGTTCTTAAGATCGCTTAATAAAATTATTTGTTTTTCTATATAGTTGTATTTAGCTGTAATAAATTCGATTTCATCAATGTCAAAATTATCGCTTAAAAATGCTAAATCTCTTTTGGCAGCAGCCATTTCTGTCGTTGTCGATTTTTCAGATAGTTTTCCATATTGTGCAATAGTTTGTGATTTAGCGTTTGCATTTGTTGCTGCTATATTCACATTAGCTACTTGATTTTCCTGAGAGATTGTTTGAGGTTGACCTTCTTGAGCATTGGCAATCGCCGTCGGAGTTAGTAATAGACTTGTTATTACACCAATCTGTATTTGTTTCTTCAAAATGCCCACCCTTTCTTTTATATAGGTAAATAGATATGTATCATTTATTTCTAATTTGCTACCTTTTGTATCGGTGCATTTTATCCTATTTCAAGCTAATCTATTAAAGAAGCTTATCCTCTTCACTAACAGAAATATTTTTTAGAGTGAATAGTCTTTTTATAGGAAGTTATTGTTAGGATACTATATAATTGAATTATGTGCATTGTTCTGGAAGAAATTTTGGCAAAAGATGACTAATTGCGAGTAAAAATGCTATAGACTTTAGACGAACAAATTTACTACCTAAAAGAATATGTGCCGCTGACGACAGTTATCGTGTAAAAACGAAGCTTAGAGGAAACAGCGCTCGTCTGTTGAAAGCGCTACTCTATATATACTTGCACCTTATATTTTCCAGAAAATATTTTGTTGAAAACATTACTCAAACTAGCGAATAAAAGCTTTGTATAATTGTCTAAAATAACGATTAAATTTTCTCTTTTTCGAGGGAAATCCATGAAAAACTCAGCATTTCTACTATATTATTTTCCAGTAATTAGATGTATACTACAACTTTACGATTTAATTTACGAGAAAGGGAGCTATATATGTTTTATCAATATAAATTTTGGCACAGCTTAGTGCATCCCACTTATTTTACACAAGCTGTTGAGCAAGGAGAACTAAGAGGATATAAAAAGCGATCCTTCGCCGTTTTTATACTCTTTTTGCTTCTATTCGCCGTTCGTGAGTTTTGGGGCATGGGTACTGAAAGCTTAACAACCTTATTTGCATCGAATCATCCAACTGAATACTATACAGCCCGTTTATTATCAATGGTTGGGGTTATTGCCTGGGGAGTTATCTATTATTGCTTCCATTATTATGGCGTTACATACTTGTTACATCTATTAACAGACATTCCTTACAAATGGATTCAGAAGGTACAACTTTATGTAATGGTATTTTTACTTATTGAAAAGACAATTTTATTTGCTGTATTTTATGCTGTTGGTTACACTACTAACTTCTCGTTCTTCTCACTTGCACCTATAGCTCAGCAAGTAATTGATAATGATTATGTACTATTTGCTATCAACCAACTAACCGTAGCAACTGTATTAACAATTATTGTACAATACACGTTCCTTTCAAAATGGGAGGAGTGGTCAGATCGAAAGGCATTATTAGCAAAAATTATTGGTCTTTATGTAGTAATGGCTATTTTTATCGGAATGATTAGTGTGTTACCACTACAAGAATGGATTACAAGGGGGTTAGGATGATGCGCTTTATTAAATCCAGACCTTGGACAAGTTTAAGTATTATTGTGATAGCGTTATTAATTGGTGTAAATGCTTATTTTGTATTTAAGGATGATAGTAAAGTAGCAAGATCCTACTTTATCAATGAATTCCAAAGAGCTACACCTAGTGATCGTGTAGAAACGGTTGAAAAGGATGCGATTGTTGCACCAACACAAACCTATACGATTTCAGCAGATGCGAAAAATCTTGCTGCAATAGATGTAACACGTGGACAGGAAGTACATGCCAATGATTTACTAGCTACCTACAAAACAGAGGAAGTTGACGGTGAATTAGCAAAGCTTGAGGCTGAACGCACTGCTTACGAAACTGAATTAAGTGATTTAGAATCTGCTTTAGCGGATATAGAATCTGAATACGGTGGAGGCAATGACCCAAAAAGCTCTATTAATACCGACCAAATTAGTGAGAAATTAAATGTCTCTGTTAAATTTGAATTAGGTCAGCAAGCTTCTCCATCAACTGCAGTGGCAATACTGAACCGTCATATTGCAGAGACCAATCGTCAAATAGCTTTAATGGATGCACAAATTGGCCAAATTAAAGCGCGCCAAGGTGTTATTTGCCCAGTAGATGGTGTAATCTCAAAAATCACTGAAGAAGCTGGTGCGGTAACATTTGAAATCTATTCATCTGAAAAGTCTATGCTTGCCTACTTATCCGAGGATGAATGGCAAAAGGTTGAAGATGGACAAACCGTTAGTTTTAAACTGCCGCATAACGACGATGATCTATCTGGTATTGTCTTTCAAAAACAAATGATACCAGCAAATAAGGAATCCCTTTGGGCAAATGAACTAGCTAAGTCTGCAAAGCTACCAAAACCTACAAGCTATGAGGTAATACTGCATCAAGATGACATACTAGAAAACATTCCATTTTCAACTGTCGGTAAAGCTTCTATTACCGTAAATCAGGCATCCAACGCGCTTAAGGTGAAATCCGCATGGGTGAAGGCTGGAAAGAATAATAAACATAGCGTTTATACGATTGATGCAAATGGTAAAATACGCCTTGAGGATATCGAGGTTGCCTTTAAAACGGCAGATTCTACGATCTTTACAGGCTATATGGATGCTGGGACACCTATTATTGCAAATGAACAACGCAATATTTTAGCTCGCTCCTTCCGTTCAATACCTCTTAAAAAAATCGAGTGGCGAAATTTTAAAGAGATTGGTTGGAAAGACTACGTAAAATATATTGTCTTTTAGTATACAAAAGCCTCCCCAATTGGGGAGGCTTTTGTGCTGTTAGCGTCTTTTTGATGTTAACCAGCGATTTATCTGGTTTTATCAGTGATTCTTTGATGTTTATCAGCGATTTATCTGGTTTTATCAGTGATTCTTTGATGTTTATCAGCGATTTATCTGGTTTTATCAGCGATTCTCTGATGTTTATCAGCGATTTATCTGGTTTTATCAGCGATTCTCTGATGTTTATCAGCGATTTATCTGGTTTTATCAGCGATGTTGTCTTTTCTACCGGTTTCTTAATTAAATGATGAATTCTCCATTTGTTCTTGTGTCACTAGTTCATAGTTCATTGCTGCTATACCACTTACCTCATGGATCATGCCATGTACATATAGTTTCTCACCATTTTCTCCATTCAGACGGACAGAAAAAGCAGAATTACCTTTTCCGACTCTTTTTACAGTGACACCATCTGCTGAAAGCTCGACATCAACTATTTTATGATCATGCATTGCACCTGTGTATTGCTCAATTTTGAAATCTTTCACCTTAAAGCCAATTTCACTTTTTGGAATGAACGCACTGCTTTTTTCAATCGCTGATGTTGAATACAATCCATAGCCATCAGATTCTGCATGGATACCTACACGTACCGAATGTCCTTTATTATCAGAGAAAGTCGCAATATAGTCACCTGCTTGCAATAACGACAGCACATAGTTACCGCCCTTAGGAATCGATTGTTCATCCCAGCCATCAAATTTATATGGCTTATAGCTGAAAACTTTATCACTAACCGCTTGTCCAGCAGCTGTAGTTAGCTGAATATTTTTCGGATCAAAGCCTAAATCTTGCTCAAAAATCAGTGCTGAGCCAGGTGTCACTTCATCTGTTGGTTGGCAGTTAATTTGTAATTTTCCATCTACTTTTGTTACATCAATTTTATATTTTTGCATTTCGACGATTTCATAATTTTCATCATGATCAATATTGTAGCCAACCAGCATGAAATAGCCCGATCCCTCTTGTAACGCCTCTATCTTCATATCGTTATTTGTTCGAAGAATACGGAAGAATTCATGCTCTCCATCTGGCGTTAGATTATCGTTAGAATAAGCATCAATATTAGTTGAATTAAACTCCTGTGCAGTAAATGTTTGGGTCACTCGTTTAGCCTGCATAGCTTCAAGACGATGAATAAATAACGCAAGCTGCGAACGATTGACAGTCTCTTTTAAACCAAAAGTAGTTGGTGTAATCCCCTTCGTTATATTATTCTCAAACAATGGAGCGACTGCGTAATAAGCATCTGAATATTTTACAATATCCTTAAATGGTAATGTCCGACCAATAGTAGATTCTAAATGATATGCCGTTGTTAGCATTCGCGCTAATTGTTCACGTGTAATCGCTTGATTGACACCGAAGGATCCGTCAGCAAACCCTGAGACAATCCCTTCACTTTCTAAGGCTGCTATGGCCCCATAATATTCATCGCTCGGTTTTACATCTGTAAATTGTGGGTCCATTACATTTTTAGTATCCAGCCCTAGAAGACCTGCTAAAATCTTCGAAGCCTGTCCACGCGTCACATCAACGAATGGCTTAAACGTGCCATCAGCATAACCTTTAATAATTCCGCGTTCAGCTAAATCCTTTACCGCTACACCATATTCCTTCGTGTAATCAACATCAGAAAATTTATCTGTTGCCTGTGCAGTTGGTACTACTACAATCGCACTTGTCGCTAATGCAGCAACTATTGTCCCTTGAAATAAAGTATGCTTCTTCATCACCAGCTCAACCCCTTAACATATTTTGTCTATCATACTATTATAATACGTATAAGGGAATCCAAATATTTCATAATCTTCAATTATGAAGAGTTTCTTTTTTCTATCGAATGTTAGGGTGAGGCACTGTGTGAAGTCTCATCTATTGACTACCAAGTTCATCGGTTCGAGATATATTTGACATTTTTGTGATTTTATTTAGCGTTACGACTTTTCTTTCCCTCATTCTCCCTCTTTTTCCGTCGTTATCACTCTTTTATCCATTACCCCTGCTCATCTAACCATCGTCTTAATTTTCCTCATAAGTAAAAAAACAGCGGAGAGTTCGATTTAACTCGAACCTCCACTGTTTAAAAAATATTTCTTAGTTTTTGAAGTCTTGTTTAGCTGTAACTTTTACAGGAGTTGCGCTTTGACCACCAATGTTTACACGAGCATTGAATACGTCTCCAGCTTTACCTGTAGCAGATGCTGTAGCTGTACCGTTATTGCTGAATACTACTTCACCAGAAACTTTAGATAAAGTTAGTGTTGCAGCAGCAGTTGGAACACCGTTAAATACAGCTTGGCCTTTAACTACGCCAGTAGCATCAGCTTCAGCAACAGTTGCCATTACGCCGTATTGGTCAGTAACAACTACGTCAGTTAATTTGAAGAATGCATCTAAGTCGAAGTCAGCAGCTACATTGTAAGAAGAAGTTGTTACGAAGTTAACAGCGTCACCATTAATGTATTGTTGAGCTTTACCATCTTCTACTACAGCTACTTTTTCTACTTTAGGAGCAGCTTTAGAGAGTGTTACTTCTTTCACGATTTCTTCACCAGTAGCATTGATTGTGATTGTTACTTTTGCAGTTGCAGTTTTAGCATCTTTATCGAATTCTACTTTAGCTGCATCATCAGTAGTAATATTACCATCTGCAACGTTTGTAAGAACTGCAGATTTTACTGTGTAGTCAGAACCTGCTTTAAGTGTAACTTCTCCACCATTAGCAGTTACTGCTTTCACTACGATGTCTTTGCCATACTTATCCGGAATTACTAAATCTGCTTTACCAGCTTCTTTTTCAGTTACGTAGATAGGTTTAATATCTTCTACATTATAAGAAGTGAATGAGCTATCTTTTACAACTGAGAATTGTTTAGAGTAAGTGCTTGCTTCAATTGCAGTATTACCCTCTTTTACAAGTTTGAATGTTACATTAGCAGTTGTTTTAGTAGCGCCTGCTTTGTATGCTACTGTAATTTTGTTGTCAGCAGCACCGATTTTACCTGTTACTTCGAATGGTGCATTTTCATCTGTAGATGCTTCGATTGTGTATTTTGCTGTTGCAAGTTTTGCAAGAAGCTCATCAGTTGAAATAACTTGACCGAATTGATCTTCAACTACGATGTCTTTTGCAGTGATTTCTACTTTTTCACCAGCAATTTCACGGATAGCTGTGCTCACTTTGCTATTTAAGCCAGTGATTACTTTTGGTGCAGTTGTAGATTTAGGAATAACTGTTTGAGTTGCAACTTTACCAGTTGAAGATGTTACAACAACAGTTACTGGTGTGTTTTCTTTTACGTTAGCGCCTACTACTTTTGCATAAAGCTCGCCATCTTTTTCTACTAAAGATCCACCAGTAATAGAGATACCTTTAGTACCATTTAATACAGTAGTATCCTTAATTGAATTACCTTGTTTGTCTGAAACAAATAATGGGAATAGGATGTCTGCTTCAGCAGTAACAACTTTTGTTGGTGCGCCTAATGTAACTGAATCAGCACGTACACCTTCAGCAACTTTCACTGTCGCTTGTCCATTTTTACCAGTTGCTTTAGCGATAACAATTACGTTTGTTTCACCAGTTGCCACAATATTCTCAACTGGAAGAACAACTACATCTTTGCCTTCAATTGTTTGTTTTTCAAATTCACCGAATGTTGCAACAGCTTGGTTTGTATTTGTTACTAGAACTTCATCTTTTAGACGTTTTACGTCAGTAATTTCTTTACCGTATTGGTCTTTTACAGTAACAGGAAGATAGAATTTATCTTTTGCTAAAGCAGTATCTTCAGTTAAAGTTTTGCCATCTTTGTTGTAAAGAGCACCAATTGTTACGTCAGATGCTACAGTTTTTGCAGAAACTGTTACAGTTTGTGTTGTTGTAGTTGCAGTTGCACCATGGATCACTGTAAGTACTACTTTGTCGCCTTCTTTAAGGCCATCTTTAGTGATTGTAATAGAGCCGTTCGCATTTGGATCTGCCTTAGCGCCTGCTGCAGAAACTGTTAATGATGAAGCGTTTAATTTTGTAATATCTTCACCGTATTGGTTTTTAATTTGGTAACCGATTGTAGCTGTATTTGTATTGTCGATTAATGGAGCTACTTCACCAAGGATTTCAATAGAAGAAACTTTTTCGTCTTCTGTTTTCACAGAACCAGTTAGTGCTTCATCTGTAAGACCAGTTACGTTTACAGTGAATTCACCTTTTGTAATTTTGCTTGTTAATTCAATTGTTGCAACTGTTTTATCTTCGTTCCATGTAATAGAAGAGAAGTTAGATTTGAAGCCATCTTTTTTAAGCTCAAATTTAGCTTTTTCAGTTTCAACTGGTTTATTGAATGTTACAGCTAAAGTTTTTGCATTTACTGCATCAACAGATTTTACTTTTACCGCAGTTACATATGTAACTTCAGCAGAATAAGTTTTGCCATCGATAACGAACTCTACTTTAGTTTCTTTGTTTTCTGGAAGTGGAGTTGGTAATGTTACCGTGTGTTTTTTGTCATCAGAAAGTGTTACTTCTAATGTTGTTGCATCTACAACTTTAACTTCTTTAACAGTTAAAGATGCTTGTTCACCCATAGTAATTGTACGGTGTAAGAATGATGCAAATTGACCGCGCGTTACTGAGTTTTTAGGATTGAACTGTTGTATAGTTTTAACGTTTGTAATACCAGCATATTCTAACGCTATGATTGCTTCGCGATTTTCTGTAGCTGTAGCTTTGTCTAAATCAGTGATAACAGATTCGAAGTCAGCATCTTTGTAATCAGCTACTAAATCTATGTTATAAACAGTTTTGATAGCACGTACTAAAACAACTGCCATTTGCTCACGGCTCATGTTATTAGCTTGCATTAATTGGTTATTTGAACCTTTGAATACGCCAGCATCTTTAACAAGTGCTGCATATTGTAATAACTCTTTGTCAGATGTTGATGTTGGTAAATCAGTGAAACGAGCTTTTGTTGCATAGTCTGCAGGAATTTCGTAATTTTCTGAAACTAACCATTTTCCTAAGAATTTAGTTACATTACCACGAGTAACTACAGCATCCGGTCTGAATGTGCCGTCTGGGTAACCTGCTACGATTTTAGCGTCTGCTAATGCTAAGATAGCGTCCTCATGGTCATTATCTTTAATATCAGAAAAGCTTGCTGCGCTTGCTGCTGGTACGATTGCTGATGCTACTAGGGCTGCTGATGCTGCGCCTACAACCCATTTACTATATTTTTGTTTCATATGAAATTACCTCCTAGATAAATTAGCCAATATTCGTGGCTACGACTTCATTATAAGAGTACGAGATGATAAATTTCAAAATGAAATACCTGGAATGAAAATTGTGGTAATGATTTAGTTACAAAGGTTTTTAAACCATAATTTGTACAAATATTGTTATCACTACCATCCTGAAAATTAACAGACAAACCTTACTGCCACAAGGAAAATATACCATATTACCCATGTCATTTTTACCATCCAAATTTCTACAATTTTCGACTTTCAAGCAATAATTGATTAAAAACCATTGTGAACAATTCGTGAACTCATGTCACAATTAAGTAGGTAATTTATTCTTGTATTTCCTATATTCTATTATATTTTTCCATAAATTTTATATATTATTAGTTTTTGGTATATTACATAAGCCATTTTTCGTTCAGAAATTGACTTATGAATTGGCACTTTTTAATCAGCAATTGCAGTTATTCTATCAATATTTGGTATTTTATCAGCAATTTTTTTGAGATTATCGTTGTCATAGCTTTTTAGCGATTCTAAGCTCTTTATTAGCGATCTTCTAAGGGGGTATCGGCGATTCTAGCCTTTTATCAGCGGTTTTCTTAAGGTTATCAGCGATTCTATGCTTTTTATCAGCGATCTTCTTGAAGGTATCAGCTATTCTTGCTTCACGGGCTTTTAACACGGGGCGTGCTGGACATTTATAGCATGGGGTTTTTATTATATTAATTTGCTTTGAAAATGGGGCTTATTAAAATGGTTGGAACGTATGCCTCGTATCGTATGCCATATTCGTGAATCTATTGAAACTGCGGAATGGTAGATGCTATCGGCGATACTTCTATCCCTAGCGGTGCTTCCCTATTTGCTACCGGTGAAACAAAAAAAGCAGTGATTTCTATAATTAAAGAAATCACTGCTTTTCCTATGCGGTACGCTTTTTTATTCTCCCAATTACAAACTGACTAAATGGAAGCATCGAAATTAACTTCGTCACCGTAATACAAACGATTAGCGCCCACAACATTAGCAATGGCACTCGCACAAGCGTACTATTAAAATGATCCACAAACCATCCTGTTGATATCCGCAGAACCTCCCAATGAATGAGATAGATCATAAACGCATATCGACTTAGCAATTGAACCGTTTTCGTATAAGGTAGCGACTGCCCCCAGGCAATTACCAACAAGGCGATACTTATAACAAGCGGTATTAAATCAAGTCGTCTCGAATGCGTCTCTGTATAACCGAGCTGCAGACGGATATATAAAAAGATAGCAGATAACACGAACAACACAACCATCGCGTAACGATACTTTTTCGCAAGCGCAGCAATCTGCGTATAATACACACCCATCGCATATGCTATCGCAAAATAACCAAGCCAGCCCGTAAAGAGTAAACGCAACATGAGATCATTCTCTTCAAAAAATGGATATGGCAAGGCAATCAATGAATTATGGATTAACATAATCAGCACACATAACGGTAAAAACCAAGCCATAGACCATTTAAAACGCTTCATCAACGTAAAGACTACATATAACTGCATCATAACCACAACAAACCAGCCTACAAACCCACCGTAAACAACATTACTGACAAACTTTTCCCATACTAAGCCATTGTGATAAATTATCTCTACAATTACAGAATCAAGTATGGCCCACATTAAATATGGCAGAAAGATATATTGAATTCTATTCGGCCAAAAGTTATTCGGTATTTTAACCTGATAACGATTCGCCAAAATTAAAATAGACAACAAAATAAACGTCGGCGTTGCATAACAGAGCGCAATCCGTAAAAACAGATAAAACGACTGCTCTGGCTCTACACCTACCTCCATAATAATCCATGAAGAGGTGTGTAATAATAAGATAGACAAACACGCCACCACACGCAGTAAATCCCACTCTTTGATCACTAAACATTCTCCTAAAACTATTATATCTCATTTAAGTCTGTCATAGTTTGTCGATCAATGCAATGGAGATACTTGTTATCTATGCTATAATGAGGGGATTATATTAAAAAGAGATAGATTAGCAAAATAGATATATTTAATAGAGAGATGAAATCGTCGTTGGAGGAAGTTTTAAGCGAATTAAAGCAAATCAATCAACGTCTTGATTCAATTAAAAATCGCCATGAATCGTTTTGAGTCAGTAGAAAGTCGTCTTGAAATAAGAGGCTTTGAGCAGCAGCAAATCAAATAAGCTTTTCTTGAAACGAACGAAAAAGTAAACCGACTTGTAGCTATTCAAGCCAGCACCGCATTATTGAATTACTATTAGCCCGCTCGGTCCAGCATGAGGCTGAGTTGAAAAGAGTAAGCGGACTATAGGTGTTGCCTGTGTTGCTCTCCTCGTAGAATTCTACGTAGATTTTTCCTACTATTCCATATTTATTGTTGGATAAGCTTATTGATGTTAAAGCTTATCTTTCCTATTTTAAATACTAATCTTAAAAGGCTAAACTCTCATCTCTAAATTTATACTTTTTTAAAGTCGTATCTGATTTTAAGAAAAGTGGATGTTGTGGCATACCATATCTGTTTAGATTAAGATAGTGTAAATCTCTACCTACATCTTCTGAATATTTCAAAACTGGATAAGTTGCATTAAACCACGCTCCTTTTTCTCCCCATGCAGCTACAATAATTTTGGCATCATCAATCGCTCTTTTTACATACTCTATATTTTCAGGATGAGTCCGTAATTCCTCTTTTAATAAATCTTCCGGATCTTTAGAGCGTAGTGAAAACAAATTAACAACGCCAATAGAACCAAAAGAATTACTTTTAGCAATCTTAATACATTTATCCAATGTTCGATCACACTTTTCCATATCCGCTAAACTTGGATTCAACATGATAAAAAGACATAATGGCAAATCACTATCCCATTCACAACAAAAAAATAATCTATGTCTTTGTGATTCATCAAATATAACTTCAATCTCTTCATTAGACTTCCATGGTCTCATCTTCAACATCTCCTTTATGAACTGATAAATACTTTTTCTAGTAAACATATAGATTATCCTCCCTAAATTGGTATTTTTCATAAAATATGTAGATATTTAGATACGACTATAGGTATCATTAAAAATGATAAATTATGTTGATAATGTAGTATTCCATGCTGAATTCGATGGACCTACTGAAAATGCACTTTTGAAAAGAATAAGCATTCAAAACCCTAAAGAGAACTACGAAAATTAGTTTGAAATGAACATTATAAATCACAAACGCCACTTAACTTTGAAGTGGCGTTTTGTGTACTCTTCTCTATTCATAAAGAAGAAAGTAATATCGAAAGTCTAAGGTCACTGCATTATCGGAACTTTCCATCACCAAATTTTCTCCACCCATTCTGGATGGTCTATAAACGGATTTCGATTGCCTTGGATATCGTAAATTCTTTCATTTCTTCGTTTTTCATATTCATCTACAGGATCTTGCTTGTGCCATTTTAAAAGAACAGAGAGTTTACCGTGATAGAGGGCTGTTCCATTATTGACTTTATCGTTTAATTCAAGATCAATCTTATCTCCAGGTTCATAACGAGTTGCCATATATAATAGTATACGTGCCACATCACCTTTTACGCGATTAGGTGGTTCGAATGAATCTGAATCTTTAAAGCAGCCATTACAACCAGCGACTGGACTACCCCCATTGTCAAAGTCTAAATTTCCTCTTGAACTATTAACTTGTACATCGGTTGCGCGTAAATGATGGATATCTGTTCCGGGTCCTTTGCTTGTCCCAAAGTTTCCGTGTGATTTTGCCCACGTATGCTCTCGGTTCCAGTTTCCTACATTGCCGCCACTGTTTGTTTTTGGACTAGATTTCCCAGAGTAAAATAAAATGACATTATTCGGATTATTAGGATCTTCATCTGTATACTTTAAAGCATCCCAAACATCATCATAAGAAAGTACCTTTTGTTCAGAAATGATATCATGAAGAGCCCTTTTTAGTGCTTGACCTTCCTTGTTATATGCGCCTGCATAATAATCATTAGCTATTACTGTCACGCTGAAGCTTGTCGTGACACTTTTCTTGCCATCAGATGCTGTAACGCCAACAATATGACTACCCTCATCTAAATTGAGTGTTAATAATTTTCCACTTATAGTACCCTTTGTAGCCGTAAATGAAAGTTTATCACCATCAGGATCGTAAAAATGATCTGTTAAATCAATTCGAATTTCCTCTCCAACAGCTACAGTTTTGTTTGAAATCGGATTTTTAATGATTGGTTGTTTGTTTTCTGAAGGCAAAGAAGGATCCACAATGGGATCCCCCTTCGAATTTGTAAATTTAATTTGTTCAGGAGCTGCGCCCTTTTTATAGATTATCGATTGTATATCTATATTTTCAGCGCCTCTTATTTCACTGACATTTGGACCTTCAATTGTGAGTGTTTTCACGCTATTGCCTTTAAGGTCGATAATCATCCCTGCTTTAGCTGGACTAAGGAAAACATCAGTCGTCTTAAAGCCTTCTCCATGTAGTTCCGCATAGGCCCCTTTTAGGAAAACACCTTTTGGAATAACAGATTGAGCATCTAAATGTACTGCCACACTAGGTTTATTTATTGTCAATTTGTTTGTTTTGAAGTTCTTATAGTCATATACTATTTCAGGCAGAATCGGTTCAACAGTTGAACCTTTCTTAACATCGATTTGTACCATTACAGGATCATGGTCACTTGCACGACCAGCCATGTCCGTGAAATCAGCGTTAATATGAAGGATATCGACATCTGTTTTTTCTGCCAAATTGTTTGACACTAAAATATGGTCTAATACTTGTGAGTTCCCCTGATAAACATATGTGTAACGATCCGAAGCATCCACTTTATTAATCATATTTGTCATCAATTGACCTTCATGGATTTTAAGTGCATCAGCGAATTGGTAATCATTAAAATCACCTAAAGAAACAATATTTGCATCCGGATTTTTTGATTTAACGTCCTCAACAAAATTATAAACAATGTTGGCGATTTTTTTACGTTGCCCTTCACTTCCATACTTTGGCGGCTGAATTGCACCAAATAAAGGAGTATCTCCATTTTTAGAATTCCAATGATTTGCGATAACAATTACATCTTCACCTTGAAATTCAAATTGTGCAGCTAAAGGTTTGCGGCTACTATTAAACGCTTCATTTGCCGGATCAATTCGGCCAGGGTTCAATGTTAATTTCCCATCTTTATAGCCAACTGCTGTTGTAGCATCTCCTGATGGCATACCTTCATTCAGCTTAACTCGCTTTGGATTATAAAGGAAGCCAACTCGAATATTAGCGTCCGGTGCTCCACCATCTTGATTGTTAATTGGATCGATATTAACATACTGATACTCGACACCACCGACACCTTTAATAGCGTCAATTAATCTTTTATAACTTTGATCTGCTTTTGAATCACCCGCAGATGGCCCATTATTATCCTGAACCTCTGTTACACCAACAATATCAGGGCTACCCATATCAATACCAATTGCTCTTGCTAGTTTTCTCGCTTTATCATCAGTTGTAGAAGTTTTGTTATTAGAGAAGTTCTCCAAATTATACGAGGCAATTGTTAACTTATCTTCTGCCTTTACTATTTTCGTTGTCTCTGGTGCTGTATCTCCTTTTTCATAAGCTGCCTTTATCTCATCTAACGAAGCATAGATTTTAAAGTTTTGATAGGAATAGCCAACGATTCCCGTAATTGGCCCTTTAAATTTATCACCTGTAGCCACTTCAAAATCACGTGCAGCGCCATTCGGTTCTAGTCGCAATTGAATTCTGTTCGGATTTGCATTTTCTTTCTCATACAATACCCCACCGTGAATTGTGTCCGTTGATTCATCCTCAAGTACTGTTACTAAATCTCCATGCTCCTGTGGTGCTACCGCCTTCACGTTTCCAACTTCTACTCTCATACCTTCAATACTTTCCCAAAAATCAATAGCATCAATTGTTGGATTAAAAATTTGGAGTTGATCACTGTCGATTTGACTAAATGACATTTTTAGCTTATCGATTTCAATTGCTTTTGGTAAAGCTACACTACTTTTAATAACTTCTACTTTTCCATCTTGATCGTCACGCACATTAATTTGAGTTGTTTTTAAATCTGTTTGCTGCCTATCATCATAGCCATCGTAAGCATATTCGCTTACTTTACCTTTAACAGATACTAAATCCCCTACCTTTATTGGCCATGGTTTCTTTCCACTGTACAGAAAAATTCCTTCAGAAGTATTCGGATCATGATCAGCCAATTCATCTGGCGTTTGAATCGTATAATACCAATTATTATTTAACGTAAATGAATAAGTTACGATTCCTTCAATTCCTTCAACTGTTTTACCATCAAATGTTGAAGCATGCCCCGCACCTTGAATATCATGAATTTGTAGTTGATCAGCAATGCGATAATCAAATGTAGTTATTTCGCTATATGTGCCATCTTTCGCTTTAACTATTGCTTTTAAAGTCGTATTTTTGCTAATTTCAATTGGTGTCTCATATTTAAGACTTTTATCAGTTGGCACCGTGCCATTTAATGTGTAATAAATTTCTGCATCGGCTGTCGGAGTTGTTAAAGTAACTGTTGTCTTTCCAACAAACGTTCCACTTTCAGGGGATGCGCTTGCAGGCTTTAATGCTGAACTATCCACTACAATATCTGCTTTTGATCGAGGAATTACTTGATAGTCTTTATCGAATTGTTGAACAATACCAGTGATAGATTCATAGTTTGTACCGGCAGCTAGATCTAGCGAATTTGTTTCATCTCGTACGAGGAAATTCGTTCCGTCACTTGCAGTAAAGTTTGCCCATCCAGCCACCTGTTGAACGTCTGTAAGCGTAACATTTTTCACTGTTACTAACTGTGATTCGCTATCTTCATTTACTTGAGCACCTGTTACAACCTTTGGAGAAGGTACACCTGCATTTTCAATCTTTTCAACGATTATAGCACCGTCTAATTGTAGTAGCCCACGATAGTCAGCTAACTTACCTTTTAAAGTAACTTCATCACCAATAGACATAGCTAGATTAGGAGGTCTTACGGCGATACCACCTGTTTCGTCTTGGACGGAGAACGTATTTTTCAAGCCCGCCGCAACTCTACCTTTAATAGTTACAGTTTCACCTACTCCTTTACTCCGAGCTTCTCCAATTGAAAGAATTGCCGGTGCTTCAGGGTCAACAGGCTCACCTGAATCAATATCCATAACGTGCTGCCCTAAATTAGAAAAATCATCTACCGGATATGAAGTCCATTCTAAAGCTGCATTAAATGGATCCTCAATATTTGTATCACCCGACAAGACTGAACTCTTCCTTACTAAAGTTACATCTTTAGCAAAATCCGCTGAAGGACCAACTTGTCCAATGGAATCAACTATTTCACCAGCTTTCCTTAAAACGACTGGATCATTTCCATTAAAATTAATAACAGTTGAGTTTTCTAGATTTCCTTTTGCTTTAATGTTAGGCGCTGCATCTTTATGATATAAAACATAAGTAGCTCCGCTTTCTAGAGTACCCGTCAGACTCACTTTATTTTTCGCAGTAACTTCCCCGTTCGTATGAAGCTCTAACGTATAATTGCTTAAATCAACCGCTGCACCTGTACCATTATATATTTCAATGGCTTTATTGAAGGAGCTTCCTTCTATATACTCCGAAATGATTAAATCCTTTGCTAATGTTTCAGCTTGTACAGTGAGGGGTGCTACTGGTGCGGCAACACTCGCGACTAGAGTTGTTGCTAAAAAGGCGTTTATCGGCTTCTTCCAATTCTTTTTTGACATCTAGTTAATTCTCCTTTCAATTTAGGAAAGTTAGTTTTTAAAATGCAAAGCCTTCCCTCTACTAAGAGAAGACTTTGCAAAAGAATTATAGAATTGTTTCTCATTTAACTATGATTCCTTCAAAATAAACTTTTTTCAGTATCTGTCTTTAAAATTGTTTAGATTGCAATTAAAGACAAAGAAAACTTAACTTTGCTATCTCCACCTTTTCCGTCTCTCTCTATCTAGGCTGTCGATTTACTTCATCGTCTACGGCGTGCCATAAATAGCCGAACTATTCAAAACATATTTCCCCACTACATATATATGTAAACATATTATTATTAATTCACTATTTTAATAGTATTTATATTATGTTAAAAAGTTGTAATATCAAGAATACGTATTTACTACAGGGAATTTAATAATTTAAAACGAATTATTAACACATAAATACAAATAACACTCTAATAAGGAGCCAATTTATCTTATTTGCTAAATTTTAAAAAGGACAAAATACTTTTATATCAAAAGAAATAGAATCTTATGGTGCCGTAGCCCAAAGTTAGAGTGTGTCAAACAATCGGGGCGCTGTTCAGAGCTAAAAAATCAAACATTGAAGTATTTTTTACATGGCAAAATATAGCAAAGACAAAGCAGCTAGAAAGCATCCATGAAAGCCAACATCGCATTATTGGACTAGTATCAGCACGGTCAACCTATCATTAGGCTAAGTTGGAAACGATTACAATGTACAATAAACGCCCACTTCAAATTGAAAATTGAAGTGAGCGTTTTGTGAACTCTTCTAAAGTTCTCACTTAATAAGGAAAGAGGAAGTATCACAAGTTTATTCTATATATCACTTTCAGTTAATTATTTTTGACTGACAGATCTAATGGGGAATGGCCTAAATAGAAAAAGCCCTGTAGGAGATTTTTCTCCCACAGGACCATATTATAATCTAACTATTAATTTTAAATAAAATTATTTAGAAAGAACAGTAGATGTTTTTACTGTGTTACCACCAGCATCTTTAAGGGCAGCACCTTTAAAGTTGATAGCAGTTAGAGCTTTATCTACAACTACTGCTGCATTATATGCATGTTTTACAGTAATAACTTTTTTATCTGTGCTAACTGTTGCTACAGTACCAGAAACTGTTTTACCGTCAATAGTTAATTCTAAAGCGTCACCAATAGCTAATACTTCTACAGCTTCAGAGAACGTTAATGTTAACTCTCCGTCAACTGCTGTAGTTTCTGCTACATAACCACCTTTTGTTGTATCAGTACCAGCTCCTACTAAATCACCTGCTGTTTTTACAGTTGCTGTAACTACTTTATCAGCAGTAGGTAATGCATCAATCGCTGCTTTTACATCAGCTTGTGTTGCTGTAGCTTTAATTGTAACTGTTACTTCTTTATCAGTTGCATTATATGCAGCTGAAGCTTCACCTGCAGCTGGTGTACCGACTACAAGGTTAACTGTAATACCATCACCATTACCACCTGCAGCATCAGTTGCAGTAAATGTAACATCTGAAACCACAATACTACCTTTAGTACCTGGAGTACCTACTGCTGGTTTATCTTCTTTTGCTTCAGTAGTGATTTTAGCTGAGTTTAATACAGTCGCTGATACTGATGCATTAATAGTATAAGTTGCTTTTGCTTTACCATCTTTTGCAGTTACTTCTACTGTCCAAATAGTACCATCAGCATTTTTTGTTGCCGCTGCTACTTTTGCACCAGAGTTTGTAGTAGTTACTACTACTTCTTCTGGTTTAATAGTAGTTAAATCTGTACCAACTGGGAATACTACATTATAAGTATTACCTGATCCAGTTGCTGCAACATTTTTCACTTTAATAGATGATACTGAAGTATCTTCTTCTCCAACTGCAATTGTATCAGCTGGTTTATCTCCACCATTATTAATAGCAAGAACATAGAATGTTACAGTATTATCTTTTACTTCGTAAGTTGCTTTTACACTGCTATTTGCATCTTTAAGAAGTTGTACAAATTGCGCTTCAGAAAGTGGTGCACCATTTACATTTTTATAAACATATGTTTTACCTGTTTCACCAGCATATTTTATAGCAGCTTTATCGCCATCTTTATCATTAAATACGACAGTTTTCTTATCAGTATTGAATGATTTGATATTGCCAGTAAATAAGTTAGTTACTTCAGATGTAGAAGTGAATGTTGCTGTTGCTTCTTTAGAAGTGAATGCAAATTCTTTTACAGTTCCATTTTCTGTTTTCTTAGCAACACCTGTAGCGATAACTTTTACAGAAGTAGATTTTTCTTCTTTAGAAGTAACAGTAATTTTCCCATCTGGAGCAATTAAAGTATGAACACGATTAGGTTGGATGTCAACACCATTCACTGTTACATCTTCAGCACCAGTGTTATAGATAGTATAAGATACATCTTTAATTTCATAACCTGAAGTAGCTACTTCTTTACCACTTTGGTTTGTAAGTTGTACTTCAAATGTAGCTTTATCTTTGCCACTGAATTTTGAAGTTTCTTTTGAACCGTTTTTAGAAACTAGTTTAGAACCTTCAAGATACTCAGCTTGGAAGTAAGAAATAGGAGCAATTGCAAATGGTTCGCCTTTATTTAAGCCAACATTTGTTCCATTGCTAATGCCAATCCAAGCAATAGGTGTAGCATAAGTGTTTACTTTATCATCTGGAGTTGCAATGACAAAGCTTGCTTCACCTTTTGAGTTAGTTTTAACAGTGATTTTGTCACCATCAAAAGCAACTTGTTCATCATCTACTACTTTAACAAATTTAGCAGAAGTTACTGTAGAAATAACACCATCAATATTTTCGTTAAATGCAACATTTACTGTTTCATTTGCAGCTAATTTGCCATCTTTATCTTTAACAACAATATTATATTTACGTCCATTTTTAAGACCAGTTGCAGCTACTTCTCCACCATCGCGTTTTACTTCGATATTGTATGAAGCTTGAACAGCACCAAATGTTACTTTAGCAGCAGATGCTTGTAGTGTATCTGGAGTATATTTTTGGTTAAATCCAGTTGTTACAACTGTACCGTTTGTGTTTGTAGTATTAATTGGAGTAGCTTCGAACACTACTGGAGTTACTACAGCGTTTGAACCTGAAACTGTGAATGTAGCTTCACCTTTTGAATCAGTTTTAATTTGAGCTGCTTTAGTATTAATATCACTTGTTTGTACTACTGCAGTACCGTTAATAGTTACGTTTTGTAATTTATCAACAGTTACATCAATGTTTTCTTTAACAGAAACGTTTAATGTTTTACCCGATACTGGTTTACCAGTTTCTGGATCTTTATAAGTTACTTTGTAAGTTTTGTTAGCACCGTTGTTGATAGTAGCGCCTTCAGTTACTTCAGTAATAGTTAATGTTTGATCAACAGCCCAGAATACATAGCCAGTTGAGAATTTAGAACGGTCACCGTTAGCGTATACAGTTACTGTATCGTTTGTTGCAGCATAACGAGTGTAAGAGTAAGTAGCGATACCTTCATCGTTAGTTAAAGCTTCAACTGTTACAGGAGCTTTTACTCCGTTAGCAGAACCTGGGATGAAGAATGTTACTGGAATACCAGCTTTAGAAGCACCTTCAGCTACAGTAACTTGTGCTTTAAGAGTTACTTGTTGACCAAGTTTACCTTGAGTTGATTTTTCAACTAAATCAACTTTAGTTGGGATTACAGCGTTAACGCCTTTGAATTTACCGATTTCTTCGCCGCCAAGAGATACAGTGTACTCTTTGTCAGCTGTTTGAGCTGCAGTAGTTAAAACAACAACTTTTTTGTTAGTTAATTTTACAGCTGCGTTTTTAACTTCTAGATCTTTGATTTCGAAGTTAAGAGCTTGTACGTTGTCAACTTCTTGATCAAATGTTACTTCAACAGTTGTGTTGTTGATAGCTTTTACAGCAGCTTTTGCATGAGATGGTACTTCAAGTTTCATTGTACGATCTAAGAAAGAAGCGAATTGAGCACGAGTAATTGTGTCATTTGGTTTGAATGCTTTACCTGGTAGTGTAGCTGCTTTTGTTAACTCAGCATACTCTAAAGCTGTGATTGCTTCACGTTGTTCAGTATTAAGACCGCCTAAGTCAGAGATTTCGCTCGTGAATTTAGCATCTTTGTACTCTTTAACTAGATCTACGCCTTGGATTTCTTTGATAGCACGAACTAAAACGATTGCCATTTGTTGACGTGCCATATTTTGTGAGTAGTTTAAGTTGCCGTTTGCACCATTAAATGCGCCTGCATCTTTAACAAGTGCAGCATATTGCACTAATTCTTTATCAGCAGTTGTTACTGGTAGATCGTTGAAACGTTGTTTTGTATTCCAGTCAGCTGGAATTTCATTACCTTCAGTTTCTAACCAGCGACCTAATAATTTAACCACTTGACCACGAGAAACATATTGGTCTGGTTTGAATGTGCCATCTGGATATCCTTTGATGATACCAGCGTCTACAAGAGAGCTGATTGCATCTTTGTGAGAGTTACTATTTGGTACATCTGTGAAACTTGCTGCAGAAGCCACTGGTACGATAGCTGATGCTACTAATGTAGCTGTAGCAGCTGTTGCTACGAATTTTTTGTATTTCTTTGGTTGGTTAGCCATAGAAAAATTTCCTCCTCTAAGTTCATAAAATATGTCTCTACTACAAATACATAGAAATGCAGTAAATAAACAACTACACATAAAAGTATAGTTGCATACCTAAAAGTTGTCAATCATATTTTGGGAAAGTTTCTAATTCATTTCCGGAAAAACATGGGCATACAACTCTCTTTTACCATTGTCATCTATTTAAGCTGATTTTTCAAGTGTTATTACACATCTTTTCCAACAATAATTTGGTACACAAACCTTATACGCTCAAAGTTCTTACAGTAAAATACAATTGTAGGCTCACCACCCATTTTCATTGATATAAAAATTGGTAATACTTTTTGGTTTTATAGAAAATGTAAGGGCGTAAAATAAGAAGACGTTTCGGTGAATGTTCTGTGGGATTTTTGGATAATGCATCTATGTTTTAAGTGCAGAATTATATTTCTAGACACGAAAAAAGCTCAAGCATATAAATGCTTGAGCTTTTTTCGCTTGGGCTACCAACCGTTGTTTCCTTGCAGGGAATTCTATTTATTTCATAGAGGAAATTCCTATACAAATACAGTCTAACACTTTCAATTTAAAACGACAATACCAATTTTTAAAATTATTGACGTTTCTTCCTTGCCACTTCCAATAAAAATAATGGAAGTGCAATTTGACGCTTGATACGCTTAGGTTCTTTCATTAATCGATAAAACCATTCAAGGCCAAATTTTTGGAAAATCTCTGGTGCACGTTTAACTGTACCCGCCAGCACATCGAATGATCCACCTACGCCTTGATAAATAGTTGGATGTAATTGATCGCGATTTGCATTAATCCAGTTTTCTTGCTTTGGACTGCCCATCGCTACAAAAAGTAGATCGGGCTGCGCTTCGTTAATGCGGTCAAATACCTTCTTTTCGTCCTTTTCATAGCCGTCCTGTGTGCCGACTATTTTAATAGAAGGAAATAATGATTCTAGTTTTGCTTTGGCCGCATCTGCAACACCCGGTTTTCCTCCGTAAAGGAAAATAGGCTTGCCACGTTTTGCCGCTTCCTCGCAAAGCTTCATCATCATATCGACGCCTGTAACACGTTCACGAATTTGCCCTTTTTGAATTTTGGAAGCAAGAATAACACCAATACCATCTGGAATTTGAAATTCCGCTTCGTTAAGCAGCTTCTTTAGAGCAGGGTCTTCTTTTGCCTTGATAATCTTTTCTGGATTGATGGCAACAACGAGCGCCTTTTGTTTTGTTTCAATACGCTCGAATGCCATCTCCATTAATTCATCGTAGCCTTCCGTATTGACATTGATGCCAAGTACTGTTTCTTTCATCGGTTTTTCGCATCTCCTAAAAGGTGGAACTGGAAGCCTGCTTCTTCCCATTTATCGCGTTTTAAGCAGTTTTTCGTATCGAAGACGATTTTTGATTTCGCTGTAATTTCTGCAGCGTCTAATGCTTTGAATTCATTATGATCCGTTAGAACAACAATGATATCTGCATCTTTTGTCGCTTCTTCTAAGCTTTGTGTTTGTGTAGCATGTTTGTTTTCTTTAATGTGTGGATCGTATGAAATAACTTCTAATCCAAGATTTTGTAACTCGTCAATAACGATTGTAGATGGACTTTCACGCATGTCATCTACGTTACCTTTGAAGGCTAGTCCAAGAACAGCTACTTTGCCACCAGCAATTTTGTTTTGATTTAAGATTGCTTGTGTTTTTTGTGCTGTAAAGCTTGGCATACTATCATTTGTATTACGAGATAAATGAATAATTTGTGCTGTCTCGCCACCTAGCTCAACTAGGAACCAAGGGTCAACCGCGATACAGTGACCACCTACACCAGGACCTGGGAAGTGAACATTTACACGTGGGTGATAGTTCGCAAATTTAATCGCTTCCCAAATGTTTACGTCTAACTTCTCTGCTAATTTTGCAAGTTCATTGGCAAAAGCAATGTTTACATCACGATAAGTATTTTCCATTACTTTTACTAACTCAGCTGTAGTGGCATCTGTAAGATGGATTGTACCATTCACAAATGTTTGATAAAGCTCTTTTGTCATTTGTGCAGACTTGTCATCAATCCCACCAACGATACGGTCGTTGTTCACTAATTCTTCAAAAATACGACCAGGAATTACACGCTCTGGTGAATGCGATACAAATAAATCTACACCAAATTCAAGATTTGCTTTGATTAACTCTGGTAGCATAATGTGCTCTACAGTTTTCGGTGGTACTGTCGATTCAAGAATGACAAGGTCACCTTTTTTCAAGAATGGCACGATCGAAGCCGTAGCTTGACGCACATATTCTAAATTCGCTGTATTATCAGGATTAATTGGCGACGGAACAGCAACGATGAATACGTCCGCTTCCTGTGGTGTCGTTGACGCCGTTAAGAAACCTTCATCTACTGCTTTGTTCAGGCGCTCCTGCAATCCATTTTCTTCAATATGAAGTTTTTTCTCTTGAATACTTTTTACTGCTGCCGGGTTTACATCCACCCCATGTACTTTTATGCCGTGGTTGGCAAACATTACAGCCGTTGGTAAACCGATGTAGCCAAGTCCAACGACACAAATTGATTTAGTCATTCTCTATTCTTCCTTCCGTTTCAAAAACGAGTAGTTATATTATATGTTCTATAAATGCGTGATGCATTTTGTTCTGCATTATAGTATACATCTTTCCACTGAAAGTGTGAATCAATTTGTTATTTTGAAGCTGTTTTCTGTGTCCGATTAGCAAAAGCTTTGTCGGTTTGTGGCGGTATTTCGGGTTTTAGCGGCGCTCTTCCTTTGATTAGCGGCTCAACTCCTATATAAGTTGGACATTTCAAGATTCTTATCCGTTAGCGGCGGAATCTCGGGTTTTGGCGGCGCTCCTTGCTTGGTTAGCGGCGCAATTTGATGGTTTAGCGGCGTTCTTCCTTTGGTTAGCGGCGCAACTCACTTTTTTAGCGGCGAACTCCTATATAAGCTGGACATTTGGCAAGAGTCTCGTCCGTTAGCGGCGGAATCTCGGGTTTTGGCGGCGCTCCTTGCTTGGTTAGCGGCGCAATTTGATGTTTTAGCGGCGTTCTTCTTTGGTTAGCGGCGCAACTCACTCTTTTAGCGGCGAATTCCTATATAAGTTGGACAAATGGTACTTCCTAATTCGATCAGGCCCGGTACTTGATAAATTTAATTTTTGTAAAAGCCGTTTTGCTATATACTGACTCTCAATATTCAAAAACTCACGACATTCACTGTTCGATATTGTATCTCCTACTAGCATGTGATAATCCAGTAGTGCTCGTATATGTGCGGTTTTACTTTGAAATTTACAACTTGAACAATACCAAGTCATGCGCAATTTCTCCATTCCAAACTCCCCACAGTTTTCACAATAAACACCACGCCGCAAAGCAGAGGCATCAATTTGATAGTAGTGGCAAAGCGGAAATGGTGTCCTGTTCCGCAAATGTGACAAAATAATGGTTTTGATTTCTGTCATTGTTGCTGTCTCTTTGTTTTTCTCTAAATGTTGATGCAGAAATATCGGTAACTCTTTTGCCATTAAAATCGGCAATCGGCCATCCTCGCGATGAATATTTACATTATTAAATGGGAAGACAACAGCCCCATAAATGGGTATAGAAATATGTTGGGTGTGTAAGAAATGTTTCATACCTTGAATATATTGCTCAAGTTGAATTTCAGGATGCGTAAAAACGTGAACCTCTCCAGATTCCGATGTACGAATGAGCTGGCGTGGGTCACTTTTAAAATGTACAGTTCCTCGAATATTTTTAATTTCTAATAGAATAATAGCGTTGGGGACAATGAGTAAAATATCAATTTGCATGGGAAGAACAGAGGGAAGTATAACATTGTGGAAAATGTAGCAATCGTTGAGCAGTGCTATTTGCTGTAGTTCCTTCATAACATATTGCTCACCAAAATCGCCTGCTTCTTTATTTTTAAGTTCCTGCTGAAAATTTTTATATTGTGGGTGCGTGGGCTGTAACCGAGTCACAAGGGCTTGAAGTCCTTTTGTCAATGGAGATGGTGCAAAGGGTTTTACTAGCAATCAATTCTCTCCTTTTCTATTTGAATTTTAATAGGTTTATCAGCTAGTTTAGGATTCTTTCAGCGATTATAGCATGTCTATCAGCGGTTTTCACTTTTTATCAGCGATTGTTGTACTTTTATCAGCGATGTTCTCTTCTTTATCAGCGATTGTTTCACTCTTATCAGCGATGCTCCCTTCTTTATCAGCGATTGTTTCACTCTTATCAGCGATGTTCACCTTTTTATCAGCGATTGTTTCACTCTTATCAGCGATGTTCTCTTCTTTATCAGCGATTATTTCACTTTTATCGGCGACGTTCTCTTCTTTATCGATTGCTTCACTTTCCTCAGCGATTGTCCCACTTTTATCAACAGCTTTCCCTTCTCTTTCAGCGATTGCCCCTCTTTTATCAGCGACTTTCATTTTCTAACTCCCACTAAAAAAGGAATCTCCTTTAGTATCGGGGATTCCTTGTTGTTCCGCTTTCGAGTAGTTTTAGAATCGATTGTGCTTGTTGCATGTGCATTGCTAGTACATATTGGCTTGCTTGCATTAGGATTTGTGCTTTTACCATGTTCATCATTTCTTTTGCGATATCTGCATCGCGAATGCGGGATTCGGCATCTTGTAGGTTTTCTGCTGTGTTTACGTTTGCATTATAGGCGTGCTCTAGGCGATTTTGGTAGGCGCCTAGTCTCGAGCGCTCGCTTGATACACGTTTTAAAGCCTCGTCCATTGTGGAAATCGCTTTGTTGGCGTCGTCTCGAGTTGCGATGGATGTCTTATCGTCCAAGCCAAGTGCTCCAGCCCCCATATTGCCAATAAACAGCTCGATGCTTTGGCCTGCGTTGGCACCTGCCTGAATTTTAATACCGTTTGTAGCATAATCCCCATCTAGTAATGTCTTTGTGTTAAACTCAGTGTCTTTCGAGATGCGTTGAATTTCTTTTTTCAATTCTTGAAATTCCTTATCGAGGTTCTCCCGATCACTATCTGTTAAAGTATCATTGCTCGCCTGGACTGCGAGCTCACGCATGCGTTGGATCATATCATGTACTTCATTTAGTGCACCCTCAGCTGTTTGAACAAGTGAAATACCATCCTGGATATTTTTCGCTGCCATGTTCAAGCCGCGTATTTGCGCACGCATTTTTTCGGAAATCGCAAGTCCCGCTGGATCATCCGCAGCACTATTGATGCGGTAGCCTGAAGAAATCCGAAGCATTGCCTTGTTCATTGCACCGTAATGTCTATTCATATTATTTAAAATTGACAACCCCGTTGCTGACCATTTTCCAAGCATCATTTCACCACCCCCATTGTTGTTTATATCGGTCTATGTTAGATTCCTTTAAGTTTATTTTGGTAATGTATTCTAATTTAGTAGGTTCTATACATCAATAACTTTTAGTTCATTTTCATATTTTAGACTTTAGACCCACCGATATATAAAAGCACCCGCTTTTCACATATGAAAAGTAGGTGCTTAATTGCAATACCGTGTATTCAATTTTCGAAACCTCCGAGTTGATGGTTCTTTTGTTGTAGAAGTTCAAAAAAGAGATCTTTATTATGATCTAATAATGCCTGGTCTATTAAATTATCAATGTTTTGCTGCTCCAATTCTGTAATGAGCTGATCTACTTCGCCAACAGTCACTGAAGATACAAGTGGTAACTGAGGCTTTGGAGTAGCGCTTTCAAGAATCGGTGCTAGATGCTCATGAACATTTGTAATTAATAATAATTGATATAATGGCAGTCGGATAAAACGATTCCCTTTCTGGAAAACAAATACCTCGGATATATTTTCAATTTGTTGTGTATTCAAGTTGATAATCATCTCTTTACCTTCGATAGGAATGAAATGGAAAATCTCGTTCTCTTTTAAAATAGAGAAATATTGATAAGCAAACACTAGACGTAATTTATCTCCAGTGATTTTTGTGTAAAATGGCTTCATATATTGAACTTGCATCATCCTTATCCCTCCCTATTTATCTGATTATTCAGATTTTAACACAAATAAATTATCTTGTTAACTATCTTCTCCTCGATTTTTTTTATTTCAAATCATTCAGCTTATCATGTACGCATTTTAATCGTATAATGGAAGGACAGTCTTTTTTTCTTCATACTTACACATGCCCACTAGCTATACATTTTGAAAGGAGTGAGGTTATGGCATTGTCTATTGCCCAATTAGCTAAGGAACACCAAGAATTTATCCTTACCAAATTACAGGAAGCTGAACAGGCGTTACATCCTTCCTCTACTGAAGACGAAGAGCTAGTGCGTCGTGCTGTTTTTTCAGTGCGGAATAAATCAGTTATCTTTGAACGTTTTAATGGAGCAAGTTCTACATTATATGCAAGCGTACAGGATGTCAGACCTGCAACTGTAGAAATTGATTTTGCTAAAGAGGAGCTGCACTGTAACTGTCCTCAGCTGAAATGGTGTAGACATCAGGTTGGCTCATTACTTGCTCTTTATCAGTATTTTGATTCGGTGCAAAATTGGTCAAGTGCTTGGCGCGCTCAAAAATCGGTGCAATTAAAATCATTAGCAGATGAACGAAGTCCAGAAAGCTGGAGATTGATGGTCGATGAAGTCATGAAACGTTTATTGCCACCTGGGCGAATTCTAGAAGGGTATGGCCTATCTGCTATACGAACAGATGCATTGGAGCGACTTCAACGGCATATGCCTTTCGAGCGTGAGTGGCAGCCACTTTATAAGCTATTTATGGAGCTATCGATCTTTAATACAATATGGCGTCATTTAAATGAAACAAAAGGACATTCTTTGGATTCTCCTTATATGAAATATTATATTGATCAAAGTGTCCAATCATTCGAAAGTACATTGACGGAGCTAACGGGACGATCACGACTTTTTGCCACTGATCCATTTTATGATGCGATTCAGGAGTTAGTTCGAGAACTTTTATTGGAACGACAAGGATTATTTGCTGATCGACTACAAATATATATGCTACTTTGGGCAATGCTTTTTTATGAAAAGCCTCGTCGTGAACAGGAATTAGCACTTATAAATAACCTTGAGAATCCTTCACCTGAGATTTCCTTGCAGTCATTGAAACTGCTATTTTATGTGCTGCTACAAAAAGAAAGTTTATTACAGGAAAGCATTGCACATATTGATGGACAACATATGCAGGACCTATTTGAGCTGGCTACTTTTGCAAAACGTGCTGGCGAATCACATGCACAGTCCATTATTTTACGTGCGATGCTACCATTTACCGAAGTCTTTTTACAGCAAACAGTACCAGTTGTAAAACGTGCTCAATATGTAAGGCAATTTCAGCTTTTATACGAGGACATACAGCTTACGGAAGAACAGGAAGTTACATTATATAGTGCATTTGGTGTTTATGGGCTTCAACCGTTTTCGTTCCTTCTTATTAAAAAAGGACGTTATCGTGAATGGGCAGCCCTCCATCAGTTAAATCTCTCCTCCCTTTCTTATTTAGAAATGTGTGGATTAAAAGATGTACTTCAGGTTGCGCCTGCAACAGTATTGCCCTTATATCATCTATATGCCATGGCTGAAATTACACAAAAATCACGTATGAACTATAAGCAGGCTGTACGAATCTGGAAAAGTATGCGCAGTGCAGCAAAGCGTGCTGGTAAAACTGCTTATTTTGAGACATATATGCAAACAATTCGTGCAGAGTATAAACGACTTCGTGCATTACAAGAAGAAATTGAGAAAGGAAACTTAGTATGATGACTATAAATGCTCCTTCCCCGTTTTCAAAAAAGCAACAGCTTCGTATTCATGCAGCACAGGAAGGATATTTTACGTTACAGGGATATACTGCTGATGGTGCAGCAATGGAAGCAGACTCACTCATTTCTTCATTATTTTTTAACTATGAAGCGAATGTCTATGGTTTATTAACCAATCGCTCAGAACGTACGATTGAAGTTTCAACCTCTGAGCTCCTTGATATTTTTTCACGGCGCTATCTGCATCCTTTTATTGACTGGCAAGGTACGGACACAGAAAGTCAGGTATGGCTAGAAAAAGTGTCTGCTTTACAAACGTATTGGCAGGAGCCCTCGCTCTGGTCACACGCAATGATTGCAGATGATTTTTCCGCGCTAACATTCCCTATAGAAGGTGAAGATACAGCTTTATTAGAAACGGCAGTGCAGCAAAAACTAGCTCAAGTAGGTCTTATACTGTCTGATTTACCAAAACTAATGCCTTTTTTCTTGCGTGGTGGTTGGCCACTAGAGCAGGAACGACAGGCAGGTGCAGTTACTGTCTCCCTACGCTTAGGTGAGCCTGAGGAAGATTCAGATGTTTGGCTTTTAGAAACAGTACTAAGTACGCCTACAGCCAAAAACTACTGGACGCCAGCTATGCGAAAGCAGTCACTACCAATTGCTGATGCTCTACCGGCAAAATGGCAAATGTATGCTGATGCTATTGAACAACAACAAAGACAAATTGTAGATCTTCTTTCTATTGAAGATTTACGTAGCGATATTTTCATCCGCATTATGCTTGACGATTTACAAGTTCGAACATTTTTACGTGAAGATTTAGCAAGATTACAAGCACTCGGCTTTGACGTTGTACTACCGGCTTGGCTAAAAGATTTAAAACAGTCAAAAATGCGTGTTCGCGTAAGTACTGGCAATGTAGCGACAAAAAAGGTTGCTGGACTAGATGATATTTTAACGTTCAAATGGCAGTTTTCTATGAATGGCCAGTCCATTTCACCTGAGCAATTTAAAAAGCTTGTAGATGAGAAACGCGAATTCATTCGTATTGGTACAGAATGGTTCCGAGTCGATGCGAACTGGATGCAAGAAATGCGTGCATTGATGCAGCAAGCAGAAGATGAAAGCTGGACCGTTCGCGAATTACTATTCCGTGAACTACCAGAGGATTTATCCATACCTCTTGAAGAAGAGGATGCCGATGATGCAATGCGAGATGACCCGATTTTTGCATTTGAATTGCAAAAATCGCTGAAATCCTATATGGAGCAGCTTCAGGAGAAAAAAGGACTCCCTACTGTACAGGTTCCTACATCTTTGCAGGCAGAATTACGTCCTTATCAGCATGAGGGCTTTGAATGGCTTGTCTTTATGCGAGAACAAGGCTTTGGTGCATGCCTAGCTGATGATATGGGTCTTGGTAAAACGGTTCAGCTTATTTCATATTTACTTCATCTTTATGAAACAACTGAGGATACAAAACCGTCCATCATTATTTGTCCTACGTCTGTGCTAGGCAACTGGCAAAAGGAACTTGCTCGTTTTGCTCCTTCCTTGAGTGTGCATACGCATTATCAGGCGAATCGAGCAAAGGAAGACGCTTTTAAACAGCTAGTAGGAAGAGAAAAACCACATGTGATTTTATCTACCTATGGCACAGTATCACAGGATGCAGAGTTTTTACAGGAAGTAGAATGGGCAACCGTTGTGCTAGACGAGGCTCAAAATATTAAAAATATGCAAACGCTACAATCAAGGGCTATTCGTAAATTACAAGGGACGCATCATATTGCTTTAACGGGTACGCCAGTAGAAAACCGTTTGTCGGAGCTATGGGCAATTTTTGACTTTATCCATAAGGGCTATTTAGGTAGCTTCGGTCGCTTTAATGAAGAATTTATTTTACCGATAGAACGAGATGAGTCTGAGTCACATAAACAGAAGTTACGTGCAAAAATTCAAGCATTTTTACTTCGTCGTACAAAGCGTGACCCACACTTACAGCTTAACTTACCAGATAAACAAGAGTCTCATGAATACTGCCCATTAACAACTGAGCAAGCATCTCTATACGAAGGATATATATTAGAGACGCTCGATCAGCTGGAGCAATTAACAGGCTTTCAAAAGAAGGGACGCGTCTTAAAGATGCTCAGTAAGTTAAAGCAATTATGTAATCATCCTGCCTTGTATTTAAAAGAACCTTTCGAGGATGCCGAATCAATGCTTACTCGTTCTACGAAATTAGAACGTATCGTGCAAATGGCTACAGAAATCGTGGACAACGGCGAGCAGTGCCTCATTTTCACACAATATATTGGAATGGGGCAATTACTACAGCATTGTTTTAGTGAACTATATAATATTGATGCACCTTTCTTAACAGGTGCAATGCCTAAGCAGCAGCGTGACCGCTTAGTAGAGACTTTCCAGGCAGGAGATTTTCCTATATTTATCCTTTCCTTAAAAGCGGGTGGAACAGGGCTCAATTTAACAGCAGCAAATCATGTATTACACGCAGATCGCTGGTGGAATCCTGCCGTTGAAAATCAAGCGACAGACCGTGCATATCGAATTGGCCAAACACAATTTGTACAAGTGCATAAGTTTGTTACAATTGGTACTATCGAAGAGAAAATTGATAAAATGCTAGCCCAAAAATCTGCACTATCAGAAGAACTAATTCAATCAAGCCAGTGGTTAACTGAATTAGAAGATGACGAACTTCGTGATTTAATGAAACTCGATTTTTAAAGATGCGAGATGCGCCAAGAGCACAACGTTCTTGGCGCTCTTTTATTTCAGTGGATCTTACTGTTACTTCTTCCCCTACTTACTTCATATATATATTTAGTTGTGTTTAATATGCTCATTGCTGTGCGGTCTTCAGCAATGAACTTCGTTATGAAATGTAGACATCATCCTTTCTAAATCGATTACGGCGCAAGAATAGAAGGAGAATGGCGGATCAGACAACTTGTCCCTTGCCCCGTATGTAACAATTAGAGCTGCTATATTGCTGGCAATTGTACTTCTGCCTCAGGTAGCACAAAATCCTTTAAGCCTTCCTGCTCATCTGGTGGCTTTGGAGGCACAATTGCCCCTTCGCTATCCCTTTGCTTAAGCCGATAAAATCGGACATCTTCTACGACTACTTCTGTTATAAAAACCTTAGTGCTTTCTTCATTTAAAAATGATCTTGATTGAATTCGACCATTCACTCCAATTAATGAGCCTTTTCCGCAATATTTGACGATATGCTCTGCAAGCCTTCCCCATACTGTACAGAGAATAAAGTCAGCATCCACTTCCCCACGACTGTTTTTGTAATTGCGATTAATGGCTAGAGTAAAATGTGCTTGCACGCGATTTCCAGATAAGTGTCGTAACACTGGATCCTTTGTTAACCTTCCGACCAGTCCGACTTGATTCATTGATTCACCTCCTTTGCTTTTGATTGCTCTCATCTTACAAAAATTAATCCAACGTTGGCAAAAGTCGATTTTTATCATTTCCCTTAATTTTTAATCATAAATTGGATATATTGAGCATTTTACTTTTCATGTATTGAAAGATTTTTTTGGCAGAATGCTTTTCGCTCTAATAGCAAATGCTAATTGTTGAAATATGCAATTTCGCTGTTTTTGCAGATTGTGCGAAAACACAGCATTAATCTTATAATCAATGATGCATCGGCATAATTGCTGCTGACGCTTCGCTTTCGCGCAGATATACAATGCGTCTGGAATCGGTGAAAGCGCAAGGCTAACTTAGCGGCAGCAACATGAGGTCCGACACGATGTCGGCCATTTCAGTAATGCCACGAGCTCCTCTATTTCAGCGGATGTTGAAAAGTGACTTAATACCGCTTCACCTCACCCCTTTACCTGTCGCTACCAAAGCACTTTCGGAATGAAGTAAAACAGAGCTAATTGAATATGTTATACTAAAAAGGATGACCGACTTAGGAGGATTTTACATAATGAAAACATTTAAGATGCTTTCCTTTGACCTTGTCACAAAAGACGGCATGCAACCTTTCCCTTTAGTCGATGGTATTATTATTAACCAGGAGAATAGCCATCAATCTTGGATTCTCGAACTGTTTATGGACCGTCAATATCGTTCAATTTTTGATGAACTTTTAGCAAATGCTACTGTCTTTAATGTACGTGCGGTTATTTCATTTCCAGATAATGAGCCTGCTCCTTTCCAGGTTGTCGTACATACAGTTCAAGAAATCGGCGAGCACATCTCTGTCCTTTTAAAAGGGACACTAAAGACAAAACGCTCGAAATATGCTGAGCAATTACTAGCCGAATTACTAGTTGAGGGAGTTACGTTAGATAAGCTATTGGACCGTTTCTCACACGGTATGAAAGAACGACCAAAACTCAAAAATGATTGATCTCGATTTAACGATGCAAAAATTTGCATCGTTATTTTTTTATTGGACAGGTAGACTTTTAAGATAAATATACAAAAATTGTGTTTTCCAATTATCTGAAAACGCTCTTCCTAAGAATATTAGTAGTTCTTCGCGAGTGTTCACTTCTCTCCCGCGAGTATTGCTCTCCCACATTAAATGAAAAAAAGAGTGTTCCATTGGATGGAAACACTCTTTTTTATATTATCGCGTTACTTTTTCTTCGACGACCTTTTCTTTAACAACACCGTTTGCATTTGGTACATTATTATAGCCATTTGTACTATTTAAATCAGCATTTGTACCTGGTGTTGTTGTACCTGGTACTGTTGTTGTACCTGGTGTTGTTGTACCTGGAGTTGTAGTTCTTGGACCAGTAGTGCCTGGTGTTGTAGCTTCAGGTAGAACAGTGTTACGGTTAACACCATTAACGTCACGATTGTAAACGTCATTTCTTTCTTCTACTTTCTCAACACCTCGGCGAACGTCGTGTTTAACATTCTCCGCTGGTCTTGTTTCAACAGCTCTGTTTCCCCAGTTACAACCTCCAAGGAATAAAGCAGCAAGAATAATTGCCAAAAATGACATTCTCCACATAGAAAAATCCTCCTTTCTCGATGCTATGTCAACAAATACAATGTGTGTATTTGTGATCCTACATAGATTGCCCGGGAAAGGAGGGAACTATCCGATTTTTTTACAAACTATTTTTGTTTTTCTTTTAACAGTTGTTCAACGTATGCTGCTTCTGCTTTACAGTTGTAGCTATAATTTGTACCTAGCTCTTTTTGCATGGCCTCGATTGTTTCAATTTGCTTAGCTGTTGGTTCTTCATTTAAAATTTTTGCAATTACTTCATCAATTTTTAGCGCCATCTCTTCATGGAATTCAGTACTCATCAAAACATCTGCTGGGATTTTTTCGATCCATGCGGCATTATCTTGAAAATAAGTTTGCCAGCTAGCAATAAAGTCTTCCATAGAAAAACGCTCTTCTTTCCAATCGATACTTGCTAAGTATGATTCAAAAGATGTTGAAATCGAACGCGTAATGCTAATTTTAACACCTGAAGACAATTCCTTATACATCTATATAATCCTCCTACGTTTTAAAAACAAAACTAAAATTACATGTATTTCAATTTACAATCACATATACGCCATTGCATTTTTATAAAACATTTAAATAATCGTGATATCTTTAACTGCATTCACGTCACTAAAAGTACTGAATGTCATAAACTATTAAAAAGATTAACAGTAAAGACATTACTCGACATCATTATTTTATATCTTTTAGCCTATAATTGCAAATTAAGCCTGTTTTGGCTGTTCAGGCCCAATAGCAAATAAAATATCCGCTTCACATACTAGTTCTCCATCGACTGTGGCTACACCGTGACCTTTGCCCATTGCTCCACGTAGTTTCACGAACTCTACTTCTAATCGAAGTTGATCTCCCGGTACTACTTGGCGCTTGAAACGACAATTATCAATACCCGTCAAGAAAGCTAGACGACCTTTGAATTCATCTGCATTTAATAATGCTACACCACCAACTTGTGCTAGCGCCTCTACAATTAAAACCCCAGGCATTACTGGGTAGCCAGGGAAATGCCCATTAAAAAAGTCTTCGTTCATAGAGACGTTTTTTAAACCAACTGCACGCTTGCCTTCTTCTAATTCAACGATACGATCAACGAATAAAAAAGGATAACGATGCGGTAAAATTGCTTGAATTTGTTCTGCTGTTAACATTTTCTTTTCCCCCTTAATATCAATTTCGCCTTGGCGTAATGCGTTGAATAGAATCCGTGACATCCGCCGGAGGCTACATCTTTATTCATTAGGTGTTGGACACCTAATGAATAAAGATATTTTATGTAAACACAAAGCATGGTAAAGAATAATTTTATTCTTTACCATTCATAATATCAAATATATGCTGCCATGTTTCTGGTTTAAAAACGTCCATGGCTTTACCTTGTCCAATTACACTATAGCCAAACATTGCACCTACAACTGCGGCAATAACAACTAAGATGATAATAAGTACAACGCGAAGCCAAATCGGAATCAGCCGTATTTGCACCCAGCGAACCTCTCGTTGCTCTCCATTTGAGCGGTGTTCCTTCTCTTCTGGTGGCGTATCGGTTTCTTTTGTTTGCATAGAACCTCGACTTGAATCGTTTGTCATAGATTGTACTCCTCTTCATTACTTACTAAACAGTAATAACGGGTTTACTATCGAATACCATTAATGAGCCCAAGCATTTGGTCGGCTAAAGTTACAGCTCTTGCATTAAATTGATATGAACGCTGCGTCTGAATTAAATCCGTCATTTCTTTTGAAAGATTTACATTCGACATTTCTAGCGAACCGCTCTGCATGCCAATTTGCTGACGATTTGCTCCTCGTAATTCAGTGACAACTTCAGCTTGTGTATATCCAAGCTGAGCTAGGTTATTCGGCAATCCAACATAGGCGCCAGAAATTTTCTCCATTAGCTGTGGCTTTTGGAACTCTGTCACTGCTACATCAGTACGAATAACATCTCCATTAGGATATGATGCCTCTAATACGCCTCCATCACGGATCGCGAAACTTTTTACATTATCCGGTAATGTAATAGCTTGTCCTGTTGAGTTTGCCAATGGATATCCATCTGCAGTTACAACCATTACTGTTCCATTATTTAATGGTGATAAATAAAAGTCACCTTGACGAGTATACACTGTTTTTGCGCCATTTTCACCATCTGGCATTAAAATATTGAAATATTGCTTTGGTTTTGTAAAGGCTAAATCAAGGTCACGATTTGTTGTTTGTAGAGAGCCTTGCTTTTGATTTGATTGGATTTGTCCAAGCATTGCACCTGATCCATAACGGATGCCAACAGGTGATTGTCGGTCAGCTCGGTCTTGCTTGTCATTATTATATTGCTGATAAAGCAATTCATTAAATGTAGCTTCTTGTGATTTATAGCCGAGTGTGCTGCTATTGGCAATGTTATTACTAATAGTATCTAGTTTATTTTGTAATTGCCCCATTGTGTTTGTTGCAGTCATCATTGTACGTAACATGTTCAAACGCCTCCAGTTTGCCTATTATACTTTCCCGATTTCATTTGCAGCCTTTTCCATACTGCGATCGTAAGCCTGTAACACTTTTTGGTTAGCTTCGAAAGCGCGATATGCTGTCATTAAATCAGTCATTGTACGACTAGAGTCTACGTTTGAGCCCTCTAGATAATTTTGACGCAATGTAAAGGCTACGCCATTGGCACCGTAAGCTGTCGGTAAGTTCTCACCATCTTCTGTTCGAATTAAACCATTATCCTGCTTACGTAGCATGTTCGGATTCGCTGAAAATGATACTCCAACACGAGCTACTTGCTGATTATTAACATAAATTGCCCCGTTCTCATCTAGACGAAAATCATCATTCGGCAGCTGGATGCGTTGACCTCTGTCTGATAGCACATACAGTCCCTGTGGATTTACTAAATAGCCTTGGCCATCTAATGTAAAATTCCCGTTGCGTGTATACGCTTCGCCCCCATTTGGATGTGCTAAACGGAAGAAAATAGATCCAGAAGTGCCATCTTCATTTTGCGGTAAGTTTCCATCGATCAAAGCCATATCTGTCGTGAAATCAGTGCTATAGATTTGGCCTTGTATGTAATTTGGTAATGTTTCTTGCATATAAATCCCTGTATTTAATGCGCCAACTTGGCTCATATATTGAGAGCCTGCTTGCTGGTTAGCAGGTGCATTCGTTTTTCCTACACTTGACATGAGCATGTCAGGAAATGAGCGGATTGTTGATTGGTCTGCTTTAAATCCAGGTGTATTTGCATTTGATAAATTGTTGGTAAGTAATTCTGTTCGTCTTTGTTGTGCAATCATACCAGTTGCAACTGTATAAAACCCTTTAAACAAAGGAATCACCTCATTAAATTTTTATAAGGATGCGGGCACTCGATCAATGTTTTCAAGCATAATGCCTGTACCAATTGCTACACAATCCATAGGTTGATCTGCAATGAACACAGGTACTTTTAGCTCTTCAATTAATAGCTGGTCCATACCATGTAATAATGCACCACCGCCAGTAATAATAACCCCACGATCAATTATATCTGCTGATAGCTCTGGTGGTGTTTTTTCTAATACATTTTTTGCAGATTGAACAATCATAGCAACCGATTCATGTAATGCACGTTCAATCTCCTCTGAGTGAATCGTTATTGTACGCGGTAGACCTGTCACCATATCTCGACCACGAATGTCCATTGAATCATTTCGGCTACCTTTAAAGACTGTACCAATTGTAATTTTTATGGCTTCTGCAGTACGTTCACCTATTAGCAATTTATATTCTTTTTTAATATATTGTAAAATATCATTATCAAAAATATCTCCTGCCACTTTAATGGACTCACTCGTTACAATATCACCCATTGATAGGACTGCAATATCAGTTGTCCCGCCGCCAATATCAACTACCATATTGCCGCTAGGTTGGAATATATCCATACCTGCTCCAATAGCTGCAACTTTTGGTTCTTCTTCTAAGTATACTTTTTTTCCACCAGATTTTTCTGCAGCTTCACGAATCGCTTTTTGTTCAACACTAGTAATGTTTGTTGGACAGCAAATTAAAATACGTGGCTTAGCTAAAAATCCTTTGACGTTTAATTTGTTGATGAAATGTTTTAGCATCGCTTCTGTAACATCAAAATCTGCAATGACACCATCTCGTAGTGGACGAATTGCAGTAATATTACCCGGTGTACGCCCTACCATTTGGCGAGCCTCTTCTCCTACCGCTAACACTTTATTTGTTTTTTTATCAATCGCCACAACTGATGGTTCATTTAAGACGATTCCTTTGCCTTTAACGTGAATTAATACGTTCGCAGTTCCTAAGTCAATGCCTATATCTTTCGAAAACATTTTATAATTTCTCCTTCCCGCCATTTCCAACTACATAACGTTCGTTTTTATCTGTTTATCTAGAATATTTTATCATACTCAACTGGTAATTACACCTAATTTTAGTTAACCGAACTGCTTTCTTTCAATTATATGAACACTTCTTGAAAAGAAGAAATCGTTTCAGCACTTTTTTGACTCATCGCCTATCATGCGGTTGTTTTCCGTTCCGAATGGGCGCTTTGTTGTTGCTGCCGCTTCGTTACTCTGCGCTTTCGCACAGTTAAAAAAATTTGTTGCTGTCGCTTCGCTTTCGCGCAGAGCAAAGCTTCTTGGGGGCGTCGGGGCAACAGGCGTTTTTTGTGCGAAAGCGTAGCGGCAGCAGGATGTTGGTCACGAAGCCGTTATCATAGGACATAATGCTTTTAGTCTTTTTACCCCTACACGCTTCGCTCTAGGGTCTCATCTATGACATTGTGATCTAAAAGGAATCGCCCATTATCCACTACAACCAACTAATATACACAATGTTTATCCCAATTTCGTACTCAGTCGATTTTATGTAAGGAAGCTTGTCCTTTGCATCAAAAAAAGAACGAATCAATCTTGACTCGTTCTTTCCTTCCACTTGTTTTTCGTTGCCTCTCCTCCACGAATATGACGTACGGCCTTATGGTAGGCGAGTATTTCCTTTACTTGCTCAGCTAATCCTTCATGAATTGTTGGCAGTCGCTCTGTTAAATCTTTGTGCACCGTACTTTTTGAATAACCTGTCATTTTCGCGAGGACACGCACAGTTTCACGCGTCTCAATCAATAATTCACCGAGGCGTATGCAGCGCTTCCGAATGTGCTCGTGCACGTTCTTCGTCCTTTCCACACAATTTCACAAATGGCATCAGATGCACGTCTGCGCATTTCTTCACCTTATGTGAGGACAAAGCTATTCAGAACACGTTTTACATTTTCACGATAAAATTCCGATTTTTTATGCATTTTTTAGTATTCATTTCTTTCAATGTAAAATTATCATTTACTATAGTTAAAATCTACGAATTTTCCTATCATCAATTATGCTAACGCTGAAAAGTGACTTAAACTAGCAGAAGTCTCCCACCTATAAAGGTGAGAGACTTCAATTAAAAGGCTAGTAATTTTTTCGGATTCATATATTTTCCGTTTTCTAGTACTTCAAAATGCAAGTTAACGCCAGCTGCTTGGTTCCACTCATTGTCAGTCGCTTTTCCAAGTAATTGACCTTGTGTTACCTCATCGCCTTCCTTGACAGCAATGTCTTTTACAGAGCTATAATGTGTTTCCTTACCATCTGCATGCTCAATAACAATTTTATTGCCTGTAAATGCGTCAAGTTTAACTTGTTTTACCTTACCACTTAGAGCAGCAAGTACTTCAAATTCTTCACCATTCATAGAAAGAGTAATACCGGAAGATGTCGTAAATGTTTGATTAAATACCATTAGTGCTTTTTCACGCGACTCTGCATTAGCTTCTACTTCATAAAACTCTTGTGAAACTTGCATTTTACTAAGATTCGCTTCCTTGAACGGGTACTTCATTGTTTCTGTTTTTGCATTTGTTTCAACTACAGGACCTGAATCTACTTCAGCTACGTTTGGTGACGGAGCTTCTTCTACTTTGGATACAAGACTATTGTAACCAAGTAGCAAACCTGCTAGCATTAGAGCACCACCAGCGTAAACTGCTGGCCAAAACCATGGTTTCTTCTGTAATTGAACTTTTTCATCTTGATTTTGAGAAGTTTTACTATTTTTATCCTCTCTCATTTTCATCACCTCTAGTGGCAGTGTGAACAACTAGAAGTTATTTTAAACATGCATCTATCTTTTTTATTTCAATATCTTGATAATAATAGTGTAAAATTTCGTCAGCAGTTTTCCCATCGCTAGCCATAGCCTCTGCTCCATATTGACTCATTCCTACCCCATGCCCGTATCCTTTCGTACTTACTTGCACTTTTCCAGCGGCAGAATTATAGGCAATTTTAAAATCCGTTGATGGTATTTCTAAAAGTGTTCGCACTTCTCGTCCTGACCACACATTCTTACCTAACTGCATGCGCTCAACACGTCCTGAATCATTTACAAATAACTGTACACGGTTGAAGTCACTTACCTGCCATTTCACAGGCCACAGTACATTCCATTCAGTTAATGTCCATTCTTTCATCGCTGAAAACTTTGGGGATGATAAATCCGAATTACTCGTAACACTTTGTAAATAAGGGACATCATTGCCACTAAAATCGTAGGCACTTTCTGTTTTTCCATTGCTCGTAGAATGAAACATTGCCGTAATTAATTCATTATTATATTGAAGAACTTGTCCTTTCGTTTCATTAATAGCCTCGACAATTTTCTTTTCATTCCCCGGGAAATTGCTAGTCCAATTCTCTTTTCTTTGCTCCTTATTGTAAAAAACTTGTCTAGCAACAGTAGGAGCGATAGCTATTTTACCGTAATTTGTCGATTTCAACGCGTAAGTCCGTGCTGCAATAGCTTGTGCCTTTAAAGCTTCTTTTTTAAATGAAACAGGCATTTCGGCAGCTACCACACCAGTTACGTAAGTTTCTAAAGGGATTTTCTCCTGTTGTCCCTCCACTTCTATGAATATTTCACAAGCTTGCTCTGTTGTTGCAGGCGAATCCTTAACCTTAAGTCTCTCACCAAATGCCACAGGGAGCATATATAATGCTCCAATCAAACAAATTATGCCTATACTCATTATCCATTTTTTCATAAGGAATAATATGCTGAAACTCTTCAAAATATGTGACCATTGGTGAAGGGAACTTCAATATAGGATGGTAAACAGACTGAGGGCTGTATATGTAAAGGATGCTGAAAAGAAGCGTATTTCCGCCATATAAGAGGATGTTAATTCCTATTTATTAGAGTTTTTAAAACGTATGCCATGCTATTAGTTGATTGGAGTGGAGGCTGAGCGACTCCTTGGGGATCAGCGATAGAGGAACGAAGGCTAAAAGCATCACATCCTGTGATAACGCCTTCGTGACCAACATCGTGTTGGCCCGAGACCCTGCAGCGCAGCGGATGTTTTCTGTGCGAAAGCGTAGTGTTAACGTAGCGGCAGCACCAAATGTTTTCTGTAGCGAAAGCGAAGCGGCAGCTACAAATGTTTTGACTGTGCGAAAGCGTAGCGACAGCAGCACCAAAAGCAGCTCATCGGACACCCCTAGGAAGCTCTGCTCTGCGCGAAAGCGAAGCGGCAGCTACAAATGTTTTCTGTAGCGAAAGCGAAGCGTCAGCTACAAATGTTTTATCTGTGCGAAAGCGTAGCGTCAGCAACAAAGCGCCCAGCCGGAACGGAAATCAACCTCACGTTATGAAGATAACCAATTATAAAACTCTCCCCAGCATGGATTAAACTAAAAAGAAAAAACCCTCTGCTCGTAAGCAGAGGGTTTATAAATTTATTTACTTTGTTGGTAATTCAACAGTTGTTTTCTCTTTAATGATAACTTCCTCAACTGGTACACGTTCAATTTGCGCGCCAAGTGCAGCCAGCTTGCCATGGAAATCGACATAACCGCGATCTAAATGATGAAGCTTTGTCACTCTAGTCACACCTTCAGATACAAGACCTGCTAAAATTAATGCAGCCGCAGCTCGTAAATCAGTCGCCATTACTTCAGCACCCTGAAGATTTACAGGCCCTTCGATAAACACAGAACGTCCTTCTATTTTAGCACCGGCATTCATGCGACGGAACTCCTCAACATGCATAAAACGATTTTCAAATACCGTTTCCGTAATAATACTCGTACCTTCAGCAGTTAACATTAAGGCCATCATTTGAGATTGCATATCTGTCGGGAAGCCTGGATGTGGCATAGTTTTAATATCAACAGCTTTTAATGTTTTAGGAGCACGTACACGTATTCCTTCATCAAGCTCAGTTATTTCTACACCCATTTCACGCATCTTTGCAATTAATGCTGTCATATGTTCAGGAACAGCATTTTCAATCGTTACATCCCCTTTTGTAATTGCTGCTGCAACCATAAATGTGCCAGCTTCAATACGGTCAGGAATAATATGATGTTCTGTTCCATATAATGTATCGACTCCTTCGATACGAATCGTATTCGTACCTGCACCGATGACACGCCCCCCCATACTATTAATGAAGTTTGCAAGATCAACAATTTCAGGTTCTTTCGCAGCATTTTCAATTACAGTTGTTCCTTGCGCTAAGGCTGCAGCTGTCATAATATTTTCAGTTGCCCCAACGCTAGGGAAGTCCAAATACACATTTGCGCCTTTTAAACGACCTTCCGCCTTCGCCTCTACATATCCATGACCAAAAGAAATTTTTGCTCCCATAGCTTCAAAGCCCTTTAAATGTAACTCAATTGGACGTGAACCGATTGCACAGCCCCCTGGTAAAGCAACACGAGCATAGCCATTTCGAGCAAGTAAGGAACCCATCACTAAAATTGATGCACGCATTTTACTGACAAATTCAAATTGGGCTTCACTAGAAAGTTCTTTTGTTGTATCTATATATACTGTATTATCCTCAGGTATATATGTAACTGCCGCATTTAGACTTTTAAGTACTTCATTTATAGTAAAGACATCTGCTAAGTTAGGGACTTCTTTAATTACATTTTCTCCTTTAGAAGCAAGTAAAGCCGCTGCTAGGATTGGTAACACCGCATTTTTTGCGCCCTCTACGCGCACTTTTCCCTGTAGCTTTTGGCCGCCAGTCACTATTATTTTTTCCACCCTATGTCCCTCCGAATTCAATCTATTAATCTATCAAAACTTTATTTTAAAAAGAAGTATAATGTCATAATCAGTAAACAAACAACTCTATAGTACAACTTTTCTTACGCTCGTTCAAGCTTCCAAATCACTATTTTACGTCATTTATTGATATTTTGCTATTTATTTATTGTACGCATGATTTTTTTTTTTGTGAATGACCAATAACACGGAAGAAAGGCGTTAATTTCTAATATCTACCCAAGTATTTGTGAACAAAAACCAAATCTAATGGATTTATATCAATTATTTCGAAGAATAATTGCGTCCGAATTCATCTCATCACCTTAAGAGATGGGAGACTTCTGTACCTGTCGCTACGACTGCTTTCGGTACAAAAAACATCTGTAGCTGGTGTTTCACTTTCGCTACGAAAACACTTGACGGAAAAATTTAACTAATTTTTACATATTTCAAAGGACCACATAAATTATATTATAAAGCCCTGTGAAACATGTAAATTTAATTACTAACGTATAGATAGTAATAAGGGGCTATTAAAATAAATATGGCAGCTTCCCTGACCAATTTGAAATTTGCAGAAAGAAATTAGAAACGGCTGATCCTATCGCAATACTCAATAAAATATAAATTAATTGGATTTGAAAAACATTATTCTTCTTAAAGATTTTTTCTAGCATAAACGCTTGTAGCGCATAAAAAGTTATAGCGATAAAAAATATATGCGATAAAATCCCTATTAAAGCTTCCTGTCCTATTGCCTCATATATTTCCATGTTGGTTCCTCCAAATTAATTCCTCTAGCGTTACTCTCAAACGGTAGCACAATGTTAAAAAACGGACAGATGTTGAATCTGCCCGTTAAAATTTGAATTAGATATTACCCTCATGAACGTTGATACGATTCAACGCACGTTTTAATGCTAGGTCAGCACGTTTGAAATCAATGTTATCTTGTTTACCTTGAAGACGACCTTCAGCACGTTTAACGGCTTCTTTAGCACGTTTAACATCAATGCTTTCAGCAATTTCAGCAGATGGCGCTAAAATTGAGATTTTTTCAGGGCGAACTTCAATGAAACCACCGCTTAAAGCAATAAGTTCAGTAGAACCGTCTTCTTTTTTAAGCTTCACTGCACCAATTGCAAGTGGAGCAACCATAGGAATATGGCCTGCAAGAACACCGATTTCACCTGAAGTTGTTTTAGCGATTACCATTGATACTTCAGAATCGTATACTGGGCCGTCGGGAGTGACAATATTGACTAGAACTGTCTTCATATTTTTTCCTCCTCGTCCCTAGTATTAAACCTCTACGCCCATGCTTTTCGCTTTTTCAACTACTTCATCAATAGAACCAACTAGACGGAAAGCATCTTCTGGTAGGTGATCCCATTTGCCATCAAGGATTTCCTTGAATGAGCGAACAGTTTCTTTAACAGGTACATAAGAACCTTTTTGACCAGTAAATTGTTCCGCAACGTGGAAGTTTTGAGATAAGAAGAATTGAATACGACGAGCACGTTCTACTGTTTGTTTATCTTCATCAGATAATTCATCCATACCTAAGATAGCAATGATATCTTGTAATTCACGGTAACGTTGGATTGTACGTTGTACGCCAGTAGCGATTGCGTAGTGCTCAGCGCCTACGATTTCTGGTGATAAAGCACGAGAAGTCGAAGCTAATGGGTCAACCGCAGGGTAGATACCCATTTCTGATAATTTACGCTCAAGGTTAGTAGTTGCATCTAAGTGGGCGAAAGTTGTAGCTGGAGCCGGGTCAGTATAGTCATCGGCTGGTACATAGATCGCTTGAATAGAAGTTACAGAACCTTTGTTAGTAGATGTGATACGTTCTTGTAATTTACCCATTTCAGTTGCAAGTGTTGGTTGGTAACCTACCGCAGAAGGCATACGACCTAATAGGGCAGAAACCTCAGAACCTGCTTGTGTGAAACGGAAGATATTGTCGATGAATAAAAGTACGTCAGCACCTTGCTCATCACGGAAGTATTCTGCCATTGTAAGACCAGTTAAAGCTACACGCATACGTGCACCTGGTGGCTCGTTCATTTGACCGAATACCATCGCTGTTTGCTTGATAACGCCTGAATCGCTCATCTCGAAGAATAAGTCGTTCCCTTCACGAGTACGCTCACCTACACCAGCGAATACAGAGATACCTGAGTGCTCTTGTGCGATGTTATTGATTAATTCTTGGATTAATACTGTTTTACCTACACCGGCACCACCGAATAGACCGATTTTACCACCTTTGATATATGGTGCTAATAAGTCTACTACTTTGATACCTGTTTCAAGAATTTCAACTGTAGTTGAAAGTTCATCGAAAGATGGTGCTTCGCGGTGAATTGAATCACGACGAACGTCAGCTGGAATCTCTTCACCTAAGTCGATTACTTCTCCTAGTACGTTGAATACACGACCTAGAGTAACTTCACCAACTGGTACTGAGATAGCTTTTCCTGAGTCTGTTACTTCTGCTCCACGTTGTAAGCCATCAGTAGATGACATTGCAATTGTACGAACAGAATCATCACCTAAATGAAGAGCAACTTCTAAAGCAAGAATTGTTGGTTCTTCATTAGGACGTTCAATCTTAACTGTTAATGAGTTATAGATTGCTGGTAATTGGCCATTGTTAAATTTTACGTCAACAACTGGACCCATTACTTGAATAACATGTCCTTTATTCATTACTGTGTACCCTCCTATCGTATTCTTATACGACATTGGGAAGCTGGGCCTATTCTAAGGCTGCAGCTCCACCAACGATTTCTGTAATTTCTTGTGTAATTGCTGCTTGACGTGCACGGTTATATTGCAATGAAAGATCTGAAATAAGATCAGATGCATTATCAGTTGCATTTTTCATAGCAGTCATACGAGAAGCATGTTCACTTGCTTTCCCATCTAATAATGCGCCATAAACTAAGCTTTCCGCGTATTGTGGAAGTAATACTTCTAGAATTGCTTCACCAGATGGTTCAAATTCGTAAGAAGCATTACTGCTAGCAGGTGCAAGATCTGTTAATGGAAGAAGTTTTTTCTCTGTCACTTCGTTAGCAATTGCGCTGACAAAGTGATTGTAGTACATATAAAGTTCATCATACGTACCATCAGTGAACATACCAACAGCTTTACGAGCGATTTCTTTAATATCAGCAAATGATGGTTGGTCCGGAAGACCGACAACATCGCTGATGACATTATGATCACGTTTCACAAAGTAGTCACGAACAACACGACCTACCGCTAAAATAACGTATTCGTCTTTTGATTTATGACGCTCGTCAATTGTACGTTGTACTTGACGTAGGATACTTGAGTTGTAAGCACCTGCAAGACCACGGTCAGAACCAATGACTAAGTAAGCTGTTTTCTTAACAGGACGAGCAGTTAACATTGGATGTCCACTGTCTTTTGTTCCTGAAGCGATCGCGCCTACTACGTCCTGAATTTTTTCCATGTAAGGAACGTACGCTTTAGCGTTTTGCTCTGCACGACGTAACTTTGAAGAAGAAACCATCTGCATCGCTTTCGTAATTTGTTTCGTACTCTTTGTAGAATTAATACGACCTTTAATTTCGCGTAAGTTTACCACTGGTATTTCACCACCTTTTGTTTTTTAATCAAGTGACTAGCTCGAACTTATTCTGATTTAGCGAAAGTTTTTTTGAAAGCATTTAGTGCTTCTACATAATCCGCATCAGGAGCAAGCTCTTTTGTAGTACGAACGTGATCTAAAACGTTTGTGTGGTTTGTATCTAACCAGCTTAAGAATTCACCTTCAAAGCGAACGATATCTTGTACTGGAATATCATCTAAGTGACCTTTAGTTAATGCATAAAGGATGGCAACTTGTTTTTCAACTTTAAGTGGTTTGTTTAGGTCTTGTTTAAGAACTTCAACCGTACGTTTACCACGCTCAAGTTTAGCAAGTGTGATTTTATCTAAATCAGAACCGAATTGAGCAAATGATTCAAGTTCACGGAATGCAGCTAAGTCAAGACGTAGTGTACCCGCAACTTTTTTCATCGCTTTAATTTGAGCAGATCCACCTACACGTGATACAGAAAGACCGGCGTTGATCGCTGGACGTACACCTGAGTTGAATAAGTCAGATTGTAAGAAAATTTGTCCATCAGTAATTGAGATTACGTTAGTTGGGATGTATGCAGAGATATCCCCAGCTTGTGTCTCAACGAATGGAAGAGCTGTAATAGAACCATTTTGATATGTTTCATTTAACTTCGCAGCACGTTCAAGTAAGCGGCTGTGTAAGTAGAAAACATCACCAGGGTATGCTTCACGACCTGGAGGACGGCGTAGAAGAAGTGAAAGTTCACGGTAAGCTGATGCTTGTTTAGAAAGATCATCATACACGATTAATACGTGCTTACCTTGTAACATGAATTCTTCTGCCATAGAAACACCAGCAAATGGTGCTAAGTATAGTAATGGAGCTGGTTGAGATGCAGCAGCAGTTACAACGATTGTATAATCTAATGCACCGTGCTTACGTAACGTTTCAACTACACCACGTACAGTTGATTCTTTTTGACCGATAGCAACGTAGATACAAATCATATTTTCGCCATCTTGGTTTAAGATTGTATCGATTGCTACAGATGTTTTACCTACTTGACGGTCACCGATGATTAACTCACGTTGACCACGACCGATTGGTACTAAAGCGTCAATCGCTTTGATACCAGTTTGTAGTGGTTCGTGTACTGATTTACGAGCCATTACACCGAAAGCTGGACTTTCGATTGGACGAGATTTTGTTGTGTTGATTGGACCTTGTCCATCCACTGGTTGACCAAGTGGGTTTACAACACGGCCAATTAGTTCTTCACCAACTGGTACTTCCATGATACGACCTGTACGACGAACTTCATCGCCTTCTTTGATGTCAGCATATGGACCTAAGATTACGATACCAACGTTACCTTCTTCTAGGTTTTGAGCCATACCCATAACACCGTTAGAGAACTCTAGAAGTTCTCCAGCCATGGCGTTGTCGAGGCCATGAGCAAGAGCGATACCGTCACCAATACGGATAACTGTACCAACTTCACTTACTTTAAGTTCAGATTCATAATTCTCAATCTGTTGTTTAATCAGACTGCTGATTTCTTCAGCCTTGATGCCCATGTATGTCACCTCTCACATTTCTAAATTATTAACCGATTAATTCACGTTTTAGGCGCTCAAGCTTGTTCGCTACTGAGCTATCATAAATATGATTACCGATTTGAACACGAATACCACCAAGAAGTGATGGATCAATTTCGTTTGTAATGTTTAATGTTTGTTTCCCTACAAGTTTCGCAAATGTTGTAGAAATATTAGCGCTTTCTTCAGCAGAAAGTGCACGAGTAGAGAATACTGTTGCATCTGCAGAACCTTGTGCCTGTGCAGCAAGCTCAGCATATGCGTTCGCAATAAGCTTCACTTCGTTTACACGTTTTTTCTCAACAAGTAGTTGAACTGTGTGTAAAACCTCTGGCGTTGCACTTGCAAAGATTTCAGCTACCATTTGTTTCTTACGTTCGATAGAGAACTTAGGAGCATTTAAAAGTGTTAAAAAATCAGGAGATTCTTTGACAACCTTTGTTAGCTCATTTAAGTCTGCTCCAACTTCAGCAAGAATGTTTTTTTGTTGCGCTAATTCAAAAAGCGCTTGTGCGTAACGTTTTGCTACAGTTGAATTACTCATCGAGCTTCCCCTGCCTTCGCAATCGTCTCTTCAATTAGAGCACGGTTGTCTGCCTCAGAAATCTCTTTGCTAAGGACTTTAGATGCTGCAAGTACAGATAATGAAACGACTTCATCACGTACAGCCGCAATAGCTTTTTCTTTTTCAGACTCAATTTCACGTAAAGCCGATTCTTTTAAGCGGTTTGCTTCATTGCGAGCTGCAGTAAGAATTTCTTCTTTTTGCATTTCGCCTTGCTTCTTAGCGCCTTCAACAATCGATTGTGCTTCCGTACGAGCTTCTTTAAGAAGGCTCTTTTGTTCTTCTAAATATTGATGCGAATCTTTGCGCGCTTTTTCAGCTGCTTCGATTTCACTAGCTACTAATTCTTCACGTTGTTGCATGATGCCCATAAGTGGACCCCAAGCGAACTTTTTAAGTAATAGCATTAGTAATAAGAAGATAACTAATGTTGCGGCGATATCACCACTATTGAAACCAGGACTAGCATTGCCTAGTACAAGATTATCTAAAAACACGATTGTTTCACTCCCTTCAAGAGCTTTAACTTCAACATAATAATTTAATTACTTGAAAAACTACCTATTTTAAAAAGCTATATTTACACATAGCTTTTATCCGTTACAAAATGAAGGGCGAAGTTTCATCTGGAGATTTCTGCTTCGCCACTAGAATTCAGTGTACAACTGAATTATTGTTTGTTCATTACGATGAATGCGATTACTACTGCGATGATTGGTAGGGCTTCAACTAATGCTACCCCGATGAACATTGTAGTTTGAAGAACGCCACGAGCTTCTGGTTGACGAGCGATACCTTCTACTGTTTTTGAAACGATAAGACCGTTACCGATACCTGCGCCAAGTGCACCTAGACCGATTGCGATTGCTGCTGCTAATAAACCCATTTGAAAATTTCCTCCTTGGAATTGTTTGTTTTTTTTGTTTAAGCATAAGATATATGCTTTATATTAATGGTCATCGCTCACTTTATGAGCCATGTAAACCATTGTTAACATTGTGAAGATAAAGGCTTGGATAAAGCCGATGAAAATAGAGAAACCTTGCCACGCCATCATTGGAACAATTGCTCCGATGAATCCGATTGGACCCGTAACAGCTAAACTTGCGATTAAGCCAAGTAAAATCTCACCTGCATAAATGTTACCGTAAAGACGAAGACCTAATGTTAATGTGTTCGCAAACTCTTCAACAATTTTTAGCGGGAACATGAATGACATTGGTTTGAAGAATGTACCAACATAATGGCCTGTCCCCTTCATTTTAATACCATAGAAATGTGTTAAGGCTAAAATCATTGCTGCAAGAGTCATTGTAACAGTTGGGTCAGCTGTAGGAGATTTCCACCAAAGTTCGCCGTTATAGGCGATAGAGAACGGAAGACCTAATAAGTTTGATACCGCGATAAACATAATTAGCGTGATACCCAAAATATGGAATCGTCCACCAGTTTTCCAGTCCATATTGCTTTTGATGATGCCCTTTACGAAATCCATAATCCATTCCATAAAGTTTTGCATACCTGTAGGTTTTAACTTTAGGCTTCTAGTTGAGATAAATGCGATTAAGAAAACGACTAGAGCCGCAACTAGTAACATCATTACAGTTGAAAGGTTGAATGTTAGTTTAAAAAGACCAAAATCAACCACTTGCAATGGAGCTTCATGATTCATTGTTATTTTTCACCTCTCTTTCTAATTTAAAGCACATTAGCGGTTCCTTACACGTGACACAATTCTCTCGACAAAGAGAAAAACGTACGGAATCATTAGCCCTATGACCGTGCTAATTAAGTGAAAATAGTTTGGCAACGAAATGGCTAGAGCGACTGCCGCTACACCTGATCCAAAGCGAAACATTGTACCAAGCGAGCCTATTTTCTTCCCTTCACTAATGGATCGATCAAACTTCTCCATACGGCGAACTAAAATCCAAAAATTATACGTACCAAAGAATGCACCGATTGCGATGCCCGCAAAAAACGTCTGATAGGGCGTAAATCCCCAGCCTAATGCACAGAGTGCGAGCAAAAAAAATAACGCTCTCTTCTGCACAGCAAAAATGTGATGCAAATCTAGCATTGGTTTATAATCTCCTGAATCAATTTTTCGAGTAAAGAAACGTTTGCTGACCACTATGTGAAATCAGAAAAGAGCAGTGAAAAACACTACTCACAGCGGAATAGTAACGGGAGAGCGTCATTTTGAAATTACAGGTGTAAATCCCAAAAAATATCTTACACCCCGAAACGCACAAAACGTTGCAAATCGACAGTTTTTGGTTTGAACTGTCAATTTAGTAGAAACTTGATGTAACAAGTGTTTCAACCTCTATTTACGATTTGAAACCCTTATCATTATTACCCTTTGTAAGCATACAATAGGAGATATTTGAAGTCAATTAGTAAAGGAGAAAAACTTCACAGCCACTATACTCTTGTCAAATTGTTGACAAATTTGTGTATGAAAATTCATAGCTTCAAAATCAATGTTCACGTTTGTGCAAAAAAAAGCTAATCTACGACACAATTATGCTCGCAAATTAGCTCACCTATCACAATTGGTACATTAGACTTATTTTTTGATTTCAAAAAGGGATATTACTTGCTTTTTTGTAAAAATTCCAGAAGCGCCTTCACAATACGTTCAGAAGCATGTCCATCACCATAAGGATTTGATGCTTTTGCCATTACTTCGTAGGCATTTTTATCTTCTATTAATTGCTTAGCTAGAGAGTAGATTGTTTCTTCTTCCGTGCCTGCTAGCTTTAGAGTCCCTGCTGCAATACCTTCTGGACGCTCTGTTGTATCTCTAAGTACTAAAACTGGTTTACCTAATGAAGGGGCTTCTTCTTGGACGCCACCAGAATCAGTTAAAATCATATAAGAATTAGCCGCAAAGTTATGGAAATCGAAGACCTCAAGAGGTTCAATTAAATGTACACGCGGATGATCTCCTAAAATTTCATTAGCTATTTCTCTTACAGCTGGGTTCATATGAACTGGGTAAACAACTTGTACATCCTCATGCTCTGCTAAAATTCTAGTAATCGCTCTAAACATATGACGCATAGGCTCACCTAGATTTTCACGACGATGTGCTGTCAATAGAATCATACGATCTGACCCTATTTTTTCTAACACAGGGTGTGTGTAATGTTCATTTACTGTTGTAGCTAATGCGTCGATAGCAGTGTTACCAGTAACAAAAATTGTTTCTGGGTTTTTATTTTCATCTAAAAGGTTTTTCTTAGATACTTCCGTTGGTGCGAAATGAAGGTCAGCCATAACACCTGTTAACTGGCGGTTCATTTCCTCTGGGTATGGTGAATACTTATTCCAAGTTCGAAGACCTGCTTCTACATGTCCGATTGCAATTTGGTTATAAAATGCAGCTAGACTTGCAATGAAAGTTGTTGCTGTATCACCATGCACTAAAACAATATCCGGTTTTGCTTCTTTCATGACTTTGTCTAAGCCTTGTAATGCATTAGTCGTCACGTCAATTAATGTTTGACGATCCTTCATAATATTTAAATCGTAGTCTGGTGTAATTTTAAATGTTTCTAAAACTTGATCGAGCATTTGGCGATGTTGTGCTGTTACCGTCACAATCGATTCTATTTGCTCAGGATACTTTTGTAATTCCAATACAAGTGGAGCCATTTTAATAGCCTCTGGTCTCGTACCGAAAATCGTCATTACTTTCCATTTTTTCGTCAAAACGATTTGCACCGTCCTTTGTTTTATTTGTATGAAAAGTGCTTACCCCCATTGATCGTCATCATATGAAGCAGTGTCGGACTTCAAGAGAAGTAATTCGCCTAACATACTATGAAACGTCCTTCAATATTGAAGGACGCTCCCAAAAGTTATAAGTTTCCTAAAAATTACATACTAAATCTATTTTTCATTGGTTTATCATATAACGTGAGGTGAACCTTGTTATTACCGTTGAAAACTGTTCAGTATTATTTCGTACCGAATAAGCGGTCGCCTGCATCACCTAAACCAGGGACAATGTAGCCATGGTCATTTAGTTTTTCATCAAGTGCAGCAATATAAATATCTACATCTGGATGATGTTCTTGAATTTCTTTTACTCCCTCTGGCGCAGCGATTAAGCACATAAATTTAATGCTCTTCGCACCACGTTTTTTCAGTGAGTTAATCGCTTCCACTGCTGATCCACCTGTTGCAAGCATTGGGTCTACAATGATGAAATCACGTTCTTCTACATCTGCAGGAAGTTTTGCATAGTATTCTACAGGTTTTAAAGTTTCTGGATCACGATAAAGACCGATATGACCAACTTTAGCCGCTGGAATTAAATTTAATACACCATCTACCATGCCAATACCTGCACGTAAAATCGGTACAATCGCAATTTTCTTACCAGAAAGTACTTTTGTTTTAGCAACTGTAACAGGTGTCTCAATTTCAATTTCCTCTACTGGCATATCACGTGTAATTTCGAATGCCATTAATGTTGCAACTTCGTCTACAAGCTCACGAAATTCTTTTGTTCCTGTATTCTTATCACGAATATAAGTTAACTTATGTTGGATTAGTGGATGATCAAATACGTATACTTTGCTCAAAGGGATTCTCTCCTAACAGTTCGGATTCATTTTTATCTCACCTAGTATAACAGAAAAAATGAGTCGTCTCAAAAATAAATTCGGGACAACTCCTTTTCAAGAATGTTCGCTACATATAATAGCGATTATTTATCGAGTATTGCATCTAACTGCTCTATTGTCATCGGCTTGTAATAGAAATAACCTTGTCCTACTGTACAGCCGAGTGCACGTAAAATCTCAACCTGCTCTTTATTTTCAATGCCTTCTGCGACGGAAGTCATTCCTAAGTTTAATGCTAACTGAATAATGGATCGGACAATAGCAAGTGTCGCAGCATCATTAATATCATTAATAAAGCTTCGATCTATTTTTAATTCAGTAAACGGCAGTCTTTGTAAATAACTTAGTGATGAAAAACCTGTTCCAAAATCGTCCACCGAAGTTTTAAAGCCGTACTCCTTTAATTCCTGGATAATAGAAAAAGCAGTCTGAAAATCAACTAATCCAATATTTTCTGTTACTTCTAAAATGATGTATCTCGGTTCAATATCGTATTTCTGAACGAGCTCCAGTGTATCCTGTACAAAATTTTCATAGTAAAAATGATTAGGCGAAATATTTACTGCTACCTTCACTAATTTTTTCCCTAATCTTTTGCGCTCTGCTAGCCACGAAAGGGCTATCTCTAATATTTGAATATCGATTTCGCGTACCTTTCCTGCACTTTCAGCCACTGGAATAAAAATTGCGGGAGACACGAAACCGAGTTTTGGAGAAATCCAGCGGGCAAGCGCTTCAATACTTTGAATTTCACCTGTCTGTAAATCAACCTTTGGCTGTAAATTCACCGAGATTTCTTTATTTTTTATTGCTTGTGCCAAATGGTTTAATACAGTCATTTGCTGCTCAAGCACATCATTTCTTTCTTGTGTGAATATTTCCATATGAGTACCTGGTTTATTGGTAGCGAAGGATACAGCATTATCTGCAAAGCGAATCGCATCAGCAATTTTTATGTCATGGTTATAAAAAGCAATTCCAGTCTTTAGTGTAATATAAATTTGCTTTCCACCCACAATAAAGGGCTGACGAATAATCTCTTTTATCCGCCTTTTATAATAGAAAAAATCTTCATCCGATGTCGCATTTGTAATGATTAAACTAGAGCTTGTAAATCTAGCAATATATTCGTTTTGATCATACTTCTCTTCATTTAGGCGTTTAGCAATTTGTCTTAAAAGTTCATCTCCCGCTTCACGACCATATAACTCGACAATTTGATGGAATTCGCTCGGCTTTAAGATTTTGATATTACCCTTTTGGCTGTATTCTTTTTCTACCTTGTTTAAAAAACCATGTCGATTAGGCAGCCCTGTTGTGATATCAATATAGACTAAGTCCCATATCTTTTTTTGTGTTTTTGCATATGAGTTTGCCAATGCAACAAGTGCACCGATTTTTCGGAGCATGCTTTCAAAAGTCTTTTGATCAGTACTAGAATGTTGCCTTAAAAATATCGCGAACAATCCAATTGCTTGATGTTGTTGATTGTATATTGGCATAAACAAACCAAATGGCATTTCAGATGAATTAGCAAACATTTTATGTTCTATTGGAATATCAATTTCATCCAACCTCTTAACTAGAATAGATGTCTCCTCTTGCATAACTCTCTTGAAAAATTCTTTGTTATCACAACGCTCCGGCAAATCTTTTATTTTGTCGTTCCCTTTAAAAATTCGTAATTGATCTGCCTCTGTTTTAACAAGTACCATACTTGATATTTTCTGCATAAAAAATTGATCTAGACTACTGCAAATAACGCTCATCTTTTTATCGAAGGAATAGTCCTTTTCAATCGCTTCGTACATCGTTTTCTCAAGGCGCATTAATAATTCTTCGGTCTGATAGTAAGTAACTTCCTTAACAACTACTAGCACAAATAATGTTTCATTTTTATTATTTTGAAATGGGAGTGCTTGTATCTCTGCCCGAAAAGGAGATTTATCGAAGCAACTATGATGCAACTTTTCTTGTACTATGGCTCCGCTATGTATTTTATTTTTAATCATTTCAATAGTTGTCTGTTCTTCGTTTGACATCAATGAAAAATAATCGATATTTATTATTTGCGAATGAGTAGTATTTGTAAGTGTACAAAAAGAATCATTACATTCTAATATGCAATTGTTATTTGTTGCATCAAAAATAACGTAACTTTCTTTAGAATTATCACCTAACCTACGAATTGTATTTAATAGCATTTCATGTTCTATGATCATTGTATTAGTAACCATTCAGCCCCTCCTCCCTTTATCTCCATCAATATACCTCGACATATTCGCTGAAAGAAGTTAAATCTCTCTTACATTGTATATAAATATTCAATAAATTGTCACTTTTTTGAACATGGTTCTGGACATTATTTGTCTCTCTCTATTATATAATATATCCTTTCCTACTAAGTTTATGTAAATAAATTCAAAAATTAGAGTATTTTATTTCCAAATCAGCAAAAACAGCTCACCACCGAAACGGATCGTCAATTCCATTCCACTTTAGATAACATATTTCTGTACGAAAGCGAAGCGACAGCCACAATAAGAAGTGGGTCACGAGGAATCCTTAAAGGATATCACCCCCACTCTATGGCTCATCCGTGACGCAATCCTCAATAAATCGCCCAACCTTCACTAAAGACAATTGCAAAAAAAGCTGTGGTTAAAGTGCATTTACCACTTTAACCACAGCTTTATCTAATCAATTATGCACCGGCATAACTACGTCCGGAGGCTTTAATTCTTTCAGCATGCTGAAAGAGTTTAAATTAAACGTATAATGGATGTTTATCAGTTAATGCTTTTACGCGAGCTTTTGCTTCAGCTTTTACTGCTTCATCTTCCGGATTTTTAAGAACCGTAGCAATAATAGCACCTACTTCTTTCATGTCTTCTTCATTGAAGCCACGAGATGTTACTGCCGGTGTACCAATACGGATACCAGAAGTTACGAATGGAGATTCTGTATCGTAAGGAATTGTATTTTTATTTGTTGTAATGCCTACTTCATCAAGTACGTGCTCTGCTACTTTTCCTGTTAGACCAAGAGATTTCACATTAAGAAGTAACAAGTGGTTATCTGTACCACCAGATACAATTTCAACACCTTCTGCAATTAATACTTCTGCTAAAGTTTTTGCATTCGCTTTAATTTGTTGTGCATACTCTTTGAATTCTGGTTGTAATGCTTCACCGAATGCTACAGCTTTTGCTGCGATTACGTGCATTAATGGTCCACCTTGGATACCTGGGAATACAGATTTATTTAGCTTTTGTTCCCATTCTTTCGAAGCAAGGATTAAACCACCACGTGGGCCACGTAATGTTTTATGTGTTGTAGATGTTACAAAATCAGCGTATGGCACTGGTGATTGGTGCTCACCAGCAGCTACAAGACCAGCGATATGTGCCATATCCACCATGAAATATGCTCCTACTTCATCAGCGATTTCACGGAATTTAGCAAAATCGATTTCTCGTGGGTACGCAGATGCACCTGCAACAATTAGTTTTGGTTTATGTTCTAACGCTTTTTGGCGTACATCTTCATAATCGATTACTTGAGTATCTTTTGTTACGCCATATTCAACGAAGTTATATAGAATACCTGAGAAGTTTACAGGAGATCCATGTGTTAAGTGACCGCCATGAGAAAGATTCATCCCAAGTACAGTATCACCCGGTTCTAAAATCGTGTGGTATACAGCCATGTTTGCTTGTGCACCAGAGTGTGGTTGTACGTTTGCATACTCTGCTCCAAAGATTTCTTTCACACGATCACGTGCGATATCTTCCACAACATCTACGTGTTCACAGCCGCCATAGTAGCGTTTACCTGGATAACCTTCAGCATATTTATTTGTTAGAACAGAACCTTGTGCTTCCATTACTGCTTCAGATACAAAGTTTTCTGATGCGATTAACTCAATATTTGCTTGTTGACGTTTTTTTTCCGCAAGAATTCCGTCTAATACTGCTTTGTCTTGTACTGCTAATTTTTCGTATGCCATGTTTGAAAAAGCCTCCTAAGTATAATCGTTCTTTGTATACCACTGATTTCAGAGGTAATTTTATTTATATACTGCACGCTCTCCGCCAATCAGCTTTGGACGTGTTGTTGCAATTGTCACAACCGCTTCTCCTACCATTCGCACAGAAGTACGAACTGGAACAGCTACTGCCTTTAAATGCATACCTATGAGCGTTTGACCAATGTCAATACCTGCATTTGCTTGCACAGCTTCCACAACAACTGGATTTGTAAATTGCGTAAACGCATAAGCAGACATCGAGCCACCTGCTGTACGAACTGGTACAACTGTTACTCGTTCATAACCAAATTGGTCTGCCGTTGTTGCTTCCATTGTAATAGCACGATTAATATGCTCACATCCTTGGAACGCTAGATGTAGTTGATGTTTCTTTGCAAATGCCTGCAACGGCTCAAAAATCGCCTCTCCAATTTCAAGCGCGCCTGCTGTGCCAATTTTCTGACCAATCACTTCAGATGTCGAGCAGCCTACAACAAAAATAGTATTTGGTCGTAGGGTTACCTGCTCTTCAAATTCACTGAGTAACTGAGTCAAATGTGTTCGTATTTGTTGAACAACCACTATGCTCAGCCCCTTTATTTCTAGATTTATTTATGTCACATAGCTAAAAATACTCAAATTTCTTTGATGACACTTTTTAGCTTAGGACATATGTTAAACAAACTTAATTGCTTTTCTTACTGCTCAAGCTCTGCGATTTTTTCAATGCGGCGCGTATGACGGCCACCTTCAAAATCTGTTTCAAGCCATACTTTAGCGATTTCACGTGCAAGGCCTGGCCCAATAACACGCTCACCCATTGCTAAAATGTTGGAATCATTGTGGCAACGCGTTGCTTTTGCGCTAAATAAATCATGCACTAAAGCACAACGAATCCCCTTAATTTTATTTGCAGCAATGGACATACCAATGCCTGTACCACAAATTAAAATACCTTTATCAAATTCCCCGCTAGCAACACCTTCAGTAACTGGTTTTGCATAATCAGGATAGTCTACTGAATCCGCAGATTGTGGACCAAAATCTTCGTAGCTAATATGTAGCTCATCTAACAGCTGCATAATCTCACGACGTAAGTTATTGCCTCCGTGATCAGAAGAAATTGCTATTCTCACTGGGTTCCCTCATTTCGAAATTATAGTCAACACTAGTGTACCACTTCTATCTCAAGAATAACATGATTTTTCTTGCATTTTTATGCTGATTTCCCCTAAAAGACGAACGTTTCTTGTAATCACACATTAAAACATTCACTTTTAAAGTTATTTTCCTGTGGATAATGTGAATATCATGTTGATAAATTCGGATAACGGTCTTTTGTCGTAATATTCTATCTTCTAAAGTTTTTTTACCTTTGCAATTGCAGTGGACATGCTATATCAATATTTTTTCTCTGTATTGCCAGTAGTTAACACTATAGAGGGATTCTATGCAAAATGCGAGTGTGGCGTAATAGATGAGAAGCTTTTTTAGTTTGATGTACTATCCGTCGCTTCGCCTGTTCTTTCCGTCGTTGCTGCTCTTCTTTCCGTCACTTTACGGGCTATCCTTCACTTTGCCTCTTCTATCTGCCACTATCATCTATGCGGGCATCAAATACTAACCTTCATACAACATATAAAAAAACTGTAGTAAACTCGAACTTCACTCGAGTTTATCTACAGTCTAAATTCTTCACATTTATGCTTGTCTATCAAATTGTTGAATCATTTTATGCAGCTCTTCAGATTGTTTCTTTAAACCTTCTGCTAGTTTTTCTACTTGCTCAATTGCGTATGCTTGTTCTTCTGCTGCACTGCGAACTTCTTGTGCACCCGCTGATGTTTCTTGAGCAATGGCTGCAACTTCTTGAGATTGACGAGCAGTTGTTTCAATATTATGCATTTGCTGCTCAATAAGTGTAGAAATTTCTACAATCGCTGTCGCCATTTCATGTACACTTGAAGACATCCCTTCTACTGCTGTCGTTGTTTCTGATACACGTGCAGCTTCTTTTGTCGCAAATGTCACCTGTTGATTCATTTGTTTTACAACAATTTCAACGTTTTGTTGCATGGATTGAATAAGGGAAGTAATGCCCTGTACCGCTTTCGCACTTTCATCCGCTAAACTACGAACTTCTTCAGCTACAACGGCAAAACCTTTCCCATGTTCTCCAGCACGCGCTGCTTCAATCGAAGCGTTTAAAGCTAGTAAATTTGTTTGTGCTGCAATATCGCCAACTAAGCTAATGATGCGCTCTACCTGTCCGGCATTTTCCTCTAATAGACGAATGCTTTCTAATGCCTCCGTATTGCCAGCCGCGATTTGCTGAATACTATTCACTAATGTTTCGATCGCCTTTGTTGTTGTCGTTAAATTATGTAAAATCTCTTTAGATTGCGTTGCCGATGCCTCTGCTCTACTATTAACTTCTGTCGCGAGAGCTCGTACATCTTCAATAGCTTCAGCTGTATCTTGGACTGCCGTTGCAGATGTCTCTGCACCAGAAGAAATATGCTTTACTGTAGAAGCAATATTCTCTGCTTTTTTTGTTGCAACAGCTGCTTCATCTGAAAGTTGGATAATGGATTGATTGGTTTGCTGGAAGTTATTATCTATACTTTCCACCATTCCTCTTAAATTCAACACCATTTGTTGGAATGCCTCTGCAACAGAGCGAATCTCATCACTTGTTTTCGGCATTTCTACATCTTGACCAATTTTCCCTTCTGCTACACGGGAAGCTGAATTTTCCAGTTTTTGTAAAGGTTTAATTAAGATCACACTGAAAATTCCAGCCAAAATGCATGACCATGCAATCCCCGACAGATAAGTAAAAATTTCAAACAGTTTACGATCAATTCCTGGGAAGAAGGTAGGTTGTAAATATTCGATAAATATAAAACTAATACTGTACGTGATCAGTGCAAGAATACCGACAAATAATACTAGTTTAAGTCGTAAGCCAAACTGTTTTTTCATAGAGACCCTCAATTCTCTTCAATTTTTTTTACTAATCGTTCTACCAATTCCGTTAATTCTACAAATGTTTCTTTATATATTTCTTTACTACCACCGTAAGGATCGACAACATTTCCTTCGTTACCTTCGCTTGTATACTCTTTTAAAGTAAAAACTTTTTGTTCTGCATTTGGATAATTAGCAATAATTGTAGCTTTGTGAGCTGTTGTCATTGTTAAAATTAAATCAGCCCACTCCATTTCAGTTATTGATAATTGCGTTGCTAAATGCTGATGCGTCATATTTGCTTCATATAATACTTGTTGTGCATGCGCAGACATTTCCGCATTTGGCATGGCATAAATGCCCGCTGAACGGACCTCAACATTGTCAGTTTGTTTATGTTTTAAAATAACTTCTGCCATGGGACTGCGACAAGTATTTCCTGTGCAAACAAATAGTATTTTCATACTTATCACCCTCCATTGTTTTCTCTATTGCCGGATGGCTAGTACACTCATAATGATAAAAAAAATCCCTGTAATGATTTGGAATTTATCGCCAAGTAAGACCTGACTTCTTCGTGCAATGACTAATGACCCATAAGAGCAAATAAGCGCACTTACACCTGCACTTATAATAAATACTGATTTCTCTAAGTGTAGCATACCAAAAGAAATACTTACTGAAAAGGTATCTAGGCTTGCAGTCACAGCTAAAAGTATTGGTGAAATAGTAACCTTTTCATCTTTTCGCGTAAATAATAGTAAATGTAAGCCCATGCAAAATAATAAAATACTTGAAATCCATTGTCCCCACTCTAAGAAGAAATGCACTAAAAAGTGTCCTAATTCGAAACCTAATAACGGGAACAGCATATGCAAAGCAGCTGTCCAAACTGATAAAAAAAATCGATATCTAACATTTGGTATTAATACATATAAACCAATCACATCTACAGACGTTAATATACCTGCAAGAATCCCCTGCAAGAAAGCACTCCTTCGCTCTCTAATATTTTATCATTTTATGCTCGAAAATACAGTATTATCATAATACATTTTCCTTACGACTAAGTGTTAAAAGTCACTCCAACAATGAACAATACCTTCATTTATAGTAAAAACTTGCTACGTTTTCAACAGCTATAGATCAAGTATAAAAGTCTAAGCAGATTTTTATCCCGCATTAACGGGCAGTAATTGATCTGTACTAAAAAGCGAAGCATCAGTACATACAGAGAGATTTACTGCCCGTAAAAGCCCGATTGGTGAAGACTAATAATCAGTGGGATGATGTTAAAGTTTCACATTATCTTGAATACAAAAATAGCATGCCAGAAGTTACTTCTAGCATACTATTTTTATAGGTATTTTATTAACGAGTATACCATTTTCCTCCGGCTGCTTTCTCAAGACGATTCATAATTGCAGCCCCTACCCCTTCAGTCGATGTAGTAGTCGCCAGGATAATTGTAGCTGTTGTTTTATCGCAAGCTCTTAGCGCATGATACAATGTCGCACCCATTTCTTCTTTACTACCGGCCTCTCCTACTGAGAAATAAAAATCAGCCTTGCTGTCAGCAAAGCTAGCTGGTGCAAGTAGCGCTACCTTATGCCCTTGTTTTTGTAATTGATATACAGCCCCATGGACTTTCTCTAAATCACAGTCAATTAATAGCACAGGGGCGTTAGGTGCATAGTGTGTATATTTCATACCAGGGGCTTTTGGAGTAGCCTCTAATTTTTGCTCTATTTTTGAAGGTTGCAGTACTTGACCAATCTTAGCCTCTAACATTTCCTTTGTAATTCCTCCTGGACGCAAAATTACTGGAGGTTCGTGTGTAACATCTAACACTGTGGATTCGAGTCCAATCCCAGTAGAGCCTCCATCTAAAATATAAGGTATGTACCCTCCCAAATCATCCTGAACATGTATTGCTTCTGTAGGACTTGGCTTTCCACTACGATTAGCACTCGGCGCAGCAAGTGGCTTTTTTAATTGTTGAAGTAAGGCAAGTGCAACCGGATGATCCGGCATACGAATGCCTACAGTCGATAGACCAGCTGTCACACTGTCCGCCAGCACATTTGGCTTAACGGGCATTACAAGTGTCAGTGGACCCGGCCAAAATAAATCCATGCATTTTTTGGCTACTTCAGAAATATGCTCAATATAAAGTTCAACTTCCTCTTTCGTGCCAATGTGGACAATTAGCGGATTGTCAGAAGGACGACCTTTTGCTTCAAATATCTTTTTTACTGCCGTGTCATTTGTTGCAACAGCTCCTAGGCCATAAACCGTTTCTGTTGGAAATGCCACGACCTCACCTGCATTTAAGATATCCACAGCTTGTGTATAATTTGTCTGACTATTCACATTACTGTCCACAATCTTGCAAACGGTTTCCATCATTAAAACCTTCCTTCAATTATTCGTTTTTACTGAATTATCCACATAATGTTTATAACTTATTAAAAATTGTGCATAAGTTGTCTGAATTTGTGAACAATTCATTCAAAAAAAACCTTTAATCCATTCCCATATAAAAAATGTAACGTGTTCCTTCTCTTCTTTTACTTCTTCTTTCGCTTCTTCTTTCGCAGGCTCACAAATTGATGGGAATACGCTACACCACCAGTTATCACCACGTGCATCACCGATTTTCACAACAATCGAATGATACAAATTTTGTGGATAAAGTACAGCGTCCTTTCTCTTTGGTGGAAATAAGTTATCCCCAAGTACAACTTGTGTATCCATCTGTGGATAATTTTCTTTTATTTCTGCTTCAATTTCTTGTTTTAATAAAAGTATTTGCTCGTTATCCACAGTTTTAGCTCCAGCACTAGCTACTACTTGCGTAAAATAGGGCTTTAAATTTTTGACAAGCTCCTCTTTTTCAAGCTGATCCTGATTCGTATTGCTATTGGCAATAACGCGTATACGAAAATCATGTTCTTGCTCATGATAGATAGACGCTTTTGCGAAACCTACTAATGTTGGAATATATAAAACACATAATTGTAAAGCAATCGCAATAAATACTAATCTTGCAAAAGCTAGAATGATATTTCGTTTAGGTAATCTAATAATCTTGTATTCGTTTAGCATAAAAATCCCTCCTTGCTCAACATTGTTGGCAAGAAGTAGATACTTTATACATAAATTTCACAAAAAATCATTCGAGGCTTACCATTTATATCTTTTTCTATCGAAATTGTCGCCTGCGGAAAACTATTTTTAAAGAATTGAGCCACCTGCTCCCCTTGTGTATAACCGATTTCAAGACCAATGAGCGCAGGTTTATTCATAAGGGGCGGAAGCTGCTCAGCCAACCTTCTATATAAAATAAGTCCGTCTTCTTCTGCAAAAAGAGCACTATGCGGTTCATGCTCTAGCACGGTACTCGACATCTCTTTCGCCTCATCAAAAGCAATATACGGTGGATTCGATAACACGATATCAAATTTCTCACCTGCCAGAGGCTTCGCTAAATCCCCTAGTCGAAAATCAATATCCGCCGCTAATCTTTGAGCATTTCTTTGTGCTGTAGTTAAAGCCGCTTCGGATAAATCAGTGGCAACGACTGTTAGCTCTGGACATTCTAGCTTCATAGAAATAGCAATTGCACCACTACCAGTTCCGATGTCTGCAAGCTTCACTGCTTGATCATTAAACATTTTGTTCATATGATTAATTGTTCCAAGCACTAATTCCTCGGTCTCAGGTCTAGGAATAAGTACTGACTCATCGACAATAAATGAACGGCCATAAAATTCTTCACTACCGAGGCAATACTGTACAGGTCTTCCACTCGCATGCTCTTTGATGAGTTCTTTAAATTTTTCTTTTTGTTCAGCCGTTAATTCATCTTGAAGGTGTAACATTACTTCTGAATAGCTAGTGCCAAGTATATGCTGCATGACAATACGTGCTGCCGTTTCCTCACGATCATTATCCACTAAAAAAGAAGAAGCCCATTGAAGGGCCTCCATTACACTATTATAGGTCATCATTTAATCGCTCTAACTTTGATGCTTGCTCCTCTAAAATGAGCGCATCAATAATTTCGCCTAGTCTACCTTCGACGATTTGATCTAGTTTTTGAATCGTTAAACCAATACGGTGGTCTGTTACACGGTTTTGTGGATAATTGTATGTGCGAATACGCTCAGAGCGATCGCCTGAACCTACAGCTGATTTACGTGTGGCATCGATTTCCTTTTGTGCTTCTTGCAAATACATATCAGCAACACGAGCACGCAGAATTTTCATTGCCTTTTCACGGTTTTTAATTTGTGATCGTTCATCCTGCATCGAAACAACAACACCTGTCGGTAAGTGAGTCATACGAACAGCTGACATCGTAGTATTTACCGATTGACCACCGGCACCAGAAGATGCAAATGTATCAACTCGGATATCTTTTTCATGGATTTCAACATCCACTTCTTCGACCTCAGGTAAGCAAGCTACTGTCGCTGTCGATGTATGAATACGCCCTTGAGATTCTGTCGCAGGTACACGTTGTACACGGTGCGCACCATTTTCAAATTTAAATTTTGAATATGCACCTTGACCGTTAATCATAAAAATAACTTCTTTATAGCCGCCCATTGCGTTTGGCGTCGCTTCCATTATGTCAATTTTCCAGCCTTGTGTCTCTGCGTAACGAGAGTACATACGGAACAAATCTCCAGCGAAAATATTCGCCTCGTCTCCACCAGCTGCTCCGCGAATCTCCATAATAACGTTTTTATTATCATTAGGATCTTTTGGAATTAATAAGATGCGTAAACGTTCTTCTAACTCTTCTTGCTGTTCTTTTAGTAGGTTGAATTCTTCTTTCACCATCTCGTGCATATCAGGATCTTTTTCACTATCTAGCATTTCACGTGTTTCAACTAATTGCTCTTTTACACTTTTATATTCACGATAAGCATCAACAGTTTCCTGGATATCTGATTGTTCTTTGGAATATTCACGTAATTTTTTACTATCATTCACAATATCGGGATCACTTAAAAGTTCTGTTAGCCTTTCATAACGATCCTCCACTGCTTGTAATCGATCGAACATGGATTTCACCTCTATTAAGTTTTTATGAAGTTTGCTCTTTTGTATTTGCAGAGAAACTTTAAATTTGAATTACGCTAAGCGCGTAAGAATATTTTTGAACATTTTTCATTTCCACTACTTAGTATAAGGAAATTTCCGCATGTATGCTACTTTTTATTAGTTCTATCAACTGAATCAGTTTGCATTATAGCGGCGGATGCACGTGACATTTTCGACAAACCGGATAGTAGGAATCATTTCCTCCAATTTGAATTTGATCACCTGTATAAACAGGCTTTCCACTTTCATCAACACGCAAATTCATTGTCGCTTTTTTATGACAGAACCAGCAAATCGTTTTCATTTCCTCAATTTTATCTGCATATGTAAGCATGTACTGACTGCCTTCAAATAGCTCATTTTGGAAATCATTTTTTAGACCGAAGCCCATGACTGGAATATCTAACTCATCCACGATATTTGCCAACTGTAAAACATGTTCTTTTTTTAGGAATTGTACTTCATCAACAAGTACACAATATGGTTTTACAGTATTATTTTTCACTAGTTCAAAAATATTTGTATCATCATTAACAGGAATGGCTTGTTGACGTAAGCCTACTCGACTTGAGATAAAACCTACTTCATCTCGCGTATCTAAGCCTGATGTAAACATCATTACAGGTTTTTGTTGTTCTTCATAGTTATGTGCAACTTTTAAAATTTCTATGGATTTACCACTATTCATTGCACCATGTTTAAAATATAGCTGTGCCATTTTGTCTTCTCCCTTTCTTCATGTCGATCTAGATACTGAAAAGACTCGCATTAGGCATTTAACTTCTTTCAGCTACAGCAGTCTCCCACCTCTATAGCTGGTGAGATGAATGCGGATTTAAGCTACTTTTCAGCTGTATCCAAACACCCACTGAAAGAAGTTAAGCCTCCGGCGGATGTCACGGAATCGGAAAGGAGTTCTTAGAGGATGTTCGCCTAAAATCATCGCATCCATGCGATAACGGCTAACTGACCTGCATCGTGCCGCAGACGCTACGCTTTCGCGCAAAAAACATTTGCAGGCCTAAGCACAAAGCCGATTCCGGACGCAATTATACCGAGGCATAATTGATTATACTGAAAAAAATACCTGCCAAGCACATGCTTGGCAGGTATTAAACTAACATTAGTTTTTAAGACCGTATTTTTTGTTGAAACGATCCACGCGACCATCAGCAGACGCGAATTTTTGACGGCCAGTATAGAATGGGTGACAGTCGTTGCAGAACTCGACAACGATGTTTTCTTTTACTGAACCAGTTTTGAAAGTATTACCACAAGAGCAAGTTACTGTTGCTTCTTTGTAATCTGGATGAATTCCTTGTTTCATATTCGTTTTCTCCTCTCGCCCTGAACCATCTGGAACAGAGTATTATCGAACTGTACCTTACATAGCCCGAATATGTCGGCTACATATGTACACGTTGCATACTTTGCAATATTACCATATGAAATATACATTTGACAATAGTATTGTGTGTATTAACAATTAGTTATTTATAACAAATATCTAAACACTTCTCCTATTAAAGAGTCCATCATAAATGAAAAAATAATCGAAAATAAAACCGTAAAATCTATCAATATTTTTAGATTTATTACTTAACAACTTAATCATGACAAACATAGGGATAATACCAATAGCAAATGCGGTCCAATATATATCATCATATTTACGGAAATGATCTCACATTTTGTGAAACTTAGACTTTCAGAAAATAGTTTTACCGTTATAAGTTTAGCAAGATATGTTGTCCATTTTAAGACGAAAAGATATATATTTTTTTATGTTCATAATTAGTGGAATCTTCTTTATGGCTCGATTGCAACTTTACCACTGTATGTGCAAAACAATACTTCCTCACGATTTTGCTCCACGTTATTGTGATAAATCCATTTTTAGATGAATACTTTGAAGATTTATCGGAATAACTTCCGTTTTTAGACTCCTCTATCACCCCTAGAAAAGCGCATCACCCACACGGTGTGGTAAAAAAATCACCATCAACTATTGCTAGTCGATGGTGACTCATGTTTAGAGTAGGCTTTAGATTTTTATTAAACTTCCCTTCAAAAAAATTAATAGTTAACCACGCACTTCACGATAGTCATTATCCACTAATCCTATTTTTTTATTTCGTTCTTTGAATCGAATATTATGGGAAGACACGTACGCCACTTTTGGTGCATCCGGCTCTAAATAAAGCTTTGCGCTATTCAATGCTAGAATACCATCCGTAAATGCACCTGCTATTAATCTTACCTTTGAAGGATGATCTACAAAATCTCCTGCACCATAAACACCTTCTATATTTGTTTCACGCTTTTCATTGACAATAGCTACTCCTTCTTGAATATTTAAGCCCCATTCTTCAAGTGCGCCATAATCACATTTTAAGCCGTGATTAACGATGACTACATCCACTTCTAATTGTTCTATTTCGTCCGTTTCTTTATTTGCGATTGACACTGACTGTATTAAATCACCATCACCATGCAATTGCACCACTTCATAAGGCGTTTTTATAGATATAGAGGATTCGCGCATTTTTATAACATTTTTTTCATGACCACCAAATTCATCACGTCGGTGAACAATTGTTACACTAGCAGCAATTGGCTCTAGCTCATTTGCCCAATCTACAGCGGAATTACCACCACCAGAAATTAAAACATGCTTATTACGGAAAATTTCTAACTCCTGTACTGTGTAATATAAATTTGTCACCTCATAGCGATCTACTCCTTCCAGCTCGAGCTTTTGCATCGAAAGTACACCGTATCCAACTGCTAAAATGACCGTTTTCGAATAGTGTTTTTCACCTGTTGAGGACGTTAAAATAAATGTACCATCACTCTGCTTTTCTAACTTTTCAACTTTTTGATTTAATACTATCGTTGGATCAAATGTTTTTGCCTGTTCAACTAGTTGCTCAATTAGCTGTCTACCTAATATTGGTGTTACAGCCCCAACATCCCAAATCATCTTTTCTGGATAAATTAACATTCGACCACCAAGCTGAGAGCTATATTCTATAATTTTCGTCTTTAAATCGCGCATCCCACTATAAAAAGATGTATAAAGACCTGCGGGTCCCCCACCAACAATCGTTACATCATACATTTCTATCGTCATATTCGTCATTCCTCATTTCATCTTTAGTACGAACAAAACCATTTATTTTTCACTCTTTTTCTTTTCTAACAGCCAATTTGTCACTTCTTCTACTTGTGCAAGTACAGCAATCGGGTCAAACGGCCAAAATCTTTTAGCATCTAAATAAAATACATTATTATTTTTCACTGCATCCATTGACTTCCACAGAGAATCTTCTTTGTTTAACTCGGCACCATTTGATTCATCTATGAAAATATAATCTCCCGCATATTCAGGTAATACTTCATAAGAGACTTGCTTGAACGTTTCCCCTGTTTCAATTAACTCCTTTTGAATATTTTGGGGTGCTTTTAGTTGTAATTGCTTATAAATTGCTTGCCCACCACGATAAATACCATCACCGTATAAATAAAAATCTTTGCCATATGCCCCAAAGATAGAAAACGTTTCATTTTGATCTAAAACTTCTGCTAACTTTTCACGATTTTCTGATACTTTCTCTGCAAACATTTTTAGCCAAGCTTCTCCTTCAGCTTGTTTTCCTAAAATTTCAGCTAGCCCCTTTACTTCTTCTTCCACACTACGGTAGGTTTCATAGGGCAAAACAACAGTCGGTGCTATTTTGGATAACTTTTCATACGATTCTGCATCCGCTTCAGCTGTAATAATTAAATCTGGCTTCAAAGCTAAAATTGATTCAATTGCACTTTCCCCTGTATTTTCTATATCATTAATTTGATCTTGAATGTGGACATTTTCTAAATCACGTTGTGTCGCACCTACTGGCTTTACTCCTAATAGTAATGAAGTTGGCAAATATGCATCCACTACAAGTCGCTCAACTTTTGTAGGAATTTCAATTTCTCCATTAATAGTGGATATCTTTTTCGTCGTTGCTTCTGTCGCTGCTTTAGTATCACTGTTCACTTTTTTATCTTCTGGTGTCTCGTCATTGTTACTACATCCCACAAGCATAAGTACTAAAATAATTAAAAATATAGTTCGTTTTTTCATCATTCTACTCCTTATTTGATAATAATTTTCATTCTCAATAAAAAAAGATTGCAGTACTCCCTTTTATTCCTTTAATCGTGCTAATAAATATAAGAAATATGGTGCCCCTAAAACTGCTACAACAATCCCAGCTGGAATTTCTGATGGCTCTAAGATTAAGCGACCAATTGTATCAGCCATTAAAACTAATAAGCCCCCTAAAAGTGCGGCGGCTGGCAATAAAAGTTGATGTTTAGCCCCAACGAGCTGACGTGCCAAATGTGGAGCAATTAACCCTACAAATCCAATCCCCCCACTTACTGACACACTTGCTCCAGCTAATCCTACAGATGCTGCAAGAAGCCAACGACGCTCCCTTTCAATAGAAGCTCCCAAACCGACTGCTGTTATTTCTCCTAAATTTAAAACATTCAATACGCGGGATTTTGAATACACAAATGGTAGTAAAATTAGTAACCATGGCAATAAAGATAATACGAATCTCCAATTTGATCCCCAAATACTCCCCGCAAGCCACGTTGCAACGAATTGGTAATTTTCAGGTGATAAACGTAGCGTCAGCACAATCATCGCTGAGCTAATACCCGCTGCTATTGCAATCCCTGTTAATATTAAGCGCATTGGGGTAATCCCTTCATGACGTCGATAAGAAAGTATATAAATTAAAACAGCTGTTATCCCTGATCCTACAAATGCTAACACTGGCAGTAAGAATACAGGTGCTACTTTAGTCGAAGGAAAAAATGAAATATAAAGCATAACGGCAAGTCCAGCTCCTGCATTTATACCCAAAATGCCTGGGTCAGCTAGAGCATTTTTAGAAATGCCTTGTAAAACAGCCCCTGAAACTGCTAAGCCCATCCCCACTAAAACAGCGATAACAATACGAGGTAGCCTAAATTCAAATAAAATAAGTTGCTGTTGGGCATCGCCCTGACCAAAAAGTGTTCGAATAACCTCCATTGGTGTTAGCTTTATAACCCCTGTATTCATACTAATGACAAATGTGATGACTATTAGTAAAACTAGCGTACCCAGAATTAAGAAGTTTTTCTTTTTAGCTTTTTGTTGAGTTACCGTTAAAAAACTATTACTCATAGTTCTTTTCCTCCTTTACGGGCTATATATAGGAAGAATGGAACTCCAATAAAGGCAATAAGCGCCCCAATTGGTGTTTCGTAAGGTGGATTGACCATCCGTGCAACAAGATCGGCCAGCACAACAAGTAATGCTCCATATATTAGTGAACATGAAATAATCCAACGATAATCGTGTCCAACTATGTATCTCATAAAATGCGGAATTATTAACCCAACAAACCCGACTGCCCCTACGACTGATACTGCCGCTCCTGCCAATACTAAAACAATCACCATTCCCCATATTTTTACTACGTTAGTACGTTGCCCAAGTCCTACGGCAATTTCTTCACCTAAACTAAGTAATGTTATGGAGCGTGATAAAATTAGTGCTCCAATCATTGCCGCCAGTATCCATGGCGATAATATTTGAAGATGATACCATTTTGTACCTGATACACCTCCTGCATACCAGAAGGCTAAGTCTTGTCCAATACGATAATAAAGGGCAACGCCTTCCCCTAGAGCACCTAATAGAGCACTTACAGCAGCACCTGCCAACACTAATCGCATTGGCGTTAGACCACCTTTTGACAGCGAACCTACACCATAAACAATCGCAACACCTAAGCCCGCTCCAACAAATGACCATAAAACTATATACATGTACGATAAATTAGGGAAAAAAGCAAAGCAGATTGCTAACATAAACGCGGCCCCAGAATTTAGCCCTAATAATCCAGAGTCAGCCAATGGATTGCGTGTCATGCCTTGCATAATCGCACCTGCGACCGCAAAGCATCCACCTACTAATCCAGCGCCTAACACTCGTGGTAATCGAATATCATGTATAATTTGATGTGTTGTTAAATCCGGTGAAAAATGAGTAATAGCTATCCATACAGTACTCAATGATATATCTGCTGCACCAAATGAAATAGACAAACCGATTGCAAATATTAACCCTATCACTCCAACAATTAAAGCTACTACACCACGGACTGGATGAGATCTCTGCTGTAATTCCTCTAAATCTCTAAGCCCTCCTACTCCTGTCGACGTAGTCATATACTTCCTCCTTAATCCTTACGATTTCAATTTCCTATTTAATGCTATTCTTTCATGTCGTACAGTTGGTAAGATAAGCAGATTGGATTTTTACTATATGGGCAGATTGCCATTTCTGCATCAATATTGAACACCTTTTGTAAGTTTTCCTTTGTCATCACTTCATTTGGCTGACCATTCACAATTAATTGTCCATCTCTCATAGCAATCATAAAGTGAGAAAAACGAGAAGCATGATTCAAATCGTGTAATACCATCACAATAGTTCGTCTTTCCTCTATATTTAACTTTTGTAACAACAATAAAATATCAAGCTGATGTGCTAAATCTAAATAAGTTGTAGGTTCATCAAGTACTAGAATATCTGTTCCTTGAGCTAATGCCATGGCAATCCATACTCGTTGACGTTGCCCACCTGATAGTGCCTCTATAGGACGGTCACTAAACTCTCTAAGGCCAGTAACATCAATAGCCCAATGAATATACTCATAATCTTCCTTCTGCAATGTACCAAATCCTGCTTGATGAGGAAAACGGCCGTAGGATACTAGTTCAAAAACTGTTAAACCTCCCGGGGCTGTTGCTGTTTGAGGCAAAATTGCCATTCTTTTCGCCACTTCTTTTGTCTTTAATTGATGAATTGCTTTTCCATCTAAGTAAACTGCTCCGTCTTGGGTCCGTAGTACACGCGCAACAGCCTTTAATAAGGTAGATTTGCCACAGCCGTTTGGACCAATAATCGTTGATATTTGTCCTTTTGGAATTTCCACACTTAAATCATGTACAATGAGCGTCGAGGAGTAACCAATAGCCACACGATCTATCTCAAGAACTGACATATAAAACTTCCTTCCCTTTTTGAATTGATAAATTACTGCTTAAATTTGTAAACCGAATTGCGCTGTATACAAGCCATAGTAAGCATTCTTTCTTTCCATTAATTGCTCATGAGTACCTTCTTCAATAACGCCTTTCTTCGATACAACGACAATTCGATCGGCGTCTTTTATCGTTGCTAAACGATGTGCAATTACTAATGTTGTACGCCCCACCGCAAGCTCGTTTAATGCTTGTTGAATTGCCTGTTCGGTTTCTGTATCTAATGCAGATGTAGCTTCATCCAAAATTAATATTTTGGGGTTTTTCAAGAAGATACGTGCAATCGATAATCTTTGCTTCTGTCCACCCGATAATTTCACGCCACGTTCACCAATTAATGTATCCATGCCATCAGGAAGAGCTTTAATGACATCTGTAAGTTGCGCTCGCTGTGCAGCATCCCAAATATCTTGCTCATTTGCGTTTAAATCCCCATAAGCGATGTTTTCTCGAATTGTGCCATCAAATAAAAAGACATCCTGTTGAACAATTCCTATATGTGAACGTAACGACTGTAGCTTAAAATCTCGTATATCAACACCATCAATACTAATTGATCCTTCATTTACTTCATAAAAACGTGGTAGTAAACTGCAGATAGTAGATTTCCCTGCACCAGATGGACCTACTAGCGCAACTGTTTCACCAGGACGTACCTTTAAATTAATATGATGTAAGGCCCGATTATTTTCAGAGTAACCGAACGATACTTTATTAAAAATAATTTCCCCATCAATTTCATCGATATCTTTTGCCTCTAAACGATCTGCAATTTCAGGCGCAGTTTCTAAAAATTCAATGTACCGTCTAAACCCTGCCATCCCTTTCGGATAGCTTTCAATAAACATATTAATTTTATTAATTGGGTTTAAAAGAATACTTGATAATAAAATAAATGCGATAAATTCACCATTTGTTAAATGACCCTTTAAAACGAAATATGCCCCAACAAATAGTGTAAATAATGATAAAACCCTTGTGAGAATGCCTGAAATTGCTTCATTCCAAGCCATTACTTTATAGGAAAAGAGTTTTGTCATTCGAAATCTTTCATTGTTTACTTTAAAACGTTTTATCTCATGTTCTTCATTCGTAAATGCTTGTACGACACGAATGCCACTTACATTGTTTTCAACGCGTGCATTAAAATCTGCGATATCTCCAAACATTTGACGGAATGCTTTAGACATTAACTTTCCAAAAATAATCGTTAAAATTAAGATAAACGGTACAAGTAGAAAAATAAGTATTGTAAAGGTTGGATCAATGTAGAACATAACACCGAATGTACCCACAATTGTCATCGCAGCAATGAACATATCCTCGGGACCATGGTGTGCAAGCTCTCCAATATCCATTAAATCGTTCGTTAATCGTGAGACAAGATGACCTGTTTTATTATTATCAAAATATCGAAATGATAATTTTTGGATGTGACTGAAAGCTTCCTTTCGCATATCTGTTTCGATATTAATGCCAAGCATATGTCCCCAATAGGAAACGATAAAATCTAAAATTGAATTGAATATGTAAAGCATTAGGAGCAATATACTAGCCGTAATTATCCATTTCATTTCACCGTCAGGAAGAATATCATCAATGACCTTATTTAAGACGAGTGGAAAAGCTAGTTCAATAAGGGCTACTAATATGGCACAGGAAAAATCTAAAATAAATAATCCTTTATAGGGCTTGTAATATGAAAAGAAACGCTGTAATAACATTGAGAGACCTCCTATTATTAATATCATTCATAGTTCTCTAGTAAATAAGCTACCTGATCATACACAGGTAGCTCACGTTTTTGTAATCTTTATTATTGTTGTTGAGCTTTTGTAAACTCTACTATTTTGTCAGCCATATCTTCAGCTTGGCGCAATCCAGAGAGTGGATCAGATGCGAAATAATATTCTGGTTCTAATTTGATTGTTTTATTATTTTTTACAACATCTAAATTTGTCCAAGTGGGAGGGAATTTCTCCTCTTTATTAAAGAAATTAATAACAAAAACATAATCCCCAACATAGTCTCCTACCACTTCATAGGAAATTTCATAACGCCCACCTGTAGATTCTTTTGTATCAAAAAGCTCCTGTACCTTTTCCTGAGGCTTCATATTAAGGATTTGATAAAGTGCTCTACCACCTGACACACTTGAATTCCCTACAACCGTTGCATTTTTTTCGAATACGTCATAAATAGTAAAAGTTGCTCCTTCTGGGATAACGTTATATATTTTTTCCTGTGCTTGCGCTATACGTTTCTCAAAATCTTGAACAAATGCGCTAGCTTCGTCCTGACGACCTAAATATTCTCCCATCGCTTTAATTTCCTTGGTAGCCGATTTATGCTCTGTTTCCGAAAATACAATAGTTGGTGCAATCTTTTCATATTTTTCTACATCTTCTTTATTCCATGTAATGATTAAATCTGGCTTTAATTCTAAGATTTTTTCTAATGACGCACTCCCATCTGTACCAATGTCGGCAATTTCCCCTTCCTTATAATATGATTTTAAAAATGCTGCATAGTCTAAATTAGCTGTCACTGCTCCTACTGGGACAACATCCAACGCTAAAATTTGTCCAAGATACCAGTCTGTCACTACCCGTTCTGCTTTTACTGGAATCTCTACTTGTCGTCCACTATCATCTGTCACAGTTCTAGTTTTTACTTCTTCTGAATTAGGCTCATTCTCTTTATGTTCAACAGATTGTTTTGTATCTTCTCCACATGCTGCAAGTAAAACGAACAAACTTAGCAAAAATGGTATCTTTACATGCCTACTTATTTTTTTCATCATTATGTTATTTTCCCCATTTTCAAATTGTTTTGCTTGCGCGAGCTGATTCTTATTGTATTGAAAATGATTCTCATTTGTAATAGCAATTTCGGACATGCTAGATGTATATTTCAGCCTAAAATTACTTGGCGCCATATTTGTTGCTTTCTTAAAAGCTCGACTAAAATAGTTTTCATCTTCAAATCCAAGTGAAATAGCAATTTCTTTTATGCCATAATGATTGGCTATTAAATAATGCTTGGCCTTTTCTACTCTTAGCTCCTGTAAGTAAATTTGTGGACCAACTTCATAGCGAGCTTTAAAAATGCGTAATAAATGACGTGTACTAATGTTCAGTAAATCGGCAAGAGCTTGGATGGATAAAGGTTCATGAATGTGTTGCTCTATATACAGACGTGCTACTTCTACCTTATCAATGTCATGTGGTTTCCCCTGTCCCTCTGCTAATTCTTGAAAAATGCGATAGATGAATTCATAAAAGGATACTTTCACCGATAAATGCTCTTGAATAGAACCTGACTGCCATTTGCTGTACATTTCTTGCAGAATTGTATGTATGGCTATTGGGTTTGCTGGTACACAAGAGAAATTTGTTTGGAATGGCTGATATTGCATCTGTAAGTGTTGCATAAATGCGTCTTTGTATAGCACATCCCCTTTATAGGAAATGAGGAAGTAGCTAATGCTATTTGGTGCTGTAATATGGAGAGATTGGGACTTTCCAATGTGGAAAATACTAAAATGCTGAACATGATAAGGTTGCTCATCAATGATAATTTTTGCATCTCCTGCTGTCATAACAAGAAATGTGCTATTTTTTAAAACCTTTGCCATTCGTACAGCGGTATTACTGACATAATCAATTTGCTTCAATTGGATAAATGCATTTTGCCATAGAAGCATATACGCATCATAATTCATCTCTGTCTCCTTAAAAATAAGATTTATGCTACCATTATATTTGTAATGATAATGATTATCAATACCATTTTGTGAGATGAAAAATATACGACTAGTCAAAGCGAGCCTATATTTATCTGAACATTATCTTGTTTTAGCTGAACAATCTCAGTTTTTATGTAACGCTATGCCCTTTTTAATCAAAAAAATCACCATCGACTATTGCTAGTCAACGGTGATTCATGTTTTATAGTAAGCCTTTACCTTTAGTAGCTTTTTTCATATCTTCATTTAACTTTTCAAAGAATTCTTCATTTGAATTTGTCGTACGTAATTTTTTCATGAAGCGCTCCGCGAAATCAGATGCGTCCGAGAATGTTTTACGAATTGCCCATAGCTTTTCAAGTTGCTCAGGCTCAAGCAGAAGCTCTTCCTTACGTGTACCTGAACGGCGGATATCAAGCGCAGGGAAAATACGACGCTCTGCTAATTGGCGATCAAGATGAAGCTCTAAATTACCTGTTCCTTTAAATTCCTCATAAATGACCTCATCCATACGAGATCCAGTATCCACTAAAGCTGTCGCTAAAATTGTTAAGCTACCGCCTTCTTCAATATTACGTGCAGAACCGAAGAATCGTTTTGGTCTATGGAATGCAGCAGGATCAATACCGCCTGAAAGCGTACGACCGCTCGGAGGAATAACTAAGTTATACGCTCGTGCTAAACGTGTAATAGAGTCCATTAAAATAATAACATCACGCTTATGCTCAACTAAGCGGCGTGCACGTTCTAATACAATTTCTGCAACTTTCACATGATTTTCTGGAACCTCATCGAAAGTCGAGCTCACTACATCTGCATTCACAGAACGTTCGATATCAGTTACTTCCTCAGGGCGTTCGTCAATAAGTAAGACAATTAACTCTGCATCCGGATAATTTGTTGTAATAGCATTCGCGATTTCTTTTAATAATGAAGTTTTCCCTGCCTTTGGTGGTGCAACAATCAATCCACGTTGCCCAAAGCCTACAGGTGCCACTAAATCCATAATACGAGTCGATAAATTACGTTGTGTTGTTTCAAGCTTAATTTGACGATCAGGATATAAAGGCGTTAATGCTGGAAAATGCACACGTTCCTTTGCTACTTCTGGGTCTTCGCCGTTAACAGCATCCACCTGTAGTAGTCCATAATAGCGTTCGTTTTCTTTAGGTGGACGTACTTTACCAGATACCTTGTCCCCATTTCGTAAGTCAAAGCGACGAATCTGAGACGCAGAAATATAAATATCCTCTTTACTTGGTGAATAGTTAATTGGTCGAAGGAAGCCAAAGCCCTCTTGCGAAACAATTTCTAGTACACCTTCCATAAAGAAATATCCCTCTTGCTCTGAACGTGTTTTCAAAATAGCAAATATTAATTCTTTTTTCGTTAGCTTGCTATAATATGAAATTTTGTATTGGCGTGCAAGGGCGTAAAGCTCTTTTAACGTCATGTTTTCTAATTGAGCGATTGTCAATGTAGACATATGCACAACTCCAGTCTTTTTCAAAATATAATTGCTGTTTTTGGGGTTAACAAAGAAGTTTTTTTTACGATAGGCTCTGTAGTCTATTCGTACCTATCAGCTTGAAGCAGAGCGATAGGTATTTGAATTAACTATGCAAAACAATGAAGCATAATATAGCCTTATAAAACTATGGGATGGTTGAAAATTTAGAAGAAGGTACCTAGCGCAAAAAGATGCACTAGGTATATTTTAGAAGAAATTTTTATTAATAGCTAGGTTTTTTATCAAGAGCGTGTCGACCTTCTACAAAACGCACAGTTCCAGATTTCGCTCGCATAACAACTGAATGTGTTAATGCATAAGCTCCTTTATACTGCACACCTTTTAAAAGCTCACAATCTGTTACAGCAGTCGCTGCAAAAATAGCATCGTCACCTTTAACTAGGTCATCTAAATAAAGAACTTTATCTACATCTACACCCATTTTTTTGCAACGTTCTAACTGTTCTTCATCTTCCGGGACTAGCTTCGCTTGGAAGTCTCCACCTAGACACTTTAATGCAACAGCTGAAATTACACCCTCTGGTGCACCACCTGTACCAAACATAATATCAATGCCAGTTTCATCAAAAGCAGTATTAATAGCTGCTCCAACGTCGCCGTCTTGAATAAATTTAATACGTGCCCCAGCTTCTCGGATTTCATCAACAATTGCTTGGTGACGTGGTCGATCTAAAAGTGTAGCTACTACATCTGAAATATCTTTATTTTTAGCTTTTGCTACCTGTAATAAATTATACGTAACAGAAGCGTTAATATCTACCTTACCTGCTGCTTCCGGTCCTACTGCAATTTTCTCCATGTACATATCAGGTGCGTTTAACAGATTACCTTTATCTGCAATAGCAAGAACTGTCATTGCACCATTTGTACCCTTCGCTACAATATTTGTACCTTCTAATGGGTCAACGGCGATATCTACTTGAGGACCTCCATTACGTAGGCCAAGCTCTTCACCAATATAAAGCATTGGTGCTTCATCCATTTCGCCTTCACCAATCACTACTGTAGCATGCATTGGAATTGTATCGAACATCACGCGCATCGCTGTCGTCGCTGCATCATCTGCCTCAATTTTCAAACCACGACCCATCCATTTCCCGGATGCGATTGCTGCTGCCTCTGTTACTCGTACTACTTCCATCGATAAACTACGTTCCATTGTTTTATTTGCCTCCCGTTATCGGCATATTTCTTCACCGAAACATTCAAATTACCTCTATTGTAACATAGTTAGTTCAAAACTTTTAGCTCTCATTATTCCTTTGCCTCTGCTACACGGGCCATTATTGTTTCACGTCGAATATCAGCGCCTAAATCACGTAATTTCTCAATAAGTGAGCTATAACCACGCTCAATATGATAGATATCATGAATTTCCGTTTCGCCTTCAGCTAAAAGGCCTGCTAATACTAATGCGGCACCAGCACGAAGATCTGTAGCTGTTACAGTCGAACCATGTAATTTGCTAGGACCTGTAATAATAGCTGTGTTTCCTTCAACGCGTGCATTGGAATTCATACGACGAAGTTCATCAATATGCTTAAATCGAGCTGTATAGATTGTATCTGTTATCTTTGAGGAACCAAATGCTTGAGACATTAAAACAGAAAGTGGTTGCTGAATATCAGTTGGGAATCCAGGATACACTAAAGTTTTCACATCAACGGCGTGCAATGTAGAGAGATCCGTTTTTGGCACAAAAATACTTTCTTCACCGATTTCAATTTTTACACCCATTTCACGAAGCTTTGCAATAATAGCCTCTAAATGCAATGGGATAACATTATCAATTGTAATGCCCTCACCTAAAGCGGCAGCCATAATCATAAATGTAGCAGCTTCAATACGATCTGGAATAATCGTATGCTCCGTACCATGAAGTTCCTCTACGCCTTCAATACGGATAACACTTGTACCTGCACCTTTAATATTAGCTCCCATGTTAGTGAGAAGAGTAGCTACATCAATAATTTCCGGTTCTTTTGCTGCATTTTCAATAACCGTACGTCCCTTTGCAAGGACTGCAGCTAACATAATATTAATTGTTGCGCCAACACTGGCAACGTCTAAATATATTTTTGCGCCAATTAATTCATCAGCACGTAAATAAATTGCTCCATGCTCATTAGTGATTTTCGCACCTAATGCCTCAAAGCCTTTTATATGTTGGTCAATAGGACGTGGCCCTAAGAAACAGCCTCCTGGTAAACCAATCACAGCTTTTTTAAAGCGGCCAAGCATTGCTCCCATTAAGTAATAGGAGGCACGAAGCTTTTTCACGTTGCCGTTTGGTAATGGCAAAGCAATCATTTCCGTCGGATCAATGGTCATTATGCCATCCTCAAATGAAACCTCTCCACCGATTTCCTCTAATAATGCCTTTAACGTCCATGCATCAGAAATTTCTGGTATCCCTCCAATTGTCACTGGAGAGTTCGCCAAAATTGATGCTGGAATTAAGGCGACTGCACTATTTTTTGCACCACTAACTTTTATTGTACCCTTTAGACGATTTTCGCCTGTAATTTTATAAACATCCATTTCGCGTTCTCCCTCATGATTGGAAAGTAATTTTTTCTGCAATTGGCTCACTATATAATCTTATTATTTGCCTTTTCTCTTATTCCAATCCGTTAAAAATCCTTCAATTCCTTTTTCCGTTAATGGATGATGGAAAAGTTGCTTTAATACTTTAAAAGGAGTAGTTGCAATATGTGCACCAGCAAGTGCTGCCGCTGTTACATGCTGCGGATGACGAATAGATGCAGCGATAATTTGCGTATCGATATTATGAATTGTGAAAATATCTGCAATCGTTTCAATTAGTTCTACACCGTTTTGACCTATATCATCTAGACGACCGATAAATGGTGATACATATGTAGCACCCGCACGAGCAGCCATTAATGCTTGGTTGGCACTGAAGATTAATGTTACGTTCGTTTTAATACCTTTGTCTGCAAAGAAACGACATGCCTCTAATCCAGCTGGAGTCATTGGCAATTTAACTGTAATATTCGGAGCAATTGCTGCCAATTCTAAGCCTTCTTTAATCATACCTTCCGCATCTAGAGCAATTACTTCCCCACTCACTGAGCCATCTACAAGCTCTGTGATTTCACGAAGTCGATCATGGAAAGAAACGTTCTCTTCTTTAGCAACTAACGATGGGTTTGTCGTAACACCTGATAAAATACCCCATGCGTGTGCTTCTTTAATCTCTTCAAAGTTTGCTGTATCAATGAAAAATTTCATTATATTCCCTCCTGATCATTGTTTGGCTTATTGCCATAACGTAGAGTTGATTTCCGTTCCACCTGGGCGCTTTCCTATGGCCGTTCAGTTGGATTGAAAATCAACTACTATACATTACATTCGTTTTCACACAAATGCCATCCCCAACTTTTGGTGATGAACCTTATATTTACTTCTTTCAACGAGTAAACACCCGCTGAAATAAAGGAACTCAGCCTTAGAACGCCACGTCCTGTGGCAATTTATCTGTGCGAAAGCGTAGCGTTAGCACTACGCTTTCGCGCAATAAATATTTGTTGGCCTAAAGCCTCCGGCGAATTCACGGAATTTATGCCGAGGCATATTTGATATTATTTTCGCCAAAAATTTATCATTTCAAAAACAAGAGAAGGTCGATAACAGCATCAACACTTCTCTTATTTGTGTATTCATCTGTGCTTTTGTAGCATTTTAGATACAAAAATTATGCTTTTTGTGCACTACCAAATTCACGAATTTTCCCGATAACTGTTGATTTAATCGCTTCACGTGCTGGAGCAAGGAATTTACGAGGATCATAAACAACTTTATCATTATCAAGAACTTCACGGATTACTTTAGTAGCAGCAATTTGATTTTCAGTATTGACGTTAATTTTTGCTGTACCTAATGAAATCGAGCGTTGGATATCTTTTGTTGGAATTCCTGTACCACCATGTAATACTAATGGTAAATCTGCTAATTTAGAGATTTCTTCCATTTCTTTAAAACCTAAATTTGGTTCTCCTTTGTAAGGACCATGTACAGAGCCAAGTGCTGGTGCTAAGCAATCGATATCTGTTAGCTCAACCATTTTACGGCATTCCTCTGGATCAGCGTACATAATACCACCAATAACGCCATCCTCGTCGCCACCTACTGTGCCAAGCTCAGCTTCAACAGAAACACCTTTCGCATGAGCATACTCAACTACTTTTGAAGTAGTCGCAACATTTTCCTCAAATGGATGATGAGAAGCATCAATCATAACCGAAGTAAATCCTGCATCAATTGCTTCTTTACATTTTTCAAAGCTTGAACCATGGTCAAGATGAATAGCTACAGGTACTGTAGTGCCATAAGATTCCATCAAACCTTTTACCATGTGTACAACGGAGATGAATCCGCCCATATATTTACCTGCGCCTTCAGAAACGCCTAGAATAACTGGAGATTTTTCTTCTTCTGCTGCTTGTAAAATTGCTTGAGTCCACTCAAGGTTGTTGATGTTGAACTGACCAACCGCATAACCTTCTGCTTTTGCTTTAATTAACATCTCTTTCATAGATACTAATGCCATACTAAAAATCCTCCTCTTAGGACTATTCTTTTACATAGATATGCTATTTAATCATAGCAAAAATAAAAGCCTCTGAAAAGCAGAGGCTTTTATTTTCTACGCGAAAGCGGAGTGCAACGTAGCGACAGCGTCTTCTTTTCTGCACGTAAGCGAAGTAGAACGGAGCGGCAGTGCACAACCGTAGTGTAGTGTAACGGAACGAAGGTTTCAGCCTCTGAAAAGCAGAGGCTGTTATTTTCTACGTGAAAGCGGAGTGGAACGCAGGGGCAGTGCACAACCGTAGTGTAGTGTAACGGAACGAAGGTTTCAGCCCCTGAAAAGCAGGGGCTGTTATTTTCTACGCGAAAGCGGAGTGCAACGTAGCGACAGCGTCAACAGCTCATCAGACGCACTCAGTCGGAACGGAAATCAACTTCATGTATGGTGATGAGTTATATATTTTGGCAGCTAGTGATTATAAAACGGTAAAAAATTACTAAAAATCTTATAACAATCATGAAAAACAGGCGGTGTTGACCACTGCCTGTTTTTCTATACTTTTAATGTTTTATTAACTTCATCTCGCACTTCAAAAATATCAAAAGGCTTAGTAAAATATCGGATTGCTCCTAAATCTAATGCCTCCTGTACAACGTCCAATTCACCATATGCAGTCATCATGAATACTGGAAGTTGTGGCCACTTCTCTTTTAAGCGCTTTAAAATTTCTATGCCATCCATCCCTGGAATTTTCATGTCTAATAGGACACAATCCATTTCCTCCTCAGCATATTTCAGCGCTTCCATACCATTTGCAGCTAAATATGTAACATAACCTTCTTTTTTCAACACTTCATTTAAAAGCAAACGAATTCCTGGTTGATCATCGACAATTAGTAATCGTTTCACATTTCATTCCGCCCTTTTTGAGTTATTATTCTTACACAAAACTTCCTATATTATGTATTATTCTCCTTTAACCTCTTAATACCTTCTAGTATTATAAATTATCTGCTTTTGCTTTATGCTCTTATCATACCTATAATATTGATTGAGGTGGGATCATGTCAAAAATTCTAACAACACAATTAAGTGGATTATTACAAAGAATAACACAAACTGAAGAGGAAGCTATTGAAGAAACAGCGCGATTACTTGCACAAGCGGGTATTGGTGAAGGCAATGTCTATTTCGCATGTTTTGGCGAAATGCAAGTAGTCGAATTAAATGCATACCAAGCTGTTGAACGTTTTACCAAGTTAGTCCCTTGGACAAAAGATACAGTGATCACCGAGGCTGATCGTGTATGCATTTTTACACGTAGTGCACACGATGAGGATGCATTAGCCTTAGCACAGCAATTAAATAATCAGTTTATTCCATTTGCAGCAGTTGCTAGCGAAGTTGATAACTCTGAAAATCCACTAGCAGATTTAGCGTATACGTATATTTCAATACGCATGCGCGGTGGTTTATTACCGAACGATTTAGGCAAGCGCATAGTCGTGCCACATGCTATTGCTGCCCTTTTTGTTTATGAAGCAGTAAAAATTGCGTATGATGAAATGCTTGGCCTTGATGACGAAGAGTTGTAAAGAATCTAACATTACAGAAATACTTTGAAGAATTATCGAAACAAAATCGCTCTTTATCGAAACTATTTGAGCTTTTATGGAAACAAAATCTCATTTTATCGAAACATTTTGGACTTTTATCGAGAAACAAGTTCTTTCTATCAAAAAAAGAGTTGTCTCAGCACTTGAGACAACTCTTTTTTCATTATTTAAATGTTGCTCCGATAAAATCACGGAACAATGGCTGTGGACGGTTTGGTCGTGATACCAACTCTGGGTGGAATTGACATGCTACGAAGAAATTATTTTCTGGTAACTCGATAATTTCCACTAATTTACCGTTAGGACTTGTACCTGAGAAGACAAGACCTTCAGCTTCCATCGCCTCACGATATTCATTGTTAAATTCATAACGATGGCGGTGACGTTCATAAACAAGTTCTTGACCATAGGCTTGGATTGCCTTTGAGCCTTCTTTTAACTTACATGGATATAAACCTAAACGTAATGTACCACCGATGTCTACACTGTCGTTTTGATCTGGTAGGAAATCGATAATAGGATATTCTGTTTCTGGATCAAGCTCTGTAGAATGCGCTCCTTGTAAACCAAGTACGTTACGAGCAAATTCCACTGTTGCAAGTTGCATACCTAGGCAAATACCTAAGAATGGTACATTATTTTCACGAGCATATTGTGTCGCTAAAATTTTACCTTCAACTCCACGATCACCGAAGCCGCCTGGAACTAAAATTGCGTCAGCACCTTTTAATAGTGAAACAACATTGTCAGCATTCACGTGTTCTGCATTGATCCAGTCAATCTCAATATCAGAATTAAATGCATAGCCTGCATGCTTTAATGCCTCTACAACAGAAATGTAAGCATCTTGTAGCTCTACATATTTTCCTACTAATGCTACTTTTCGTTTATTTGGTAAGCTCTTCACTTTTGCTACAAGCTCGCGCCATTCTTCCATATCCGCCTCTGGAGCTTCAATGCCAAAATGGTCAAGCACGATATCATCGATATCTTGTGCATGAAGGTTTAGTGGTACTTCATATAAATGTTCTGCATCACGAGATTCGATAATTTCGTGTGGCTGAACATCACAGAATAAAGCTAATTTTTCTTTCATATCCTGTGGCACTTCTTGCTCTGTGCGTACAACGATAATATTTGGTTGAATACCTAAAGAACGTAATTCTTTTACAGAATGCTGAGTTGGTTTTGTTTTTAGCTCACCCGCAGCTTTAATATAAGGAATAAGCGTACAGTGAACATACATCACATTGTTATGACCTAAATTCGTTTTCATTTGGCGAATTGCTTCAAGGAATGGTAATGACTCAATATCCCCAACTGTTCCGCCTACTTCTGTAATAACTACGTCCGCATTTGTTTCGCGACCAGCTCGTTGAATACGATCTTTGATTTCATTTGTAATGTGAGGAATTACTTGTACTGTTCCACCGTTGTAATCACCGCGGCGTTCTTTTTGTAATACAGACTGATAAACACGCCCTGATGTTACTGTAGAATGTTTTCCTAGGTTAATATCTATGAAACGTTCGTAGTGACCTAAGTCTAAGTCAGCTTCTGCGCCATCATCTGTTACGAAAACCTCACCATGCTGATAAGGACTCATTGTACCTGGGTCAATATTGATATATGGGTCAAATTTTTGAATCGTTACTTCTAATCCACGATTTTTTAATAAACGACCTAGAGATGCTGCTACAATCCCTTTTCCAAGTGAAGACACAACCCCACCTGTTACAAAAATATACTTCGTCATGAAAAAATTCCTCCTTATGTTGTTCTAGAAATTACTAGTAAGAAAAGTGCATTCACGTCCTAAGCTAAGTAATCTTGAGCATTGGTGCAAATGTCTCTACGGCCTAAGAAATTGATATTTCTTATCCCTAAAATAAGAAAAGCCGAGAATGCCTACAAAATTGTAGTCGATTCGAAGCTGTAATCGTTTCTATCTCTTTTCTACTTTCCTTTTAAAAAAATCATCCTAACATATACGCAGTCACCGATTATTATACATCATGAATAATTTAGAGCATTTATATTCATTCCGTAGCTATAAACATGGGAGAACTTGACTGAATATAGTTAAAAAAATAAAAAAACGCTCCTCCTGCATAGGTTTGCAGGGGGAGCGTATTACATACACGGTCTTTCTCCTTTAATTAAGGAGCCCAAGTAAAAGATTAAACGGAACCGCGATAGAAGTCAAGATTTTTTACTACAAGGATAAAAGAAAGAAAATTTCAAAGAGTAATTATCATCAATTATGCGTCGGCATAATTACGTCCGGAATCGGCTTATTTCAGAAGTTGTTTGCTGAAATAAGTTAGACTTCGTCCTCTTCTTCAAATTCTTCTTCATCTTCATCAGTAAAGTCCTCGTCGATTTCTTCATCGATGTCCTCTATATCTTCTTCTTCAAAATCGATATCTTCTTTATCTTCTTCTTCTTCATCTAGATCATCTTCTTCTTCAACGAATTCTTCATAATCTTCATCGAAGTCAATATCTTCTTCATCTAGATCTTCATCTAAATCATCTTCTTCTTCAACGGCAGCTTTAGATTTTTTCTTATGAGTTTTAACAGATGGAGCTGTTTCTTCTTCAATCTGTTCAACTTTATACCATTCACGTAAGCCCCAGCCTGTTTCTTGATTAAATAAGAAGCGGCCTTCTACATTTAAATCTGTGTAAAATTGTAGTAGGCGGGCTTTCATTTCTTCATCACTATAGCCCACAAGCTCTTGCATTATTGTTAATAAATCATTAAAAGACACTGAGGCACGTTTTTCATTTAAAATTGCATAAGCTAAGTTAATTAACGATTCTTCCGCTAATTGTTCTTTTGTCATTTCACGAAAATTCATTCGTGCACTTCCTTTCTCTCATCACAATGGACGTTTTAAAATTCATATAGCTTTATTTTCGGAGCGCAGCAAAAAAAGGCCGCACAAAAGTAACTTCCCATCATAAGCATAATACCCATTATATACAAAGTATTATCCTCATTGCTAGCTTCAATTACTGTTTTTTATATCACGCATTTTTTTTATCCCCATGTAAAACAAATAGACAGATAATAATAGTAAAGGAACAGCGCCAATTTGCTTATCATACAGGAAAATAACTCCTACCACCAAAGCTAAAATAATGATGTAGTTAATTGCCGATTTCATCATCTATTGCGCCTCCCCTTTTTTTTACATTTCTATTATAACGGAAATAAAAAGAAGTGCCTAATCCTAAGACTAGACACTTACAACTACACCAACATTTTGTACAAAATGGAATAATTGTTATACAGCAAGAAGATCGTTACATATTACGACGATATTGCCCGCCTACCTCGTATAAAGCATTTGTGATTTGCCCTAAGCTAGCGACTTTGACAGTTTCCATAAGCTCCGCGAAAATATTACCGTTGTTTACAGCTACTTGTTGTAAACGAGCAAGAGCCGCTTCGTTCTCTCCTTCATGTTGCTTCCAGAAGGCTTGTAAATTATGAATTTGCGTCTCTTTTTCTTCCGTCGATGCACGCGCAATTTCCATATTGTTAATGTCATCTTCAGAAGGCGGATTCGGATTTAAGTATGTGTTTACACCAATGATTGGTAACTCACCTGAATGCTTTAGCATCTCGTAGTGCATAGATTCCTCTTGAATCTTACCACGTTGATATTGTGTTTCCATTGCACCTAGTACGCCACCACGATCATTGATACGATCAAACTCTTCTAGTACCGCTTCTTCTACAAGGTCTGTTAACTCTTCTACGATATACGCTCCTTGTAATGGATTTTCGTTTTTCGCTAAGCCATGTTCCTTCGTAATAATCATTTGAATAGCCATCGCACGACGGACAGATTCTTCCGTAGGCGTTGTAATGGCCTCATCATATGCATTTGTATGCAATGAATTACAGTTATCTTGCAATGCCATTAACGCCTGTAACGTTGTACGGATATCATTAAAATCAATCTCCTGTGCATGCAAACTGCGTCCAGATGTTTGGATATGATATTTTAATTTTTGTGCTCGTTCATTGGCGCCGTACTTATCACGCATTACAACTGCCCAAATACGACGGGCTACACGTCCAATAACCGTGTACTCTGGATCAAGTCCGTTAGAGAAGAAGAATGATAGATTTGGCGCAAAGTCGTCAATATTCATTCCTCGACTTAAATAATATTCCACATACGTAAAGCCATTTGCTAATGTGAAGGCCAATTGTGATATTGGGTTCGCACCAGCTTCGGCAATATGGTACCCAGAAATAGATACTGAGTAATAATTACGAACTTTATGATCGATAAAGTATTGCTGAATATCTCCCATCATTCGTAACGCAAACTCTGTTGAGAAAATGCATGTATTTTGCCCTTGGTCTTCTTTTAAAATATCTGCTTGCACGGTTCCACGTACAACCTGTAATGTTTTCTCTCGTGTCTCCGTAAATTCTTCTACTGATAAAGGTCGACCAAGTTCTCCCTCACGTAGTTTCACTTGCTGATCAATAGCCGTGTTCATGAACATCGCCAAAATAACCGGTGCTGGACCGTTAATTGTCATTGATACTGAAGTTGATGGTGCACATAAATCAAAGCCTGCATAAAGCTTTTTCATATCCTCTAGCGTACAAATTGAAACACCCGATTCTCCAACCTTTCCATAAATATCTGGTCGGTAATCTGGATCCTCTCCGTATAACGTTACTGAATCAAATGCTGTTGATAAACGTTTTGCATCATCATCCTTCGATAAATAATGGAATCGTTTATTCGTACGCTCAGGCGTTCCTTCACCAGCAAATTGTCGCTTCGGATCTTCACCTTCACGTTTAAATTGGAATACCCCCGCTGTATATGGGAATTCACCAGGTACATTTTCTCTATAAACCCAGCGTAAAATTTCACCATAATCTACGAATTTCGGCAAGGCAACTTTAGGTATTTTTGTACCTGAAAGGCTTATTGTCTTTAAAATTGTTCGAATTTCTTTATCACGAACTTTCGTGACAAATTCGTCTCCTGCATACGCTTCTTTTAAAGCATGCCAATTGTCTAATATACGTTTAGACTCAGCCGTTAATTCATCTCTAACGCCTTCTGCTAAAGAACTGAGAGATGCGATAAGTGCATCATTTGGCGCTTTTTCCTTAACCGCTGCAATAGCTCCCTCTAATTGGAATAGACGACGAGCAAATTCTACCTGTTGCTCTGATTTTTTATGATAGCCACGCACAGTATCTGTCAGTTCTCGTAAATAATAACGACGATTGTTTGGAATGATAACATCTTGCTTTTGCGTTTTCGCAAATTGCTCATATCCCGTTTCCCAATTACTTCCTGTCTTCGTATTAATGATATTTATTAATGCAGCAAATAAAGCATTCGTTCCTTTATCATTAAATTGACTGGCAATCGTACCATACACAGGCATATTATCAAGTGATTCATCCCAAAGCTCACGTGAACGTTGATATTGTTTCTGCACTTGACGTAGCGCATCCTCAGAACCTTTGCGTTCAAATTTATTGATGGCGATCACATCTGCAAAATCAATCATATCAATTTTCTCAAGCTGTGTTGGAGCACCAAACTCACTTGTCATAACGTACATGGATAGATCCGTGTATTTTGTAATCTCGGCATCACCTTGACCAATACCGCTTGTTTCAACAATGATTAAATCATAGCCCGCTACACGCGCTACATCTAGCACGTCCCCAATTGAAGCCGTAAGCTCTGTACGAGATCCACGAGTTGCTAAACTACGCATATATACTCGATTATTAAAAATCGCATTCATACGAATTCGGTCACCAAGTAAAGCCCCACCTGTTTTTTGCTTTGTCGGATCGACAGAAAGAATAGCTACGTGTTTATCCGGAAACTCCTTTAGGAAACGACGAATTAATTCATCCGTTAAGGAAGATTTACCCGCACCACCTGTTCCTGTAATACCTAATACAGGTGTTCCTTTTGAGTGTTTGCGAGCTTCTTCTAGCATCTTTTTCGTTTCTTCATCATCATTCGACTCAGCAGCAGTTATTAAATTTGCTAATATTTCTGGTGTTTCTGTCGTTATGGCATCCAACTTTTCTTGATAGTTACCTGTAGCAGTTGGGAAATCAGTCCCTTTAATTTTCTCATTAATCATCCCTTGTAACCCTAAGACACGACCATCCTCCGGCGAGAAAATCCCTGCAATCCCGTAAGCATGTAGCTCTTTAATTTCACGTGGTAAAATAACACCACCGCCGCCACCATAAATTTTAATATGTGGCGCCCCTTTTTCACGCAACAAATCATACATATATTTAAAGTATTCCATATGTCCGCCTTGATAAGAAGATATCGCAATGCCTTGTGCATCCTCTTGAATCGCAGCATTTACGACTTCTTCTACGGAGCGGTTATGTCCTAAATGAATTACCTCTACACCACTTGATTGTAAAATACGTCGCATAATATTAACCGAAGCATCATGTCCATCAAAAAGACTAGATGCTGTAACAAAACGTACGTGATTTTTTGGACGATATACTTCTACCTTTGTCATATGAAATCCCCACTTTCTCCCCTTAATGTTCTTTATCTGCTCACCTTCATAACGTGGGGTTGATTTCCGTTCCGACTGGGCGCTTTGTTGCTGTCGCTTCGCTTTCGCACAGAAAACATTTGTTGCTGTCGCTTCGCTTTCGCACAGAAAACATTTGTTGCTGTCGCTTCGCTTTCGCACAGAAAACATTTGTAGCTGCCGCTTCGCTTTCGCA
>NZ_JBIVCA010000007.1:0-32620 GCF_044746345.1 Lysinibacillus sp. NPDC086135 | reverse complement strand
CACAGAAAACATTTGTAGCTGCCGCTTCGCTTTCGCACAGAAAACATTTGTAGCTGCCGCTTCGCTTTCGCACAGAAAACATTTGTTGCTGTCGCTTTGCTTTCGCACAGAAAACATTTGTTCTGTCGCTTCGCTTTCGCACAGAAAACATTTGTTGCTGTCGCTTTGCTTTCGCTACAGAAAACATTTGTAGCTGTCGCTTTGCTTTCGCTACAGAAAACATTTGTTGCTGCCGCTTCGCTTTCGCACAGAGCAAAGCTTCCTGGGGGCGTCCGATGAGCCGCTTCGCTGCAGGGTCTCGGGCCAACACGATGTTGGTCACGAAGGCGTTATCACAGGATGTGATGCTTTTAGCATTCGTTCCTCTATCGCTGATCCCCGAGAAGTCGCCCAGTCTCCACTCCAATCAACTTATTTACATAGCATACGTTTTTACCAAAAACTATCCCCTACTTTTGGTGATGAGCTTTTTTATACATCAATTTCGCCTTGGCGTAATTGCGTCCGGATTTTGAAATGTGCGGGCACAAGTCATTCCTTTCAAAATCCGTGCCATCCGCCGGAGGCATTAGGCCAACATGATGTTGGTCACTCAGTCGTTGCCACAGGACGTGGCGTTCTTAGACTGAGTTCCTCTATTTCAGTAGGTGTTTGGACACCCAATGAAAAGGATCCACATCGGCATTCATCTCCTCACCTTCAAAGATCGGAGTCAACTGCTGGATGAAGATAAAAAAAGTCGGTAATTGCAATGTCGCACTATGCAATTACCGACAACCCCTTTACGGAACTTATTAGAACCCCTTTATGCCTGAAATAAACAATGTTATTTGCATTTCAATAAATTCGTCAATAGAGTGCTGACGATGAAGCGCCCATTTACGGAATGCCCAGCTTTGTCCAGAAACGACTAAGTTATTTGCTGCCAAGTGAATTTGTTGATCCGTCATCGTTATTTCACCTGATTGCACACAGCGTTGTAGTAATCGCTCAAAAGTACCAACCATTTCAAACTCTTTACTAAATACATAGCGTTGTGCTTCTTTTGATAATGATTTAGTTTCCTGATACATGATTGTCATCTCATCAACCATACGATCAATTTGCAAGAAATACTCTCGAATCATTTCCTTTAACTCTTCTATAGTTCCTGCCTTAATCTCATAACTTGAAAGTCGCTCCATCGCCTGGTGATAAATACTATCACATACAAGATAAAGGACATCTTCCTTAGTACGAATATATTCATATAATGTTCCGATACTAAAGCCTGCAGCTTTTGCGATTTCTCTCGTGGTAGCACGATGAAAACCTTTTTCTTTAAATAATTTAATGGCTCCCTCTATCATTTGTTCTCGACGAATGGCGATGAGATTTTCATCTTTTACCGTCGACTGTACTTGGGGTCTTTTATCTCTTTCTGTCATACGTTATTTTGTCAACATACGAGAGATAACAAGTCGTTGAATCTCTTGTGTACCTTCATAAATTTGTGTGATTTTTGCATCACGCATGAAGCGCTCAACAGGATAATCTTTCGTATATCCATACCCACCAAAGACTTGAACCGCCTCAGTCGTTACATTCATCGCAGTATCGCCAGCCATTAATTTTGCCATTGCAGATGCTTTACCATAAGGTAGACCATTTGATTCCAACCAAGCCGCTTGGTATGTAAGCAGTCGAGATGCTTCAATTTGAGTTGCCATATCCGCTAGTTTAAAGGAGACACCTTGGTTAGCAGTAATCGGTTTACCAAATTGCACGCGCTCTTTACCGTATTCAACCGCTGCATCCAATGCGCCTTGTGCAATCCCTACAGCTTGTGCCGCAATACCATTACGTCCTCCATCAAGTGTTGTCATCGCAATTTTAAAGCCTTCTCCCTCAGCTCCAAGCATGTTTTCTTTCGGAACGCGACAGTTATCAAAAATAATTTCAGTTGTAGGAGATGAACGAATTCCTAGTTTTTTCTCCTTCTTCCCTACCGAGAAACCTTCAAAGCCAGCTTCAACGATAAAAGCAGTTGTGCCATGTTTAGCTTCTGGATCTGTTACTGCAAATACAACATATGTATCTGCTACTCCACCATTGGTAATGAAAATCTTCGAGCCGTTTAAAATATAATCATCACCATCACGTTTTGCATATGTTCTCATGCCACCAGCATCAGAGCCTGATCCTGGCTCTGTTAAGCCATATGCACCGATATGTTTACCTTCTGCCATTGGACGAAGATATTTTTGTTTTTGTTCTTCCGTACCGAATTTAAAAATCGGCCAACCAGCAAGTGAAGTATGTGCTGATAAAGTTACCCCTGTTGAAGCACATACACGTGATAATTCTTCTACAGCAATGACATATGCAAGATAATCAAAGCCTGCACCACCGTATTCTTCTGGCCATGGAATACCTGTTAACCCTAGCTCCGCCATTTTATCGAAAATTGCACGGTCAAATTCTTCGTTCTCGTCACGTTCAGCTGCTGTTGGTGCTACTTCATTAATAGCAAAATCACGAATCATTTCGCGTAATTGCTCATGCTCTTCTGATAATTGAAAGTTCATTATCCATTTCCCCTTTTCGTTAGACTCTATTAGTGCTATATTGTTTATTTCAATTTTTGATAATGTTCCTGCTATATTGCTTCGAGAAACTGAGCAAATCTTTTGGTTACCTGATCCGTTCTTCGAGGTACCTGAGCGATTCATTGCATGACCTGACCGGTTTTCCGGGTTACCCGAGCGTTTTATTTTAGCAATCGACATCACCTTTGAAAAATCAACAATGCAACAAACATCAAATCTTATTTAAGTAAATGTTTACTAATGACTAGCTTTTGAATTTCACTTGTACCCTCATATATTTCTGTCACTTTTGCATCTCGGAAATAACGCTCTACTGGATAATCTTTTGTATAGCCATAGCCACCAAAAATCTGTATAGCGTCTAGCGCTGTTTGCACTGCTGTACGAGAGGCAAAAAGTTTTGCCATCGAGGCCTCCGCTCCACACGGTAACCCTTTTGTGCGTAAATCCGCTGCCCGATAGACTAATAATTTCACTGCTTCTACAGCAGTCGCCATATCAGCAAGCTTGAAGCCAACACCTTGTTGCGCCGCAATAGGCTTTCCAAATTGAACACGTTCTTTGGCATATGCAGTGGCTGCCTCTAGCGCTGCTTCAGCAATACCTAGAGCTTGTGCTGCGATTCCAATACGTCCAACATCTAAATTGGCCATTGCAATTTTAAAGCCTTCCCCTTCCTCCCCAAGAAGGTTTGCGGCTGGAATGCGACAGTTGTCGAATGTTAGTTGAACTGTACGTGAGCCGTGTAAGCCCATTTTATGTTCATCTTTACCTACGATTAAGCCCGAAGTTCCTTTTTCAACAATAAATGCTGAAATACCATGTGTTTTTTCAGTAGGTTTCGTTGAGGCAAAGACAATATAAACATCCGCTTCTCCACCGTTTGTAATAAACACCTTGGAACCGTTGATGACATATTCATCTCCATCTCGCACCGCTTTGGATTGTAAAGAGCCAGCATCTGAACCAGCGCTAGGCTCCGTTAAACAAAATGCCCCTAAATATTCACCTGCAGCAAGCTTTGGAACATAACGTTTCTTTTGTTCATCGTTGCCGAAATAAATAATGGGATTTGTTCCAACCGAAGTATGCACAGATAAAATAACCCCCATTACTGCGCTAACCTTCGATAGTTCATTGATAGCAATTATGTACGATGTAAAATCCATCGCTGAGCCGCCTAATTCCTCAGGCGCCGTAATCCCCATTAAACCTAATTCTCCCATTTGTGCAAGGAGCTTACGCGGAAACTCTCCTGCCTCCATTCGTTCTACCCACGGTTCGATTTTATCCTGAGCGAAATTACGAACCATATCACGCATCATTATTTGTTCATCTGTAAATTGTAAATGCATCTATAATGTCACCCCTGTACGTTGTCCCGTAGCATTACACTTCGTTTTGAATCGTCCCATCCCCATAGGATTATTCGTAAACGTAAAAGCCTCTTCCAGATTTTTTACCTAGCCATCCTGCTGCCACATATTTACGAAGCAATGGACAAGGTCTATATTTACTATCACCTAAGCCCTCATGTAAAATCTCCATGATGGATAGACATGTATCAAGACCAATGAAATCTGCTAATGTTAATGGCCCCATCGGATGATTCATTCCGAGCTTCATTACATCATCAATAGCTTCTTTCGATGCTACACCCTCATACAATGCGTAGATCGCTTCATTAATCATTGGTAATAAAATACGATTCGAAATAAAGCCTGGGAAGTCATTTACTTCCACTGGCGTTTTCGATAATTTTACTGTCATGTCTTCAACCGCTTTGTAGACTTCATCACTTGTAGCTAACCCTCTAATAATTTCTACTAGCTTCATAACAGGTACCGGATTCATAAAGTGCATACCAATTACTTGCTCTGGACGATTTGTTACAGCTGCAATTTCCGTAATTGGTAAAGATGATGTATTCGTAGCTAAAATGGCATGTGCCGGTGCAATCTGATCAATTTGCTTAAAGATGGATTGCTTTACTTCCATATTTTCCACTGCTGCCTCGATGATAATATCTACATCACTAGCATCCTGTAAATCTAGTGACATATTAATACGGCCTAGAATGGCTGCCTTCTCTTCCTCAGTTTTACGACCCTTTTCGACATCACGTGTCAGGTTTTTCGTAATGACTCCCAAACCACGTTCGAAAAATTCTTGCTTCATGTCGTTCAGTTTGACATCATAACCAGCTTGTGCACAAACTTGTGCAATGCCGGAGCCCATTTGCCCAGCACCAATAACCATTACTTTTTGAATTCCCATCATTCATGTCCCCCTGTTTTCGGTACTTCAATCATAATTGCATCGCCTTGCCCGCCACCTGAGCAGATAGCAGCAATTCCGATACCACCGCCACGGCGCTTTAATTCATGAGCAAGTGTTAAAATAATGCGTGCTCCAGATGCTCCGATTGGATGACCTAGTGCAACTGCACCACCGTTAACATTGACCTTTTCAGCATCTAAATCCGCCAACTGCTCGCTAACAAGAGCTACAGCTGCAAATGCTTCATTGATTTCGATCAAATCAATGTCAGCTAATGATTTCCCCGTCTTTTTCAGTAATTTGTTAATGACAAGCCCTGGTGTTTGTGGGAAGTTCTCTGGCTCAATAGCAATCTCTTCATGGCCGATAATAACCGCAAGTGGCTCTCTGTCTTCACGAGTTGCACGTTCCTCACTCATTACTACTAAGGCACATGCACCATCGTTAACGCCAGGTGCATTACCTGCTGTAATTGTTCCATCCTTGTCAAAGGCTGGTTTGAGTTTTGCAAGTACCTCCATTGATGTACCAGCCCTTGGTGCCTCGTCTGTATCGACTTGAAGCGGTTCTCCCTTACGTTGTGGAATTTCCACAGGCACGATTTCTTCAGCAAAGTAACCTTTTTCAATTGCTGCAAGTGCACGTTCATGACTGCGAACCGACCAAGCATCCTGCTCCTCACGGCTTAACGAATATTCTTTCGCCGTTGTATTACCGTAGCTTCCCATATGCGGCCTTGCCTTATTAAAAGCACATGTTAAGCCATCATATAGCATGCCATCCACCATTGTTGAGTCGCCCATGCGTAAGCCTGTTCGACCATTTTGTAGATAATACGGTGCATTGGACATGGACTCCATACCACCAGCGATCATTACTTCTTCGTCCCCTAATCGAATTAGCTGATCTGCTAGTGTTACAGCACGCATCCCTGACGCACAAACCTTGTTAATCGTTTCTGTTTTCACTGCTATTGGTAAATTTGCTTTGATCGCAGCCTGCCTTGAAGGAATTTGGCCCTGTCCCCCTTGTAAAACGGAGCCTAAAATTACTTCATTCACTTCATCAGGCGAGATATTCGCTTTCTCAAGTGCCCCCTTTATGGCGATTGCACCTAAGTCACTTGCACTTAATGCTGATAGTGAACCTCCAAACTTACCAAATGCAGTTCTTGCTCCTGCTAAAATTACAGCTCTATTCAAGTAAAACACCCCTTTTGTTTTACGTTTCCAGAAGAAGTATTAGAGCTTCTATGTTGACTGAACGCTCGCTCGACCTCTAACTATGAAAAATGGGAGTTTATAGTTCAACTCCCATCTCCATTTAATCTTATTCTACAAAACAATTATTTATTGTGCAATTTATATTTTTCAGATAACTAAAATATTTCTGCAATAACCATCATTTTTCTGCGTTCGTTTCTGCATTTTCGTTTTGTTCGACACTGTCCACAGAAGCTACTACTTCTTCAGCCATTACATCCGCTGCTTCTCCAACAGATTCCTCGACAGCTTTCACTTTTTCACCAAATACAGAACGCTCTAATAGTTCTGCAACATCGAATGTACCGATTGAATCCTCAACCTCTTTTGCCTTTGTTCCATCCTCAAGCATTGTTAAGCAGTAAGGACATCCAGAAGAGATAACAGATGCATCAGTTGCTAAAGCTTGTTCTGTTCGTGCTACGTTAATACGGTTGCCGACATGCTCTTCCATCCACATTAAACCGCCACCTGCGCCGCAGCACATTGCCGTTTCACGATTACGCTCCATTTCCACAAGCTTAACACCCGGTATGCCACGTAATATCTCGCGTGGTGCATCATATACATCGTTATAACGACCTAAATAACAAGAATCGTGGAAAACAATCGTTTCATGAACTTCGTAATTTAACGCAAGACGATTTTCTTCAATCAATTGATTCAATAGTTCAGTATGGTGATAGACCTCGCCCTTCCAGCCAAAGTCTTGGTATTCATTTTTAAAGATATTGTAAGCGTGCGGGTCAATCGTAACGATTTTCTTCACGTCGTTTTTCTCAAATTCATCAATATTTGCTGTTGCCAGCTCTTGGAATAAAAATTCATTTCCTAAACGACGAGGAGTGTCCCCTGAGTTTTTCTCTTTATTTCCTAAAATTGCAAACTTCACACCCGCCTCGTTTAATAAACGACAGAAAGCTAATGCAATTTTTTGCGAGCGGTTATCAAATGCCCCCATGGAACCTACCCAGAATAAATATTCCATTTCCTCGCCTGACTTTTTCAGCTCTTTCACTGTTGGAATATGAATTGTTGGATCGAGATTACGCCAATTTTCTTTTTCTTTTCGATTTAAGCCCCAAGGATTGCCTTGACGCTCGATATTTGTCATCGCGCGTTGTGCATCAGGGTTCACTTTTCCTTCAGTCATCGTTAAGTAACGACGTAAATCAATAATTTTATCGACATGCTCGTTCATAACAGGACATTGATCTTCACAGTTACGGCAAGTTGTACATGCCCAAATCTCAGATTCTGTAATAACATCGCCAATTAAAGAAGGGCTGTAGATATCTTCAATGACTGCCCCCTCAGCACCAGCTGCCATCGCTAGCTGATTCCCCTTTGTATTAGCAAAGAATTGATAAGGAACCCATGGCTTTTGCTTTGTTACAACAGCACCTGTAAATGTTAAATGATCACGAAGCTTCACGATTAAATCCATTGGAGATAGCATTTTCCCTGTTCCTGATGCTGGACACATATTTGTACAGCGTCCGCACTCTACACAAGAATATAAATCTAACATTTGTTTTTGTGTAAAATCTTGAATACGTCCAACACCAATTGCCGGAATATCCTCTTCATCTTCAGCATTTTCTAATGCCTCAAAGTCGATCGGTGTTAAAGTACCTGTACGATCTAAACGATTCATGTACACATTAATCGGGCTTACAATCAAGTGGAAGTGCTTCGATTGTGGTACATACACTAAGAATGTCAAAAGAATTAATAAGTGTGCCCACCACATTACATAGAAAACAACAGCCGCTGCTGCTGCTGGTAAGAAACTAAAAATAGCAGCAATGCCAGAGGCAACTGGCTCTGTATAAGTTAGTCCTTCACCATGCCAAATTATTCCCATACCATTTGCAAGTAATGTGGATACCATTAACCCACCAATGAAAATTAAGACAAGACCATTTTTCCAGCCTCGTTTTAGACGTACTAGCTTTTCTACATAGCGTCGGTAAAATGCCCACACAACCGCCACTAAAATCATTAATACCACAAGCTCTTGGAAAAATGTAAACACACTGTAGAAAACACCGAGCGGTAAATGTGATCCAGGTACTAACCCCTTCCAAATTAAATCAATGGCACCTAGCTGCACCATCAAAAATCCATAGAAGAACATGACATGAATTAAACCACTCTTTGGATCTTTTAATAGCTTGTTTTGGCCAAGTACATTGACCATAAGATAACTAATTCGTTCTTTAACACTTTCATCAAATTCAATCTTTTTCCCCAATTGTACAAACTTATAGCGTGTTTTTAACAGATAGAAGAACAATCCTACTGCATAAAGCACAACCACGACTGTTAGAACAATGTTTGCAATTACTAATGGACTCATGGTTGGTCCCCCCTTTAGTTTGTCGTAACTTTCTCTCTTTGTGATAAATTTGCTAGCTCATACGTAAATGTACGCCATTCCATGATTATATTCCTATTCTAATAAATGAGTGAGCATTCAGTCAACATAAAACGGAAATATTTCTGATAATTTTATATTCTTACATTTTACTAGAAAAAATGCCACCCTGAATTTTAAGAGCGTTTTAAAACACTAAAGAAATTCATTTTTAATATAAATTTGTCTTCTTTTGTAGTATTTAAATACCCCAAAAAGCCGATTTGCATCATGTTAAGATGGCAAATCGGCTTTTTCAGTTTGAGATGATATTTGTTAAAAGCTATCCCACGTATATAGGTTGCTTGAAGTGAAGACTAGGCGACTCCTTGAGGATTAGCGATAGATGAATGTGCCCACATCGTGCTGTCGCTTCGCTTTCGTACAATCAAAACGCCCAGTCGGAACCAAATCACCCCTACGTTTTGCTAACGAGCGTAATTGTCTATCAATAACAGGCTATTTTTTAAAAACATTGCCGCTTCGAATATATTCAACATCCGCGACATTTAATCTAAAATTAACAACCCTTGCAGCTGCAAATAAATAGTCAGATAGACGGTTTAAATATTTTTGTACAATTGTCGGTACATCTTCGATTTCCTTCATAAGCGTTACCATTTGACGCTCTGCTCGACGTGCTACTGTGCGAGCAATGTGTAAGGTTGCAGCTGCTGGTGCACCACCTGGTAAAATAAAACGCTGTAACGGCGGTGCTTCATCTGATAATGCATCAATACGCGTTTCCAACACTTCGATTGGCTGCTCTGTTAGCTTATAATGACGTTCCTTCATGACGTTAGCAAGATCGCCACCCGCATCAAAAAGCTCATGCTGAATTGTTTCTAAATCAATTAAAATATCCTTAAATAATTCACGATCTAGTTCACTGACAGCCTTACCAATAAAAGAATTTAATTCATCAATGGCCCCATATGTTTCAACGCGTAAGCTATCCTTATCAACGCGTCCACCGATAAGACTTGTTTTCCCTGTATCGCCTGTTTTCGTGTAAAGCTTCATTTCTCTCATCTCCTAAAGTTATTTTATAATTTCGCCTTGGCGTAATTGCCGCTGTCGCGCAGATAAACAATGCGTCCGGAGGCATTATCTTCATTCAGCAGGAGTATCTGCTGAATGAAGATAATTTTTTATTGCCTGTACAGTTGTTTCAAAAACACCTTTACCGATAATCTTACCTACATCAGTAATGGGACCTCCATACAGCATTTCTTCCCCTTTTTGTGTAGCTGCAATTAATAAACTATCCGTAGCAGTACCTGTCGCAATTGTACCACTAAGTTCATCGCGAATATTTTCCGATTGCAATGCCTTTGTTTTCGCCTCGGTAGCCGTCATCATTGCTTGGAAAAACGCTTCTTCTGATAAACAACCATTAACAATAACCCACGTATTTATAGTACCAATATGTGATTCATCTTGTCTTTCATGTGTACGAGACACATCAACTGCATTGCCAACTCCGGCCGTAACAGCAACAAGGACACTACCAAAGGAAGCTTTAAATTCATTTATAGCTACAAGATTTGTTGGAACAGCTGTTAACATGACGACGGTACTTGTAGATGAGAAATGATCTTTTAGTAAAAATCCAGCGACCTCTTTCTTAACATCACTAATGACATAATCTATTGGTTCAGAGCGATTTAACAGACAATCATACCAACCAATACCCGGATTATGGACAGCTGAGGACACTGTTTTTAACGGAAACTCTGATTGAAGCTTAATATAACGATCTGTAACAGTGAAATTTTCTTTTGTAATGACAGCACGCTGTTGATGTTCAACTGAGGCTGGCATCATGGTAATTTGAGGCTTTGGAATTTCTGGATGTGCGTAAGTTGCAACTCGGGCTTGATAGACGTCTTCGATTTGCGAAGCGATTAATACTTCATGCGGCGCCCCCAATGCTCGCATCCGACCTTCCTCCATTAGCAATAATTCATCACAATAGAGGGAGGCTAAATTCATATCATGCAGTACCATAATAACGGTCAAACCACTTTCAATTGCTTCCTTTCGCACCATATCTAAAATTTGACGTTGATGAGCAATATCTAGATGGTTCGTTGGCTCATCTAGCAGCAATATTTCAGCTGTTTGTGCAAGAGCTTGGGCTACAAAAACTCTTTGCTGCTCACCGCCCGACAAAAATTCCATCGGTGTCTGTTCATAGCGTTTCACACCAGTTTGCATCATGGCATGTTGGACTGCTTGTTCATCGCGATCAGTCCAGCTTGAAAAGAAGCCTGTTTGATGAGGATAACGCCCAAGTGATACTGCCTCCCGTACACTATTTGAAAAAGCATTAGCATGTAATTGTGGTAGCACCGCCATTTTTTTTGCTAATGCACGAGCATTGTAAGAGCTGCTACTTTTACCATCTACTAATACAGTGCCTGCAGTTGCTGGTAGAATACCACTTATTACTTTTAACAGTGTGGATTTCCCGCTACCATTCGGCCCTAAGATCCCTAGTATTTTGCCTTTTTCAACTGAAAAACTTATATCCTGGACGATAGGTACGTCTTCATAGCCACCGGAAAGATGTTCAACAACAATCATGCCCGTACCCCCTTGCTTCTACGTTGCTTGTAAAAAATATAGGAAAAAACGGGTGCCCCAATAAATGCAGTAATGACACCAATCGGTAGCTCTCTTGGCATAATAATTGTTCGCGCTATTAAATCACAAATAATCAGCAAAGTTGCCCCATTTAAAAATGATAATGGCAATAAGTGTCGGTGATCAGAACCCCAAACCATTCTCGTCATATGAGGAACGACTAAACCAACAAAGCCAATCGTTCCAGAAACAGCTACCGCAGCTCCTGTCAACATTGATCCACCCACTAAAATAATATATTTACTGCGCTTAACATGAACACCTAAATGCTTCGCGCGTTCTTCACCATATAGCAGAACATTTAACTCGCGTCTTTGTGTCCAAAGCATAATGGTGCCAATTATGACAAACGGGATAATCATCTGAACATAAGGCCAACCACGCATCGATACTGAGCCAAGCAGCCATCCGATAACTTGGCGAAGCTCTTCACCAGATAATGCAATCATTAAAGAAATCAAGGAACCTAAAAATGAACTAAATATAACCCCCGTTAAAATAAGAGTTTCCATTTTTAACGAGTGGTCTACTATTCTAGCAAAGCCCATAACAGCTACCATCGTTAATATGGCACCTATCATACTAAAGGTCGGCAATGTAAAATGACCTACTACAGGTATTGATATACTAAAAAAAATCGTCATAACTGCGCCAACTGATGCACCAGAGGAAACACCTAACGTATAAGGGTCAGCCAAAGGGTTTTTTAATAAGCCTTGAAAAGCTGCCCCTGCAATTGCAAGTGACGCCCCTACAAGCCCTGCAAGCAAAACTCGAGGTAATCGAATTTTCCATAAAATATTGGCGGCTGTTTCATCAGCCGCCTTATTCCACAATACTTCTAGCGGAATATGAACCGAGCCTATCGCCACACCACACCAGATGCTAATGATTAGAAGCGTAATTGCTGTTACATAGGCTACAATTTTTTTACTCATTTAAACGCCTCAGGGTAGACGGCCTTCGCTAATTCCTCAAGACCATCTGCTAAACGAGGACCTTGACGACTTGTTATATTTTCATCCACTTGTACTATGGCTTTATTTTTCACGGCAGAGATTGTCTCAAAGCCTGCACGTTGTGGAATTTTCGTTAAAATATCAGGTACGTAATTATATGCCACAACAATGACATCTGGATTTTTTGCGATAATTTGTTCAGCATCAATTTTATACCAGCTATTTGAATCTGCTGCTACATTTTCGGCATGAATCATTTCTAGCATTTCATTCATAAATGTACCTTTACCAGCTGTATAAATTTCTGGCTCATCAGACGACTCTACAAAGACTTTTTTCGCCTCAACACCGTCAAGTTTTGTTTCAACTTCTTTAACTTTTGCCTTCATATTTGCCACAATTTTTTTAGCCTCTTCTTGTTTTCCTGTTGCACGACCAAGCTGTTCAATTGTTGTGTAAGTTTCATTAAAGTTTTTTGTATCCGCTACAACAAATACTTTTACACCTGCCGCCTCAAGCTGTTCAATAGCTCCTTTTGAATAACCCATACCCGATGCATGCGCAAAAACGATATCTGGCGTTAAAGCAATAATTTTTTCAATATTATAATCCATACCGCCAACCTTTTCTTTTTTAGTAACCTCTGGTGGATAATCGTCATTATCTGTCACACCAACTATTTCATTATTTAAGCCTAGGCCAAATAAAATTTCTGTGTTACTCGGAATGAGTGAGACAATTTTTTCAGGAGGTGCCTCTAGCGTAATATTCTTGCCAGTAGCATCCGTTATCGTCATTGGGAATGTTGCTTGTTCTACTTTTGTTGTCTCTTGTTGCTCAGAAGATGACGGCTTTTCATTTGTCGCCTCTTTTGTATTACATGCAGCAAGTAAGCCAATAGCTAAAAATGCTGATAACCCTATTTTCCAAATTTTCTTCATGTGAATCCTCCTTAGTCTATTTGTGCGTATAGTTTTTATTGTTTTTTTGATTTATCGATACGTTTTAGTTTTTGATCGCCTAACATTTTGGATTTATCGCCCAACTTTTTGAGTTTATCACCTAACATTTTGGATTTATCGCCCATGTTTTCAAATTTATTGACATTCATCTTCCAAAACAAATACCCCTCATCATAAAATAATGAGGGGGTCAAATTTGCACAAAAATACATATACAAAATCCACCATCCTATCCTCGTAGGCTACAACGTGTTTTCTATAAAGGCAGGTCTCCTGGCTCGTGCTCCATACGCTTTTTCAAGCCTTCCCGAAATTTTCAGTGGCGCAGATTGAAAAAACTCACACATACAGTGGCGGGACCGCATCGGAATTACACCGATTTCCCTTTTCACTTTACTAAAGTAAAGAACCTTTATAATATTCAGTTGATTTTATTATACATGAAAATGAAAGAAGTCGCCTCCATTCGAGACGACTTCTAAACAATCAATTATACCTTGGCATAATTGCGTCCGGGATCGGCTTTGTGCTTAGGCCTGCGTGATGCAGGTCAGTTAGCCGTTATCGCATGGATGCGATGATTTTAGGCTAACATCCTATGTGAACTTCTTTCCGATTCCGTGACATTCGCCAGAGGCTTTGGGCCAACGTGATGTTGGTCACTCAGTAGTCGCCACAGGACGTGGCGTTCTTAGACTGAGTTCCTCTATTTCAGCAGGTGTTTGGACACCTGCCGAAATAAGTTAGACTATATCTGAAAAATACTGTACCGTTTTCATTGGTGCACCCATTTCTCGTAATGCCCATGTGTGCTCTAAATAAATATCTGCTAGCTTCTCATATTTGCCGCCGAATCTTTGTGCCCATTCGACAGCTACAACACTTTCATATAAATGTGCCATTTTCTCTGCAACCCTTTTTGCCTCAAACGTTTTCGTTGCATCATCTAAACGGCTAAATGTTTGCAAAGTTGCACCTAGTTTTGCTAATTGCTCCGCTACAATTTCGACTAATGGACTGTCAGGTAGTTTTTCTAGGCGCTCTTCCATGACACGAACAAACAAATCATGCACATGAAACTTATCAACTAAGCGAATGAGCTCTAAAGCTAAAATATTCGCAGTCCCTTCCCACACAGTAAGTACCTGTGCATCTCTTAATAACCTAGGTGTAACAAAATCTTCAATATAGCCGTTTCCGCCATGTAATTCAATGGCTTCACTAGCATAATGTACAGCTTGCTCTGCCGTTTCTTTTTTCATGATCGCAATATACAAGCGGTTTAAAATAATGTCTTCTTTATTCCCTCGCCCACTAGTTACTTTATCGTACAGCTGAATAAGATCAAAAACTGTGGCAACTTCTACATGAAGCTTGGCAGCGAATTTCCCTAGTGTATCCTGAATCATAGGATATTGCGTTAAAGACTTACCAAACGCATAACGATTTGTCACATAATGCTTCGCCTCTAAATATCCACGGCGCATAATACCGATAGAAGCAACCGCATTGCAAATTCTTGATAAATTAAGTGCCTCCAGCATATAATAAATTCCTTTATTCGGATCACCTACGACATAAGCTAGTGCACCATCAAATTCCACCTCACCTGAAGGCACTGCTTTAACGCCAAGTTTATCCTTTAAACGCCGAATGCGTAGGTTATTAACTGTGCCATCCTCATTTCGCCATGGAACTGCAAACAATGTTAAGCCCTTTGAGCCTGCCTGAGCCTCTTCCATGCGCGCCAATACCATGGTTACTCCACACATTCCTGCATTAGATGCAAAATATTTCTCTCCATATAAAAGATACTGATTGCCGTCCTGTCTTGCCTTCACAACATTCGCTCCAACATCAGAGCCACCTTGACGCTCCGTTAAAAACGTGGCCCCCTCATATAGCTCTGTCTCTCCTGTTGCACAAACATGTGGTAAAAAGCGCGCTTTCACCTCATCACTCGCATAATGATCAAGGAGATAAGCCGTTGCCATCGTTAAAGTAACAGGACAGTAAAAGCCTGGCTCAGCATGTGATAGTATATAGCCTTGAGCAAAGCTATAGACATAGTTACCCTTTCTACCTAATTGCGGAATATCCTTATGCACATAGCCAACAATGCCGGTATTGTACGTCTCTTCAATTGTTCTTTTATAGCCATCATTGACCCAAACCTCTGACACTTCTTCACCATAGGCATTATACCTTTGTAATCGAGGTTCACCCTCTCTATCCGTATGCTTGGCTCTCACATCAATATCTCCAGCACAAAGCTCACCAAAATCTGTTAGCTCACGTTTTGCATAGTCCACAAACTCTTTATCTAGCATCATTTCTAAAACTTTATGAAGTGTATCATTTTCGTTAAAAAAGTTTGTTGTTTTCATTTCTTCCTGCTGTAAAACTTTCATGCTATCTCACCTCTTGTCCCTTCAAGGATTGTTTTAGTATTTTGCCCGATGCATTTCGTGGTAACGCTTCCACACGTTCAAAGATGCGTGGAATTTTATATTTAGCAAGACGCTCCTCCAAATAAGCTTTAAGTTCGTCCTCGTCAGTTTCCGTTTTGGCGGCATAAACGGCCTTCACCGTTTCTCCCCACTCCGGATGTGGCACACCGATTACAGCCACTTCAAATATCCCCTCATAGCTCAACATACGATCTTCTATTTCTTTCGGATAAATATTCACACCGCCTGAAAAAATAACATCCTTTTTACGATCGATAATCCAAATATAGCCGTCCTCATCTATGCGAGCTAGGTCACCTGTTTTCAGCCACCCATCTATAAATGCACCCTTTGTTGCAACATCATCCTTATAATAGCCCAGCATGTTACCCTCACCGAATATCACGATTTCTCCTACGTCACCAACACTGACATCTTCTCCATTGTCGTTAATAATCCGTAGCTCCGCCCCAAGTGGTGCACGCCGACCAATGCTCCCCGCCTTCGTTGCATGCTCTTCACCAAACAATAATGAACCATTTGGACCAGCCTCTGTTAATCCATAGACACAGGTTACATTATCCGTTCGGAAAGCTTTTTGGATAAAGCGAATTTCATTTTGCGATAACGGCGCTCCACCATAAACCCACCATTTCATCGATGATATATCAGCTGTTTGCAATCTTGGCATTTGGGCAGTTAACAAATAAGCGACAGGTGCTCCGAAGAAATGCGTTGTCTGTTCCTCCTCGATTGAATCTATCAATAAATCAGCTGTAAATGTTGGCGTTAGTATATTTGTCGAGCCTACAAGTACTCCTGCCATTAAAAATAAATGTAATGGAGCTGAATGCGTCAATGGCATCATAAGAAGAATCCGACTTTCTGGCTTTACTTCCATTTCTATTGCAATCATTTGCGCTACAGTTAAAATATTGCGATAGCTAAACAACACGCCCTTTGGTTTTCCCGTTGTACCCGAAGTATATAAAATCGTTGAAACATCATCTTCATTCAATTGGCAATCAATTGTTTGACTGCTTGCATGTTGAATAAGTGTTTCATAGTTTAGCCAACCAGCCTGCTCTTGGCCTGTTTTGATTTTCAAAGGGACTACCTTGATGTTTTCGACTGCTGCAAAAATCGCCTCATGCACTAGAATAGCTTTAGCATCAGCATGCTGCGCTACATACTCAACCTCTTGCAGCGTAAATTTCGCATTTACTGGAACGACAATGGCTCCAATGCGCTGAATAGCAAAATAGCTAACAACAAACTCTACAACATTTGGCATAAAAACAATAACTTTGTCACCTTGCCAGACCCCCTGCTCTAACAAAGCATGACTAAGACGTGTCACTTGCTCATCTAAATCACAATAAGTCACACGTCTGCCCTGACAAACAACAGCTTCACTCATAGGGTACTTTCGCGCATTACGTGCTAACAAATTCGAACTATTCATCGTGCATCTCTCCCTTTAAAGTCGCTAATTTTTCTGTAAATATGCCTTGTAAATGCTGTAACTCCTTTTTCATCTGTACAAGCTCTGCAATTTTGCCATCGATTTCTTGTATTTTTTGCTCCCCATATTCGACCGTGCGTTCTAACTGCTGAATGCCCGTGCGATCATCATCAAACAGCAATACCATCTCCTTGATCTCCTCAAGTGAAAAACCGTACCGCTTCCCCCGGAAAATAAGCTTAAGCTTCGCTAATTCTTTTTTTGAAAAGGTTCGCTGATTAGTAGATGATCGATTAGGATTAAGCAGCCCTAGTTCCTCATAATAACGAATTGTCCGTGTTGAAACATTAAACTCCTTAGCCACTTCTTGAATCGTCTTCAACACCATCCCCCCTTTCCGTTTCCCATCAGTATATCATTGACGCTAACGTAAACCACAACAAGATTTCTGAATTTTACAGAAAATAATCGCTTTAAGTAGCTGAATTAATTTATTGGGTGCTGTTAGTCAGTTTAGCTGGTCTATCCGTCGCTCTGGTGGGGCTTTCCGTCGCTTCGACGATTCTTTCCGTTGCTTTGACTGTTTCTTCCGTCGCTTCGGCAGGGTGTTTGATTGCGCCGCTAAATGATGAGTTGCGCCGCTAACTAAGGAAGGAACGCCGCTAAATCCTGATATTCCGCCGCTAACCATGCAAGGAACGCCGCTAAATCCTAATATTTCGCCGCTAACCATGCAAAGAACGCCGCTAAATCCTAATATTTCGCCGCTAAGAGCTTCGGATTCTATCCGTCGATTCAACACCTCTAGCTATCATATCTATTTCAACACAAAAAACCCCCGGCACATTGTCGTGCCAGGGGCTAGAAAGATTATTATTACATTTTTTCCGGTGCAGATACGCCGATTAAGCGTAATGCGTTGGCAATCGTTGTACGTACAGCAGTAATAAGGGCTAAACGAGCTTCTGTTAGCTCTTTATTTGAAGCATCTAACACTTTTTCAGCGTTATAGAAGCTGTGGAAAGTAGCTGCTGTTTCTTGAATGTAGTTGGCGATACGGTGTGGTGTACGGTGCTTCGCAGCATCTGCTACCACTTTCGGGAAGTCGCCCACTTTTTTCAGTAAATCAATTTCTTTTTCTGCAGTTAACAGCGTTAAATGATCTGTTGTTGCAGCAAAGCCTTGCTCATTCGCTGAGCGTAAAATTGAAGAAATACGTGCATGCGCATATTGTGCATAATACACTGGATTTTCATTTGATTGAGATACAGCAAGATCAAGGTCAAAGTCCATGTGAGAATCGCCCGCAGTTTTCACGAAGAAATAACGAACTGCATCTAAGCCAACCTCTTCTACAAGCTCACGCATTGTAACAGCGTTTCCTGTACGTTTAGACATTTTGAACTTCTCACCATTTTTATAAAGTTGAACCATTTGGATGATTTCTACTTCAAGTGTATCACGGTCGTAACCAAGCGCTTGAATAGCAGCTTTCATACGTGGGATATAGCCGTGGTGGTCAGCGCCCCAAATATTAATTAATTTATCGAAGCCACGTACAATTTTATCCTCATGATATGCGATATCTGGAGTTAGATATGTGAAAGAACCATCATTTTTAATTAACACGCGGTCTTTATCGTCGCCAAATGTTGTTGAACGGAACCAAGTAGCACCGTCTTCTTCAAATACATGGCCATTCGCTTTCAGTTTATCTAACGCTACTTCGATTTTACCGTTTTCATATAGTGAAGTTTCTGAATACCACACATTAAAGTTTACACGGAAGTTAGCAAGGTCTGTTTTTAACTTGTCTAATTCTAACGCTAAACCATGTTGACGGAAGAATGCAAAACGTTCTTCATCAGATTTTGCTAAAATTGCATCGCCATGCTCGCTTGTTAGTTTACCAGCGATTTCAATAATATCTTGACCGTGGTAGCCGTCCTCCGGCATCTCAGCATCCATTCCTAAAGCTTGCTTATAACGCGCTTCTAGTGAATACGCTAAATTATTAATTTGGTTACCCGCATCATTAATGTAGTACTCACGAGATACTTCGTAACCTGCCATATCAAGCACGTTACATAATGAATCCCCTACAGAAGCTCCGCGTGCGTGACCCAAATGTAGATCACCTGTTGGATTCGCAGATACGAATTCAATTTGAATTTTTTCTCCTGCACCAGCATTAGAACGACCATAGTCAGCACCTTGCTCAAGTACTGCTGTTACTACACCTGATAAGAAATCTTTACGCACAGTAATATTCATGAAGCCAGGACCAGCAATATCGATTTTCTCGATATCTGTACCTGCTGTGTCAAGATTATCCAAAATAGCTTCTGCAATTGCACGAGGTGGTTTTTTTGCTAATTTCGTTAATTGCATAGCAATATTTGTTGCATAATCTCCGTTTGCTTTATCCTTCGGTGTTTCAAGGTGAATATTTAATTGTGTGCCAGCCTCGACTAAGCCAGCTTTTTCAACTGCCTGCGCAATCGCTGCTTTAATGGCTTGTTGTACTTGTTCTACTGCGTTCATCATTGTACCTCCGTAAATGTAATGTCTAATGTATAATTGCCAACGGATTGCCCACCCATTAGTAAATCGTACTGTACATGGAAATCTCCGCTTACTGCCTGCTTTGTAAATGTCATTTCTTTCGTGTCAATGACGAGTGGCATTGAACCTAATTCACTTTCATAATGACCCATTTGTTGTTCAATTATGTTAAGTGGTAGTCGCATTTTTACTGCTCCATTACGCATAATTAATGCCTGTTCATTGCCTAGCTTCATAGTTGTGCGGATGGTTTTATCCTCCTGCACCTCTTCATATTTCAAATATATGCTTCCTGCTTTTTCAAGTAGCTGCCCTGTCAGCCACATTTCATAACTTTCAGACTCCCCATCAATCGGATGAATCTTAGAAATGAGCTTAATGTTCACCTGCGATCTTGCTTCGTTCGCCATTATGGACGCTCCCTTTTATTGTTTTTACTATAACCTTTTTATTATAGGATGAATCCTCATATTTTTTCAAGGTAGAAGTAAGTATTCTATCCGATGTGGCAGTAATTTGTTCATTATTGGATCATCACCAAAACGTGTGGTTGATTTCCGTTCCGACCGGGCGCTTTGTTGCTGCCGCTTCGCTTTCGCACAGAAAAAACATTTGTTGCTGCCGCTTCGCTTTCGCACAGAAAAAACATTTGTTGCTGCCGCTTCGCTTTCGCACAGAAAAAACATTTGTTGCTGCCGCTTCGCTTTCGCACAGAAAAAACATTTGTTGCTGCCGCTTCGCTTTCGCACAGAGCAAAGCTTCCTGGGGGCGTCCGATGAGCCGCTTTTGGTGTTGCTGTCGCTACGCTTTCGCACAGTCAAAACATTTGCTGCCGCTACGTTAACACTACGCTTTCGCACAGAAAACATCCGCTGCGCTGCAGGGTCTCGGGCCAACACGATGTTGGTCACGAAGGCGTTATCACAGGATATGATGCTTTTAGCCTTCGTTCCTCTATTGCTGATCTCCGGAGAGTCGCCCAGTCTCCACTCCAATCAACTATTTACATAGTAGACGTTTTAACAAAAGTCATCCACAACTTTTGGTGATAAACCTTATTATTTCATGATTGACACAATTTGCCTGTAAGTCTACAGTTATATTAAAGAAATTGAGTATTCTATCATTTTAATGAAATGAGGGTTGTTGTATGTTAACATTTGAACAAATTCATGATGCTAAACGAAGAATCTCATCTTATATATATGAAACGCCTATTATTCGTTTAAATGGGCTCGATCAACTTTTAGGATGTCACGTCTATATAAAAGCCGAGAATTTGCAAAAAACAAACTCCTTTAAGCTTCGAGGGGCTCTCAATAAAATGCTTTCCTTGCCACTAGAACAACTACAAAAAGGCGTAGTTGCTGCATCCTCTGGTAATCATGGTAAAGGTGTCGCCTATGCTGCCAAGCTATTAAATAGTAAGGCGACAATTGTTCTACCGGATTCAGCTCCTAGCGTTAAGGTTGATGGAATACTTGCCTTAGGTGCAGAAGTTTTACAGTGTAAGCTGGCAGAAAGACATGTACTAACAGAAAAACTTAGTCGTGATTATGGCTATTGCAATATACATCCTTATGATGATTACGATATTATGGCAGGACAAGGAACAGCAGGTTTAGAAATAGTAGCACAGCTTCCTGAAGTCGATACTATTGTTGTTCCTATTGGCGGTGGTGGATTAATTAGTGGCGTTGCAACAGCTGTTAAATCCATTGCCCCTCATATCAACGTAATTGGTGTGGAACCTGCTGTTGTTTCGCGTTATTCAAAAAGCTTAGAGGCAGGCGAAAGATTGCTTTTAGCGGAACAAAAATCTTTGGCTGATGCTCTACTAACTTTACAGCCTGGGGAACGGAACTTCCCAATTGTTCAACAGCTTGTCGATGAGATTGTAAGTGTAGATGAAGTAATGATTCAACGTGGGATGAAAACCTTACTCTCTGCGGGTAAAATTATTGCGGAGCCCTCCTCTTCTATCGGCATTGGCGCTGCCCTGCAAGGAATTTTACCTATTCGTAAAAATGAAAAAGTGTGCTTCCTTATTTCTGGAGGAAATGTCAGATTTGAAGCTTTAGACAAAAAAGCATCCACTCAAATTTAACGAGTAGATGCTTTTTTGCTTGTCGAGTCTAAACGTAACTCTCAGGATTTTTTAAATTCATAACAGCCTTTTTAGGAAATAAAGCTTTCCAGAAATAAATTGCGAGACCCATTAACACTAAACAATGAAAGACATAAATCGAAATAGCAAGAACATTCGGCTCACTATCGGTCATAAAAGCAATAAAATCATGCGTAGCGTGCCAGATAATTGGAAATATAATACTTTTTGTCTTTGCTACAATTTCTGCACAAACTAGCCCAAAGAGGCATGCATAAGTAACCTGTAGTAATGTCATTAAAAAATCCTGACCGGAAAGTAAATTTGTAAAATGTCCAATACCAAATAAAATTGAGGAACCTATAATAGCCACTTTAAGCCCTTTTGCTGATAAATATTTGAAAACTAGGCCTCGGAAAATAAGCTCTTCACAAAAACCAACGGCAATAACAAATAGAAGTAAAATAAATACATACTGCGCAGAAAAACCATCTTTATCAGTAATACCATTCAAGAATGTAACCAGCTCAGAAACAATGATAACAACCATCCAAGCCTCTGCTTTAAATCTTCTAAACCCGAAATCTTGGAAAGAGAATTTACTTTTTTTCATGATCCAAAGAGTAACTAGTACACCAACTGCAAAGGCAATAAATTGAATTAAAACTATAGAGCTTAAGCTACTTATATTTTTGACAGCTATAATTACACCAGCTACGAAAGGAAAAACAAGTGCAAGCATAGTAAATAGTATCGATAAAAGAATAGGTGAATTCTTCATTTTCATTTATTCTCTCCATTCAATAATTTTAGTTTAACGCCTTCAAAAACATCTTTTAAAATACCCTCAATTTCCGAGCTGTCTAAATCGCAAGTATTCGTCGCACACATTGTCGCTATACCATGCGTAGTTAACCATATATCGATAAATAGAGATTTAGCAGAGGTTTGGGTTAATCCCGTTAATTTAGAAATTAGCGCTATAATTCCTTGGTTTTCTACGTCATTTATTAAATTTGAAAAGCTCGATATCTCATACTTATTGGATAGGAATAATAGCTCAAAGAACTTTTTTTCCTCGCGAGCAAAATTAATATAAGCTAACCCCATTCCTAAAAAAGAACTTTCTTGCAAGCCCTGAAACATTCTTTCGTTGTATAGATTGCTAGCCCTTTCATATATTGCAGACTTTAAATCGTCCATACTCGAGAATAATCGAAATATAGGCTTTGTCGAACAACCTAACTCTTTTGCTAAATCTCTTGCATTAACACTATCAATCCCACTCTTCCTAGCCATTTCAAAAGCACAATCCATTAAAATTTCTTCCGTAAACCGCTCTTTTGGTGCCAAAAAAATTTGCCTCCTCTCAATAGGTAACATTAGTTACCTATAATGTAACAGTATTTTCCTACAAATGTCAATAAGGTATTCAAAAGAATTCCAAGAATAAAAAAGCTCACTTTGTAAATGAGCTTTCTTTTCCCAAGAAAGTCCGTAAACTCCCAATACTACTGATGTCTGGAATGAAAAAGCAAACAGGGCTAAAAGTGAGCTCATTACGCTTCCCCACTTATAGCCCCTTATAAAATAAATTAAATTATCTAGATATTCCTTATTCCAAATTTAACAAATCCGAAATTATTTCTGCACTACCTGGCGAAAACATAAATATTGAGAATGAAATACATAATAATCCTACAAATACAATACTAATTTTCTTTATTAACAAAGATTGCTTTTTCATAAATATTCCTTTAAATACGAAAAATAGCCCTACAAATAGGATTAAGAAATACCAAACTCCCATTTTAGCTCACCCCTTTTACAAAAAAGACGTTAAAAGTCAAGGGAAGTTCTACCATCTCAAACAGCTTGTGTATAGAAATAAAGTACAAAATTCAAAAAACAGACTTACAATTTAAATTATCCTAAATGACCTAGTTATTGCTTTCTTGTTTAATTTGATCGATTCTATTTTTCCCCCATTCATACATCATCTCAACGATTGGTAATAACGTCATCCCTAGTTCTGTCATAGAATATTCAACTTTCGGAGGGACTTCTGGAAACACTTCTCGATGAACAATTCCATCTTCCATCAGTTCACGTAATTGGTTTGATAATATCTTATGAGATATTTTCGGAAAAAGTCTTTGAAGCTCACTGAAACGATGTGGTCCTTCGACGCCTAAATGCCACAGAATAACGACCTTCCATTTACCACTAATGATTGATAATGTAAGTTCTTTTTCACAATGGTAATCGTTATTTACTATTCTCTCTTTTATCTCTTCTCTTAATTTATCTGACATAGAGCTAACTCCCTTTTCGTATAAGTAACTTTTAGTAACCTCCGCACCAAAAAGTGCACTCTTCACAATGTATAAAACCGTAGTAAAATGAGGATAGTCTTAAAGACAAATCTTAATCTATTTTTTCGTCTAAATAAAATTATCTCAACCGAAGGAGCAAAAAACATGCAAACAATCGCAGGAAAAGTAGCGTTAATTACAGGAGCTGGGCGTGGAATCGGACGTGCTACAGCAGTAGCTTTTGCGCAAGAAGGTATTCACGTAGGTCTTGTTGGACGTACTCTTGAAAATTTACAACAAGTTGCAGAGGAACTTAAGCAGTATGATGTGAAGGTTGCAATCGCTGTGGCAAATGTGGCGGATTTAGACTCTATTACTAAAGCCGTTGAATCTATTCGCGGAGAACTTGGCGCCATCGACATTTTAGTAAACAATGCTGGAATTTCAAAATTCGGTAACTTCATGGACTTAACACCTGAAGAGTGGACAAATATTATCGATGTCAATGTAAAAGGTGTGTACTACACAACACGTACTGTATTACCGGAGATGTTAGAGCGCAACACAGGCGACATCATTAATATCTCATCAACAGCTGGTCAAAAAGGTGCACCGATTACAAGCGCATACTCGGCTTCAAAAGCTGCGGTTATCGGACTAAGTGAATCATTAATGCTTGAAGTGCGTAAGAAAAACATTCGCGTTACAACATTAACGCCAAGTACAGTTGCTACGGATATGGCGGTTGAGCTTAACTTAACAGACGGCAATCCAGAAAAAGTGATGCAAGCAGAAGATTTAGCAGATTTAATGGTTGCTCAGCTAAAACTTCATCCACGTGTTGTATTAAAGCATGCTGGACTTTGGTCAACGAACCCTTAATAGAACTATTCGAAATATCAAGGCGCTATCTTTGGATGGCGTCTTCTTTTTTATAATGAAAAGGATAAGGAAAATGGGGCTAGCTTATCGCTAACCCCGTTCCAACCACTTCATTTCAAATACCCTACTTATTTGATCCAGCCCAAAATCATTTCTCTTAGCAATTTAGAAGCTGTATTTGCTGTCATTTCAGATGAGTCGTAAATTGGTGCTACTTCAACTAGGTCAAAGCCCACTACATTGACGTTACTTGCTGCAATCGCATGGATTGACGCTAGTAATTCTTTTGATGTAATGCCTCCGCAATCTACTGTTCCTGTACCAGGTGCATGTGCGGGATCAAGTACATCTATATCAATTGTTACGTAAACATTACGTCCTGCTAAAGACGGCAATACTTCTTTTAATGGTTCTAGCACTTCAAATTTTGAAATGTGCATGCCATTTTCCTTTGCCCATTCAAACTCTTCCTTCATACCTGAACGAATACCAAATGAATAGACATTTTTTGGTCCGATATGTTCAGCAATTTTGCGAATCGGCGTTGAGTGAGAAAGTGGCTCCCCTTCATATTCTACACGTAAGTCTGTATGTGCATCGAAGTGGATAATTGCTAGGTCATCATATTTGGCAGATACAGCTTTCATAACAGGCCACGATACTAAATGTTCGCCACCCATACCTACAGGAATCTTGCCGTCTGCTAAAAGCTTCTCGATATACTTTTCAATCTCATCTAATGAGCGCTGTGCATTACCGAATGGTAACGGTATATCACCCGCATCAAAATATTTCACTTCATCTAGCTCACGGTCTAAATACGGACTATATTCCTCTAGCCCAATAGATACTTCACGGATACGCTGTGGACCAAAACGTGAGCCTGGACGATAACTAACTGTCCAGTCCATTGGCATACCATAAATGACCGCCTGAGCATCCTCATATATAGGATGACTTTTTATAAAAACGTTTCCTGAATAAGCTTCATCAAATCTCATTACTCGACCTCCACTATATAAAAAATTATTAAATTCATTTTCACCACTAGAGTTGATATCCCGTTCTGGGCGTTTCTGGAGCATCCATTTTCATCACTCCAATCACCTTATTCACATGACATATGTTCTAGCAAAATGTCATTCAAATCCTTCAATGATGAACCTTTTATCACTACTCTATTAAGGACTTACAGGAATGTAATGAAACCTCTATCCTTGTATCCTCGTATACATTATTGGAACGTCTAGCAAAATTCGATTAAAATCTACAATGTGTGTTTTTTTGTCGAACACTAGCATTTCAAACAGTACAAAAAAAGTATAGATGTTTTTGAATAAAGTGCAATAGTTTTTACCAATAATTTCGATTAAATATGAATGTTCAGACACATACTATACGCAAGTGTGAGAAAACGAGGTGAAGTCGGATGCAGAGAAAAAGCTATCAACGTAAACAAAAGCGTGTAAAGCGTACGCGTAAAGTACTTACCCTTTTTATCGCCTTTACATCTGCAATTGTAGTAGCATTTATAGCTTTACGCGTCTATGTTCAAGTGGCTGGTGCCCCACCTTTAACCGTACCTAAAGCCTCTATTTTCTTAGATGAAAATGAGAACCAAATTGGAGATCACTTTACGAATGAACGACGTTATTGGGTTGGGCGTGATGAGATGTCCCCCTATTTAGCAAAAGCAGTAGTCGCTGTTGAGGATAAAGATTATTATAAGCACAGCGGTTTTGATTTTTCTCGTATCGCTGGTGCAGTATTAGTTGATCTTAAGGCTGGAGGTAAGGTTCAAGGAGCAAGTACAATTACGCAACAATATGCTCGAAATCTATATCTTTCACATGAAAAATCATGGACACGAAAATTAAATGAAGCACTGTATGCTTATAGATTAGAAGTTTTTTATGATAAGGATGAAATATTGGAAGGCTACTTAAATACTGTTTACTACGGACATGGTATGTACGGCGTAGAAGCAGCTAGTCGATTTTATTTCGGAAAATCAGCAAAAGATTTAACATTAGCAGAAGCTGCAATGTTAACAGGAATTCCAAAAGGTCCAAGTATTTACTCTCCTATTGTCAATCTAGATAAAGCAACTAATCGCCAACAAGTTATTTTAAAACTGATGGCCGATCAAGGTGCTATTACGCAAGATGAAAAAACACGTGCAGAAAGTGAAAAGCTTGTCTTAAAGAATGATAGTTGGGTTGCAGCAAAATCTGTAGCACCATTTTTCCTTGATGTAGCATGGCAAGAGGCTAGTGAAATTTTGAAATCGAAAAATCTCGACATTAGTGAAGGTGGCTGGACTATCCAAACAACTCTTAATCTAGAACACCAAAAGGCAGCAGAGGGAGCTGTAGCCAAACATATGCCTAACGACGATCTTCAAACTGCTTTTGTTAGTATGAAACCCAAAACAGGCGCCGTTACAGCATTAGTTGGTGGTCGTGACTATGCTACAAGTTCATTTAACCGAGTTACACAGGCAAAACGTCAGCCAGGCTCAACCATTAAACCTATTTTATATGCGGCAGCTTTAGAGAATGGTTATACACCTTTAACCTATTTAAATGTAGGTGAGACAACTTTCACTTATGATCATGGACGTGCCACATATGCACCAAAAAATGTTAATGGCAAATTTGCAAACCATGATATGTCAATGGCCCAGGCTATCGCTATTTCAGATAATATTTACGCTGTGAAAACTTTAGAGGAAATTGGATTTAAAGCATTTCATAATATAGCTGATCGCTTCAACGTGAATATCGGTACTAAGGACAATTTATCCATCGCGCTTGGAACGACTGAAACAACATTATATGAAATGACGAATGCTTATAATATTTTAGCATCGCAAGGTAAAAAAACTACGCCTACTACTATTGTTTCTATTAAAAATGCGAATGGCGATATCATCTATGAAAATAAAGAAGCTGATAAAGAAGATGAGACTGTTCTATCAAAAGAAAATACGTATATCTTAACAGAAATGATGACGGGTATTTTCGATCCAGTCTTTAGTGATTATTCTCCAGCTACAGGGATTGGCATTCGTTCTCGCATGACGCATACGTATGCAGCCAAATCTGGCTCTACAAATAGCGATCAATGGTTAATTGGATTTACACCTAGCTTAACTGCTGGCGTGTGGAACGGCTATGACCAAGGAAAAAACCTAACAGAAAGAGAAGATACTGCATCTACAAAGCAAATTTGGATCGACTTTATGGAGGCTGTCAATAAAGGAACAAAGAACGAAGATTTTGCAAAGCCTAAAGACGTTAAAGGTGCGGTCATCGATATTGAATCAGGTAAATTAGCAACAGATGCCTGCCCAAAACAACGTCTCGTTTATATGGATGCGAAAGATGTACCAACTGAAAAATGTTCAAACTTCGATATTCTCGATACGAATACGTGGGGAAAATTCTGGAATATGCTTCCATTCTCCATCTTTAAAGATTAACATGCGGAACCTTTATCAGAGATAGACGTTTTAATTAACGAAGGCTCTCGACAAAGTACAGACATATACGAAAAAGAAAAGCTTTCTCTTCCCCGGAGCCGTGTCCGTGGGAACAGAAAGCTTTTCTTATTTATGGTTCGCGAAGTAGATGAGCATCATGGGGCATTTGGCTTGGGTTTGGGTTGTTCAAATGCCGCATAGCGCTCATCACATTCGCAGAACCAAGCGTCCTAGCTTACTAAAATGTAAGCTCTTCATCAAGTTTACTTTGTTTCAAATCCACTTTCAACCTTATATCGAAAGCGATTGTAAAATGTCACACATTGTTCAATCATTGTAGGTCTATTAAACAAATAAATCTTGACGCAATTGCTCCTCACTACGTGCCCACAAGTCCGGATTAAGCTCTTCTAGGAAAGAAGCTAACATCTTTTTAGATGGCGCATCCATATGTTCAACAATAATATGACGCTTCATAGATTTATCCATTTTATTCACATGATCAGCTAAAATTTTATAGCCTCGACGTTTTTCGCGATTGACTACCATTTCACACGCAGTAACACCTGCATAGTAAGGTCCATCCGCTTTATGGTCTATTGTCACCCAAACCAACCAATACGGTTTCCCACCTTCTGAATCAGCACGATCTGTCGTAAATTTAATACCTCGTTCCACATCACTGCGAGCATGCATAGCACCAATTTCAACTGATGCCGTCCCCTCTTCTATATCGATAATGACTGGCGATACGTTTTCAAGCGAAAGCGAACCGATACCAAATCCCTTATGTCCATCTGTTGGGTCATTTTTAATAATAGTAAAGCCCATTTTTTGTTTTGCTTTTTCTTCATTTGCCATACTTTAACTACCTCCGTTCTGCTATTATAAAAGTAAAGCATAGTTAAGCGCATTAGCACCGGAATGAACACGACACTGGCATTGCGCATATGCCTAAATACAAGTAAGAAGTTTATACTTTCTTATAAACACTATACAACATTATTCAATAAAGGAGGCAATATTATGCCATACGTAACAGTGAAAATGCTTGAAGGTCGTACAGAAGAACAAAAACGCGCACTAGTAAAAGAAGTAACAGAAGCCGTTTCTCGTACAGTTAATGCGCCACCAGAAAATGTAACAGTCTTCATCGAAGAAATGTCTAAAAACCATTACGGTGTTGCAGGCGTGCGCTTTAGCGATAAATAAAGAGTAAAACGGGTAGAGCATATAAAGCTCTACCCATTTTTAACGTAATGTAGCCTTATAGTGCCTTGCATGTTTGGAAAGCTGTAATAGCTTCGTTTTTCGGTTTTAGCGGCGGAACTTGGCCTTTTAGCGGCGAATTTTTCGATTTTAGCAGCGGAAGTTCACCTTTTACCGGCGATTCTCCGGTTTTTGTGGCTTAACTCGACCTTCAATCGGTAACACGGAATTTCAATACTAGGATGTGATCTATGAAATGAATAAATTTAAATTATCACTACTCATTTGTATGCTCATCGTTGGCCTCTTACTTATTTTTATTAATCCCATTCAAAATGCAATTATTGCTCATTTGAGTAAACAATTAAATACAACTGATTACAGTGTAGACGATATTGAAAAAAACAAAAACGCGGATGCCGATTTTGAATTTGAAGCAGTGCAATCTTTATCCATTGCAGAAGTTTTAAAAGCTCAAACAACCGCAAAAAAAATGCCTGTCATTGGTAGTATCGCTGTTCCTAGTGTTGGTATGAAACTTCCTATCGTCAAAGGAGTTGGTAATGCCTCTCTTGCCGTTGGAGCAGGCACTATGAAGCCTAATCAAAAACTCGGACAAGGAAACTACGCATTAGCAGGTCATTACTTTGAGGAAAAAGATATTTTATTTGGCCCTTTATACAAGGCGAACATCGGAGATACGATTTATTTAACGGATTTAACGAATATTTATGAGTACAAAATAACGATCAAGGAAATTATCGCTGCTACAGATGTTTATGTTATTAATGACATCCCTGATAAAACTGTTTTAACCCTCGTGACATGCGCTGATAGAGGTACGAAACGACTTGCTGTACAAGCAGATTTTGTCGAGCAATATCCATTCGACCAAGCACCTGCAAAACTATCAGAAACTTTTTAGTTTAAGAAAAGCCCCAAGATTTTTTTAAAATTAAAAGTCAAGAGTTAAAGTAATTTGCTTGTTACATCAGTATTCTTTATGAAATGCGCAACATTATAACGAGTTATTTTTAAGCTGAACTAATTTCTGCATTAGTTCAGCTTTTATTTGTGATTAAAATTATATTTAGGAATATTTGTTAAAATTATTTATAGTATAAATGGGTGTAAAATCGTACCTTATTCAACTAACGGAGCAGTTTAGTTGAAGAGTGTTGTTTAACTTGTTGTTCAACAATCGGGCAATATTATTGAATAACATTCTTTTATGAAAGTTCCCAAAAATTTATAACGAAGTCAGATACCATTTCCTGTGTAGAAACAAGGGGAGTCTTGATTTCATCTACAATGTACGAAAGCAGTTCAGTCCAAGAGTGTTTTTCAACAGAATTTTTATTTATCTGCTGCATGAACTTCCGCAATTCACGCATTTTTTGCGGATCCACACTTTCCTACAAATAATTTTCTACATACTGGTTAACAAATGTAGCTTCATACAAACATTCCTCTAAAATCAAAGCGCAAGCTCTCGCTTTGCTACAATCTAATGCATAGGCCAATGTAACGATTACTTCATATACAGGTTAAAGAAATTCGCTCACATTCTCCAGCTTGTGTTCGTCTAATCACTGGTGTGTTTTTTATATTTCCACGGTATAAAGTACTGTCAATTCCAACACCCCGGCGAAAATTTGGTGATAAATTTTTGAGGATATCCTTATTGTTAATTCCGTGTATGCACATTTGTTCTGCTATGCTTTTTACAGGTGTATTTGTTATATGGGCTAATCTATTCAATAATAATACCAGGACTATAAATTGGGAAAAAAAATAAAAATTAAAAATATATGTAAAATAAAAGGGAAATTATCCCTTGCGTCGAATTATTATAGATGTACCATAAAAAATTATATTTGAAGGAGTGTTGTTAAATGAATGGTAAAAAATTTCTAATCAGTTCTGCTCTCTCTCTGTCCTTATTGGTGCCTGTTGTGTCTGCTTCTCCAGCTTTTGCAAGTACAGAAAACACTGTAAGTTCTTCAACTCAATCAGATGCCTCAACTCGAGGGATCATTACTAGGGATATCCCTAAAAAAGAAAATGTTTTTGCAAACTCTTTTACTGAAAACGGCGTTACTTGGTATTTAAAAGGTATCACCTATTCAGGTGGCTGGTACATCGGCCACTATGAAGCTAACGTTTAACATAAAAAAGTAAATTTTGAAATATTTTAAGAGCGATGATAGACGTCGCTCTTTTTTATTATTTAACTTTGCCCCGTTACCTTAATGATAGGGCTTTTTAATTTTGGCTGTTTTCGAAAAGATTGTTGCTATTAACATTGTTGCCTTATTACTATTTTTGTAATAATCACTAGGCAAGAGCGTAGTATAAAAAATGTTATTCCAATATGGGGGCGAAAAAATGGTTACTAACTCAGATAAGAATAAAGGATCAAAGAAGAGATTTGAAGAAATCCTTTCAGAAACTGGTGTGGCTAACGGGAACAGAATAATAGTAGATAATGAAACAGGAGTTCATTATTTATTTAGTTGGGGTGGATATGCAGGGGGAATCACCCCGTTGTTGGATAAGGACGGAAAACCAATAATAGAACCAAATAATGAATAACAGGGCTTTAGTTAAATATTCGATTTAAACATAAAAACAGAGTTGATTCTACACATTTTGTAGATTATTTCTGTTTTTATATTTTAACAGCAACAATCTATACGAAAACAGCCTTAGAGAAAGGCTTTCCTTTGTAATCTAAATGCTTTTTTAGATAAGAGAATACAAATAGTGAGGATTTTTGTGTTTTAGTGCCTTCTTAAACTATCTGCCCCGTTAGCCATCCATGTAGCGCAAAAACCAGCGCTACACCACAGAAAATGAAAGATGATTAAGTTCTTTCATGGGAGTTGAATATTGATTATTTATAGTGCTTGTTCAACTAACGGGTGCTTTCGTATTATAAGGTTAACCAGTTTTTACTGGTTGACCTTTTTTTAATAGAATCTATTATATCAGTAGCCAGGGTAGGACGTACGGGTGCGTGGG
>NZ_JBIVCA010000006.1:110347-216091 GCF_044746345.1 Lysinibacillus sp. NPDC086135 | reverse complement strand
TCCTCGGTATAAGTAATCGCCTTATCACTAATAGCTTGGACATTAGGATTACAGTTTAGTTGTTCTTGCTCTTTTTTAGTAAATACTCTTTTCGTCATTTCATTCCGCTCCGACATCTTTTTTCTCATTATAAACAAAAGTACCCTATAGGATAGACTTTTTTCAAAGTGTCTATCTTATAGGGTACAGTTTATTTGAGGATAGCTTTTTCTTATTACCTCTTTTCAAGAATGGGATACGATAATAAAAAAATCATCCTCCAAGGTTATTAAAAGAGGATGGCTTTTAAGGGAATCGGCAGTAGAGTTTTTTAAATTACGTATTAGATATTTAAAAGTATATAATAAAAAATGCAGTTGATTTTATAGGGTTTATTACTTGTTATATACACTTTACTTAAGATAACCAATGACAGTATTTGAAGCATTCAGTTTGATTGTGCAGTGTAGCCTTTTGCTAATTGCTGTACTGACACTGGTTCTCTCAAAATAAAAAGAAATAGCCACCCTGCCGGCTAAGTAAGGTGGCTATTGCTATAACTTTAACTTGGTCAGCCGCTATGGTTGCGGCATGATTGTTGCATTGACTGGATGTTGACGCATCCAGTCTTTTTTATTCTATATTTAGTGTATCATATTTATTCGAAAAAGAACATTTTTCTTCATTCAGCGAGCACATCAAACCAAGCGTAATTGATACAGTCTTTCTCTTGGATTAAATGAATTTTGCGATGTCATTTAGCGCTAAACGAGATGAGCCGTAAGCTGGCGCTGCTGCTTTTCCGATAGCGATTAAGACAATTGGCACTAGATTATCTGTTAATGTAAAGCGCTTCGCAAAAGCCTCTTTATTGAAGCCACCCATTGTAACCGTATCATAGCCCATATCTTTTGCTAAAAGCATGATTTGCATAGAAATTAAGCCTGCATCAAATGTAGCTATATTTTTTAGAACTTCTGTAGGAAGGTTTGAATAAATCTTTAATGAATTTTCAATCATCATGTTTTTTGTTGCTTCATCCATATAGCCAAGCTCGAAGTTTTTTGTATAGATTTCTTCAACATTATTGTACATTGCAGTATCGCCTAATACCGCAATGATGGCAGACGCAGTTTCTACTTGCTCCTGGTTATTTGCAATTAAACGTAGTTCCTTTTTTACTTCCTCATCTTGGATCACTAAAAAGCGCCAAGGTTGTAAATTACTTGATGATGGAGCGGTTGTTGCCTTCACAAGTAATTCCTCTAAATCTGATTGAGGAATTTTATAATTAGCTTCATATTTACGAACAGATTTACGATCATGCATTACTTTATTTAAATAACTTATTGTAGTCAAGGTAAAAAATCTCCTTTATTTTTGATGAGATTTTACTATACGATATACTTTTTGAAATTCCAAGTAAATTGCTCGAATTTGATTAACTTCTTTCAGCGGGTGTCCAAACAGCTGCGCTACGCTTTCGGTACAAAAGTCATCCCCTGAAATAGAGGAACTCAGTCTAAGAACACCACGTCCTGTGGTAATTTATCAAAAACATGTGCCGCTGACGCTTCGCTTTCGCGCAAAAAAACATGCGTTGGCCTAAAGCCTCCGCGGATTTCGGACGCGATGATGCCGGGGCATAATTGATAATTATTACTTAAATTTAAATGTCTCGAAGTCAACGTTTATATCTTTATTGCGGGATTTCAATTGCTTGGCAAAATGTTTTAGCATTTTTTCAGGGCCACACATAAAAATACTTGTATGCGGTGGCACTGAAAAATTTTCAAATGAAAGCCTGTCCATTTGGGTAGTATCAATAAAGTTCACTTTGAATTGTTGATTAGTTATTGCATACTCCTGTAAAAAATCTTTATAGATAGCATTGTTTTGACCATGATAAGTGTAAAATAACTCAATATCACGATCCAAGGGTTGTGATTGCAAATAAGATAAAAATGGAGTAATACCTATACCGCCAGCTATCCAAACTTGTTGTTGTGTTCCATTTTCAAAGTTTAAATGACCATAAGGACCATCAAGTGTGATTGGTGTATTCAGTTGAACAGAATCATATACTACTTTTGTGAAATCACCAACCGCCTTTATAGTGACAAATAATTTTTTTCCATCGCCACCTGAAATTGAAAAGGGATGAGGCGCCTTTTCTATGCCATCTTGCAAAATTTTGATAAAAATAAATTGTCCATGACGAAATGGGATGCTTCTTTCAAGAGTTAACTCTAGTTCAATAACATTGGAGCCCATTTTCTTGATTCCCGTAATGTTGCCTTCATATTTAAAAAACATATCCTGATACATTGTCAACATATATAATGCTGACATAAATCCAATAGTTGTAGTTATCGCTGTAAAAATTCCTAAAGGTGTAGGCTGCAATAAATCGTATCTGCTTGAAAAATAGGCATGATAAATTCCAAATGTATAAGGGATAAGCATTAACCGATGAAAGATTCGCCAGTGCTCATATTTTAGAAATTTAGCAAAAAGCGCAATGACAATTAACGCTATGAAACCATATTGCCCAAGTGATCCTAGTTCTTTCGCAAATTCGCTGAGTGAAGTTCTTTGTACTTTATCCCAGTGGGGGACTAAACCTTGTAATTGACCATGAATAACTACTAATACTAGTGAAAGAATGGCTAAAGATTTATGATAAAAATAAACATTTTCTAGACCATGGAACCAACGCTCAAAAATTTTCATTCTTGTTGCTAACAAAAAAACAAGAAAGAAGCCTGTAATGGCCATGCCTCCAATGATGTGGCTGAGCCTGTTAACTGACTGGATAGGTTCTATAGGTGTAGCGAAAGACCACAGTAAAGCACTACTACTCATTATTAGTATGATAAACAAAATTCCTTTGATAGATTTCATAAATAACCTCCAATATTCATTTTTATCTCTAAATATCCTATATATACAATTAGAACCTGAAATGTTTCTGATATTTTTAATTTGATATGAAAGTTAATTGTGCCAATAAAAAAAGGGATTATACGTTCGGAATATATGTTCCCTTTTGCGCTGGAGTGTGTTAAATTAAGAAGGGTAAAAATATAGAGATATAAGGAGCAGAAGTAAATAATGCAAGGGAATACACATATTATCGGGGGCATCACTGCAAGCCTTGCTTTTGCACAAATTTCTAATGATAATCCACTTGTTTTAGTAGGAGCGGGCGTTATCGGTGCATTACTTCCAGATATTTGCCATGGAGGCAGCAAAATCGGGAGGAAGTTTCCCGTCATTTCAAAGATTGTCAATACTTTGTTTGGACATCGTTCATTTACACATAGTTTGCTTTTTTTATTTCTAGTAGGGATGTTACTACATACATTTATACCTTACGAATCCATTTCACTAGGTATTTTATTAGGGATGGCAAGTCATGTTTTCCTTGATATGGGAACTAAGAAGGGTGTTAAGCTGTTCTTCCCAGTATCCATTTCAGTACGTCTACCTATTACTATAAAAACGGGTAGTAAAGCTGAAAAGGTAGTATTTATGTTGTTAACGATGCTTTCAGTATTTTTTAGTTATGAAATGATTGTTAATCTAGTTCAGTCCGTATAACTAAAAAAGCCCCAGTACGAGAGTTTCTCATACTGAGGCTTTTTTATGGTGAAAGTTTTAGTCAACCTGTACCTCTTCGACTGTTTGTTCTACTTCTGCTCGTGACATTTTTTCACGACCTTCTTGCATTGCCTTCAATGTTTTATGGGCTAATGCAAGTGGTAGACGACAGAATAATAATACAGTACGTTTATTAATATCTTTCATATAAAGATCCGCTTTCGCGAGATTTTCCTCCGCATATGCAAATAATTCTTCACGAGTCCAGCCATCAGGAACGAAACTTACTCCGCGCTCGTCCATATCCTCATGCTGATTGCGTAAAATATTGACTGCTTGGAGACCACGGCCATAGCCAATTGCTAAATCGCGATCTGTTTGAATGTCAGCACCCCACGCCCAAAGCTCGGACAGCATTGTCCCAACAAGCCCTGCAACGTAGTATGTATAATCATCTAAATCCTCTCGCGTATGCACCTGCCAGTTTGCTTTTGCCCATTTTGCCATCCCAAACGCCATTTCACTTGTTGAAGCTTGGACAATTTTACGTGAGCCTTCAGGACAAAACGTTAGCCAATCTGCTAAACGAAGAGATACTTCAGGTAGCTGATCTACATATGGCGCTAATAATGCTTCATAGGCTTCAGCATTAAATGATTCCTTTAATAACTCACTTGTTGCATTAAGTAAATCGAATTTTACGTCATTAGAAAGGTTTTCATGATCCTCAATTTCATCTATAGCACGCATTGCTAAATACGCGGCTGCCACAGACAATTTTAAATCATTTTTTAAAAAAGTAATCGGTATATAAAAAGTGCGACTAGTTTCCTTTAAAACTTGCATCGCTTCTTTATAAAGTTTTTTTTGATCTTTCACTTGTATTCCTCCGTTCAAATGGTAACACATCTATAGTATATCGTATCGTAAAAGTGATGAAAGATAAAACAGATTGTTCAATTTATAATCAACTATTTTCAAATGGTATAGATTAAGACAAAGTGGGGATAAATAACGAATAACGAGATTGCAATTTTTATAGGTAGGCACGGCAATGGCAAAATTGATTTCGAGAAGCGAACTAGTGATTGTTGGAGGATATCAGCTAATCCCCCTAGGAGTCGCCATCAACTAGTTCATATGACATACATTTTAACAAAATGACATTTTTAGTTTTATCGGAATACTTTCAGGAATTAGCGCTCAACGTTGCTAGAATCGATAATGCATCGAGTGTCATTGCATTTTCAGTTCTTTTGTGTTTTTATAGTAGAATAATGTTAAAGTTATAAAAATGCGACGAAAATCGTGTGATTAATAGAAAAAAATTGATATTTTTCATCTTTTTTTCATGAAAGTTTGCTAAGTTATTGCACATTTATTTCAACAGCGTTAAAGTTTAGGAAGGACAGAGATACAACTTCACTTTTCGAGTAATTGTAGCAGTTGATTTGCTTTCGGTACTGAAATACAATACATCGGATTTTGGCACAATAACTCCTTGCAAAATCCGTGACATTTGTGGAGGCATGAACGTTATTCAACTGGCTTCTAATCGCCTCTTGAATACAAGCAAAATCTAGTATATATCTCACCATCTGAAATAGAGATTGTACGTAAAGTCAAAGGAGAATGGTATGCCAAAGGCTATAGGTATTGATGCAGGCGGAACATTGACAAAAGTTGCTTATTTAGATGAGCATAATGAGCTCGTTTTAATAACTTTCCCGTCAAATGATTTGCTAGCAGTGCAAAATTGGATTATTAATCATCCAGATATTGAGGATATTGGTGTTACGGGAGGGCGTACAGAACAATTACTGGATGTCATCAAAACAATGAAATCGATTCATTATATAGTAGAGTTTGAAGCCACATTGAAGGGCGTTCGATTTTTATTGCATAAAGAGGGCTACTTCTTCGAGAGAAGTATGATTACTAATATTGGTACTGGTACTTCAATTCATTATATGGAAGATAATACGCATGTTCGTGTTGGTGGTACAGGCGTTGGTGGTGGAACATTGATTGGATTGTCAGCGCTTACAACTGGCATCACGGATTATAATGAAATAAGAGAACTGGCCTCTAAGGGTAATCGAGAAGAAATTGATTTACTAGTAAAGGATATTTATCAAGGGATGGACACACCTATTGATGGGCAACTGACAGCTAGTAATTTTGGGAAAGTTGGTATTACGGAATCTATCAAACATCCAACAGAAGATATTATTGCAACTGTACAAGGACTAGTAGGTGAGGTTATTACCACACTTAGTATTCAATATGCTGAAGAAAAAAATGCTCAACATATCGTTTATATTGGTTCAACTTTAAGTAATAATGATCATCTTACACGTGTTATTGCCAATTACACTCGTACGAAAAAGCATACACCAGTCTTTATTAATGACCACGGTTTTTCAGGTGCAGTTGGTGCATTATTAAATATAACTGAATATAGGATTGTCTAAATACAATGTGCATTACTAATTAAAGTTAGTGATGTACATTTTTTTTATTTTTATTCAGTAGAAAAGTTCTACCTATAAGACGGATGAAAATTAAAGCGACGGAAAGAAGAGTTAAAAGAATACATATTTGGTTCATTTTTCCAAACACCTACTGAAATAAAGACGGCCCATCTTATCTGTGCGAAAGCGAAGCGACAGAAACAACAACACACGACTGAGTGACCAATATCATGCCGCTAACGCTACGCTTTCGCGTAAAAAACATCTGTTGCCCAAAGCCTCCGGCGGATGTCACGAATTTGAAAGGAAGGAATTGTGCGGGCACAATTCAACATCCGGACGCAATTATGCTAAGGCGAAATTGATTGGACTGGAAACCTTTTAGTAATGCCTGCAGTTATCCCCAAAGCATAAAACCTTTTATCCTGAGCACATTACATGTAGGAGGTGAATATCCGTGGCCAATAGAAACACCAATAGAAACAACAAAAACAACAATAAAACAATGAATGTTAGAACGCATAATCCTTTTGATACCTACAAAAAAATAGACCTCGATAACTCAAATAGTAATAACAATAACCCGAATGACAATCTCAATGAAGAATTCGCTGCAGAATTTGATGCGAAAGCCAAAAATAAAGATAATAAAACGAACCATAAGAAAAATCAGCAGTCCAACAAAAATAAATAACCGAAATATGGGGGCTTAAATAATGGCAAAGAAGAATAAAACGAGCTTCAAAAAGAAAAAGAAAGAAGATACACATAAAAGAAATGATCGTGAAGAATATTCAGCAGAATTTAATCAAGTAATTCATAACAATCCTCAACAACCAAAACAATCCAGTAAAAGATAATGAAAACTGCTCCTTAAGGTTGAGAATACTTAAGGAGCACTTATTTTTTGCTGTTTTGGCTACTTTATACCAAAGAAATAGGAAAGGTTTGCACGATTTTGTCGATGGTGTCGATACATACATCGAGCGTACAGCATATGGCATAGAAGCACACGCATCCTTTGCAGAAGTTGATCCAGCACAATTTGACGGACTCATCATTCCTGGTGGACGAGCGCCAGAATACATTCGTTTAAATGAACATGTTCCGGCACTAGTGAGCCATTTCTTTGAAAAAAATAAACCAATCGCTGCAGTATGTCACGCAGCTCAAATATTCGGGACCATTCCAGAAATATTGAAAGGACGTGAACTAACAGCCTATATTGCCTGCAAGCCCGAAGTTCAAGTAGCAGGTGCAACGTATATCGATTCTAATCTTCATACAGACGATAATTTAATTAGTGGTCATGCATGGCCAGATTTACCTGGCTTAATGCGAGAATTTATTCAACAGCTAGAAAGCTAACAGAATGAGGATGCCTGAAAGAAGGCGTCCTCTTATTTTATGGAGTGGTTTCTTGGAATTCAATTTTCACTACTTTCTTTGTATTGGTTTCATATTTGATTCGAACATGTACACCGAATTCCTTATCACTTTGTTTTAGCAAAAGTTTAAATTTTTCAATAGTGGCATTCTCAACAACCTCGCTTCCCTCATACAAATAATCGAGGATTTTTGCTTGAGGGTATTTTGCATGTGTCTCTTTTATCGCTACTTTTCCCCATTGAGCATGGGCTGGAATTCCCTGTTGAGCATAAGTAATCGTTGGAGTGATGAATACAGTAAACAATACAAGAAAAATGCCAAGTTTCACACAAAATTTTCGCAAGTTCATCAAGTACAGTCTGTAATTTTTTTACGGATGGTGCTGCAATCGTTACATCATAGCCAGCCTCAAGACAACGGTAATAAGGATAAAAAATTTCTAAAGCTTCAACTGCGTCTCCTGCAAGTATTAATACCTTTTTCTCCATGCTTCCATCTCCTTTTATTTGTAATCTATTAGCTTAATTCGACACTTTCAAAAAATTCCCTTCTAATAGTAGTGCGTCGGAGAAAATCGCTGATAAAATGCAAGCTAATCACTGATGGACAAATACGTAAGTCGCTATGGTTATACGCCATCAAAACTTCAAACACTTTACAGCGAAAAAAATGAAGCGTATAGTATTTATTTAGCTAGGTAAATAAATAAGGAGGTCGCTAACATGAATCCTATTTTTCATGCTTTATTCCAAAAAAGTCGTTATTTAACGAATTGTTTAAATGAAGTACTGAAACAGCACAACTTGTATAGCTCACAATGGGCTATTTTATATTGCTTACATAATCATGGGCCAATGACATTAACACAAATTTGGAAGTATTTAAATGTTGAAGCACCGAGTATAACTAGAGCAATTACTCGACTTGAGGCTTTAGGTTGGGTGCTTAGAATGGATGGTGAAGATAAACGTGAAAAAATCGTTACTTTATCACCATATGCAGAGGAACATTTGCCTGCTATCACTGAAACCATCTTGGCTTTTGAGGAAGAAATGGTAGGGGCATTGACTGTTGAGGAACAACAGCAATTTATAATTTTATTGGAAAAAATGGAAGGTTGATAGACGTGCAGCAAGAGGGAAATACAAAAATATGGACGAAACGGTTTATTAGTCTTTTTTTAACAAATATCTCGGTATTTTTTGTTTTTTATGGATTGGTAACGACTTTGCCGTTATATGCGATTGGTGAGTTGCATCAGACAGACAAGGAAGCGGGATTGTTAATATCAGGATTTTTATTATCAGCCATTATAGTTCGTCCTTTTTCGGGTAAATTATTAGATGTTTTTGGGAAGAAAAAGCTTTTAGTTATATCAATAGTAGGCTATTTTTTATGTACAGTTTTATATTTATTTATTCATCCTTTTGGACTTTTACTAGGATTACGTTTTATTCAAGGGATATTCTTTAGTGTTATTACAACAGCAGCTGGCTCTTTAGCCGCAGATATAGTGCCAGCCAATCGAAAAGGTGCAGGGCTAGGGTATTTCGCAATGTCTACTAACTTAGCAGTAGTTATTGGACCATTTATCGGTTTGCTGCTTATTCAATATAGTAGCTTCAATGTACTATTTATTGTGATGAGTATTTGTATATTAGCAGGGGGCATCCTAGCTGTAACGATAAATACGGATGATTTATCTAAGCCAGAACATCAGGGTAAATTGACATTTAAATTTGATGATTTATTTGAATGTCGTGCGCTTCCAGTTGCGGCGATTGCTAGTTTAGTAGCTTTTTCATATTCGAGTGTTTTATCGTTTTTATCAGTCTACGCTCAGCAAAAAGATTTAATGGCTGTAGCGAGTCTATTTTATGCAGTTTTTGCAGCAGCAATGCTTATTACACGTCCATATACAGGCAAACTTTATGATACGAAAGGGCCGCAGTTCGTTATTATACCTGGTATTATACTCTTTGCTATCGGTCTTGTTATGCTCGCATTTGTCTCAGGACCAGCATTATTTTTATTGGCAGCCATTTTTATTGGATTTGGCTATGGGGCAGTAACTACAAGCTTACAAGCATTAGCTATACAGTCTACATCACATACACGCAGTGGTTATGCAACAGCAACGTTCTTTACGATGTTTGACATTGGTATTGCGCTTGGCTCTTATATTTTAGGAATGGTGGCCGTGCGAGTAGGCTATTCTTCTGTATATCTAACTGGAGCAGGCTCGCTAGTTGTAGTCTTTATCATTTATTTAATACGGTTAGCAAAAATAAAATCGAAAAAAGTAGCACATGTATAAAGAAAAAACAGTTGGGGCATCCTAACGGGTTCCGTTTTGGGAGAGAAAATTGCTAATAGCAATATAAATTATATGCTTATTAGCATAGAGTTTGACGAGAAATTAGCAATATAAATAGCAAACAAAAACGCTCAGAATTTACTCTGGGCGTTTTTGGATGTAGAATTAACTATCTTCATTCAAATAAAGTCAAAGAGGGGCTTGTTACTTCTATCTACTTTATTTTGATGATGTCTAACCATTTGGTAGAAGAAAGCAAATCAATTGTGTGATTTCCTTTTGTGTATGAAACAGAAGTCCCTTCTCTTTCACCTTTTTTCCAACCATTTGCTTTAAGAGCAATTTCGTAATCAAATGGTATTCCATTTTCTTCAGAAGCCCTCGACCAATCATAACTTTTTGATTTGTTACTTTCTTGAACTAATTCTGCATTTTTAGGAATTGGGAAACCGTATAAATCTTCTGACGGCTCATAAAGTGACAATGCAGTGAAATAGTAACCAATACCAACTCCTATTAAAAGTACCATTATTGCAATTGTCCATCCAACTTTTTTCTTTATTACACTCACTCCCTTTAATTTTTTTGTACTTCTTAGTAAGTTTTAAAAATGCAATTTTTCTTAATTCTATAATAATTTCAACATAAATTTTCCATTTGCCTTTAAATAAAATTAGTTCGCTAATATCCAGCGAACTATCTTAGGTAAAGAATATCTTTTAAAGTAAATTGTTTTTCTACTAATCCTAATCGCTGAGCAGGAGTACGCTCTTCTCCGTCAAGATCTTTAGTCGCTTCACAGAAGTTATAAAAGGTGCGAAGGATGGTCAGAGCATATTGTGCATACTTAGGATTGAAGTTGGCATAGATGTAGCTCTTTCCATCGCCTCTTGCCGTCACAAGCGGTCTTTCTAAAATGGACAGTCTTCTGCGGATTTGTTGCATAAAATTATTAGTCGCATAGTCGCTAACATTTAAAACGAGGTTTGCGATTTCCTCTGGTTCTAACGAAGATAAATCCGTTTTGCAGTCAACATAGAAGAAACCTTTGTCCCTTGTCGGGATTGGATTTTCAATAGGGGCTTCTGCCCACTTATGATAGTTTTGGGAACCAATCATCACTTCCTCGTGAAACTGCTTGGTATTAAACACATAAATTAAGTACAAATATCCTAATTGCCAGATGGAGCGGGTGTCGTGCATCATTGCGTTCCCCCACCGCATTAAATCAGCTCTACCTTCTTTATATTCCTGATTGCATTGCTTCAATGATTTTTCCCTATCCTCCATACAGATAAAGTGATGTGCTTCTGCCAAGCGAAGTTCCCTTGCAAACACACGAGAATAAACGGTCATCAAAGAATTGACCTTGTCGGTGACAAAACGCCATTCCGATGCCTTAATCATTTGTTTAATCATCCAAAGGTGAGCGAATGTTGTATAGGTGGAATTAACGTGTAATCCATCAATATAATTTTCCCTTCGTTCAAATTCCTGCACCGCTTGTTTATATTCCCAGTCTGTTTGTGTATCGTTTTTTGATGGCGGCTGCGGATTAAAGGAGTGTTTCCTAAATCGTCCGTGTTTTCTGCTAAACTCATTCAAGTGGTCTTCTTTCAACAAAACAGTATCCAGTTTGATGTCATTAATATCAATGTTCCAATCATAAGCAACATCCGAACGGAACACATATTTTGAATGAACATCTGCGGTCACAACAATTTGTGTTGGAAATTGTGAATCTTCCACATCATCAAATCCTTTTCCGCCTTGACCTTTCTTTCGGGCATTATTAAGATTGTAAGTCATTTTATCCGTGTTCAGCCACATCACAGGGAATTCCATTCTTTCGAATGCTGTTTTTTCGTGCCGTTCTAAAAACAGACCAGTTTGATACAGGAGAGGTCGTGCATCCCCAAGTCATTCCTTTAATAACCCCAATCGGGTCATCATTACAAATGATAGCCTAATTTTCGCCTTTACCCCTTCCACTGAGTCGATAACGGCATGGATTACCTTTTACGCTCGTGAATTTTTCTTGGGGAAGACCGCGCCATTTACAAAACGGGTTTCCGCAAAAATTATACTGAATTTTATGTTCTTTCTCATTCAGGAAGAAAGATACAGGACGATACAAAAGGTCATTGTATCGTTTGGAAAATTTGCTTGGGTCTAATAAATCATATTGTTTTACTCGGTCAGCTATTTCCGAAGTTGTCACTGGAGTTTGAACAACAACTACATCTTCATCCTTTTCAACTAATCGTTTTAGTCGAGCCAACCATTAAACCTCCCAACTCTTCTAATCCAAGTTGTTTGAGCAACCGCTTATTATTTCGCTTTTTCATCACCCAATTAACAAAGTCTTTGTCGGTTAGGATGTTCTTTAGGAATTCATCAACAACTTCACTTTCGGTGTATTCGCTGTACTCCGAAAACGCCGCTACGATGTTCCTTGTCTGTTCTGAAACAATCCAGTCAACCCGCTCAGAATTTAGGTTTTTGGGCTTTATATAATTGAATTTCCTCATTTAACCATCTCATTTCCTTTCTACAAAATATCAAGCCTTTTAACATATCATTTAGCATATTCTTTCACACATCAATTTTACTGTGGACAACAGCTATTATCCACGCAAAAATTAGGGTGTTAATAGTATAGTTATTTCCAATGTTAATTTAACTTAAACGCTGGTATGACAATAAAAAAGCAGACCAAATCGCAATGCGAATTAGTCTGCTAATTGATACCCTAATTATAATGTTTCTCTCCCTTATCGGAACCCGTTAGGGGCATCCCAACTGTTTTTTTATTCACTATATACGACCATATCCAGCAAAGTGTGTTTTCCAATAAGAGCTATTTATGTTAGCAACAGAAACACCACCGTCACTTGCACTAATCATTTGACTATTTCCAATATAAATGCCTACATGAGAAATACCAGCTTTATATGTATTAGCGAAGAATACTAAATCACCTACTTGAGGTGAACTTACTTTTTTAGCTGAACTGTAAAAACCTGCTGCAGACTTACGAGCTGTCGAAATACCAGCATTATTATATACATAAGTGACGTAGCCTGAGCAATCAAAACCTGTACTCGGCTTACTTCCACCAAATGTATATTTTACGCCCAATTGTTTTTTAGCAACTTGCACTAGGTTAGTTGTTGGTTTAGGTGTAACTGTAACTGTTGGTTTAGATGCAGCTGTTGGCTTAGGTGTAGGTGTTGATATTGTTGCTGATGTGAGTGGGGTATTGAGGTTTAACTTTTGTCCAACGCGAATTGTCGTAGAAGATAAGTTATTCCATTTCATCAATGTTTGATAAGTAACACCGTACTGATTGGCAATCTTCCATAAAGAATCACCAGATTTTACTGTATAAGTTGCTGCTGATGCTGTGTCAATTGTTGAAAAAAGTACAGATGAACTTAAAGCCAATGTAGCTAATTTCAATCCCCATCTATACTTTTTATTCTTTTTCATAATATGTATCCTCCTGAAAACTTTAAAAGCTTAATATATATATGATATTACCATTGTAATATTACAATGGTATGTCAATAAAATAACATTAAAGAGACAAATTATACTGATAATAATTGGGAAATATATTGATTTATGGCTCATCATCAAAAATTAGGGGTGATATTTATATATATATGCCACGTATGTAAGTTAATTGGATGAGGACTTGGCGATCCCTATGCGATTGCTTATGAGCATGGCATATATTTTGTTTATATATGAAAAATGATAAAAATGAAATATTGGGGGATATTAATTATCTAAATGAAGTGAAGGGAGGAGACCGACTCTTGATAAGGCAAGGGACAGTCCCCGTAGTTTAATTTTTTTCTTTTTGAATCGCTTTACGTGCAAGTGCATCTGCTGCTTTATTTTGCGTATCTGAAACCCATTTGATGAAAAATAAATCGAAGCTATTTGCAAGTGTAAGTGCCTGCTCAAGATAAGGTTTAAATTCCTCATTTTTCACATATTCTTTTTCCATAGAGGCCACAACAATTTTTGAATCGGAGCGCACTGAGACTAGGTTTGAACCAAGCTTTCGTGCTTCCTCAAGACCGCGTACTAAGGCAGTAAACTCGGCAATGTGGTTATTGGTTTGCCCTATATACTCACTGATTTGTATATGATGGCCTTCTCCTTTAATAAATATCCCAATACCACTGGGGCCAGGATTTCCTGCACTAGCAGCATCAATATATACTTCTAACATAAAATCCCTACTTTTTGATTTAGATTATACATTAATTGTACATCAATAGTGCTTTTTCACAATATTTAAGTAGATGATGATCGATTATGCCTTGGCATAATTCCGTGGCATCCGCCGGAGGCTTTAACGTCTTTCAGCGAGGCTTAGAAACCTGCTGAAAAGAAAGTAGCTCAAATCCGCTTTTATCTCACTACCTAAAGAGATGGGAAAAATCTGTACCTGTCGCTATGCTTTCGGTACAAAAGACATTTGTAACTGCCGTTTCACTTACGTTACAAAAAGCATTTGTGCCTGTCGATACAAAAGAGCTTTGCAGAAAGATGTTAAATGGATAAACAAAATAGTTGCTTGTTCAAAATGTTCACTTCATAATAGTAGGAAGCGAAATTTGGACGTGAAAGGAGCGAGAGTTCAATTTGGATAAAGTGACGGTTATGAAAGATATTGATGAACTACATGATACGTATTGTGCTGATTGCTTAGTGATAAAGCAATTACGAAAAGATCGTGGTAAACCTGGAGCTCACCGCTTCTGTATAGAGGCGTGCACTGTAGGAGAGCGACTACAATTTCTTGGAGAAGAGCTCTTGAAGGTGTATAGTAAATAATGTTTTTAAACCAGTACAGAAATGTCTTACAACTATAAAAGTAATCATAGGAACTAAACAGACTATGTTTAAATAAAATAAAGCTTATTTCATTTTTGCTCAATAAATAATCATATTTACTAATTTCGATGCATAAATAACAATATGTTCGGAAATAATAGTATTGGTTGGTTACCATAGAGAAAGCTACTTTGGTGTTGGCTCATTGCCGATAATAAAAGTAGCTTTTTTCTATGGTAACTAAAATGCGCCACACACTCTAAAATTCCTTAGAATGTGTGGCGCTATTTTAAGCATTATTTAGTTGCAGCATAGCTACTTAAGTCTTGGTAGTATTTTGTGAGAGAGGAAGCTGAAATATCGAACGTCGCCGCAATTTCTTTTACAGTCAGTGATAACGGCTCGAATAGCTCTTTTTCTTGACCATATCGAATCGCGCCGGCAGCAATAGCAGCCTCTTTGCGCGCAGATGGTTGTCCTTCAATTAAATAGTCCTCTAAAAGCTCTAACAAAGGAGCTGTTTCACGCTCATTTTGCTCAAGGAAATCTTTAACCTGTGTGATTACATTGCTCTCAAAGTTCGTGAACTCCTCGCCTTTATAACCGTTTGACACAAGTAATTCCCAGAAGGATAAATGCTCTTCTTTTAGGAATGCTCCAGCCTTCTTCTCAGAAGCATCAAAAGTTTTCTTAAATTGCTCAAATACTTTAGCATGATCTTCTGGGAAGAAGATAAGCGTTGATACAGCTAAATAATGCTCTGATTTTTTTGTACCATCTGGTAAGATGAATGCAAAGACATGCATACCTTCAGGGATTGGTTTGTCATTTTCACGACGAATATGAATCTCTTCATTTGTTAACACATGTGTAGCCTTGAAATATTTTTCTTCTACAACTGACACGGAACCAATAAATAGACGAGGTTGTGACCAGCCTTCTAACACTTTTACCGTAGAAGGTCTTACCGTTTTTTTCTTTGTTTTCTTTAAGTAACCTTTCCAAATTGATGGTTCTTGATGGAAGAAGAAGTCGTCTAACGCGATCGCCTCGATCAGCTCTCTTTGTAGTACGCTCTCTAATTTAGGCTGCCATGTACCTACATGCTCTATATAGGCGCGAACATCTTTACGTTCTGGATATTCTAAGTAAAATGTTTGTAGTACACGCTCTAATTCTTCGATTGCTACAGCTTCTACGGTAACCTGTTGTTTACCTTCACAACATTTTTTATATTTTTTGCCGCTACCGCATGGGCATGGATCATTACGTTTTACCATAATTAGAAACACTTCCTTTGAAAATTGTTAGTAGAATTTTGCTAAATAAATTGCATACAATTAATAATAACGGTACATTTGTATGAAGAAAAATGATTGTCTATTTAGAAATATCAAAAAACATAGAGGGACGGCCTGATTCTAGTATATGTATGTATTTTCCTGCTTAGAACTAAAAAAACCATCTACGCTTTAAAAATAGCATAGATGGTTCTTGCTTTGTTTAGCCTGTGACAGCTTCCATTTCTATCGTTAATCTTTCGAGCTCATCAATAAGGTGACCAATATAAGCAATCGTATCTCGAAGCGGCTGATCTGTTGTAACATCGACACCCGCCATTTGAGCTAGCTCTACAGGTGATTTCGTACCTCCAGCTTGAAGGACTGCTAACCATTCATCTACAGCCGTCTTACCTTCTTTTAAGATACGCTTAGATACTTGTGTGGAAATTGTTAAGCCAGCGCTATATGTGTATGGATATAGGCCCATATAATAGTGTGGTTGACGCATCCAAGTAAGCTCTGCTCCCTCCGTAATATCGACGGTGTCACCCCAGAAATCTTCTAATACGGTGCGTTTTAAGTGATTTAAAACAGTAGCATTCACAGCTTCTCCAGCATCGATTAATTCATATACTTTTCGTTGATAAGCTGCCTCTAGTAAGTGTGTGACGAAGTTATGATAATACGTTTTGGACACAATATTTGAAATTACCCAACGTTTGAAGCGAAGATCGTCGTTATGGGTTAATAAATAATTAGCTAGCAGCATTTCATTCATTGTTGATGGTGCCTCGATAAAGTATAACGACGGACGACAGTTAAAATAAGATTGATGGGTATGTGCATTCACAAAATGACCTGCATGCCCAAGCTCATGAATTAAAGTGAATACCTCATTCATACGTTCATTCCAAGACATTAAAATATACGGATGACTACCATATGGACTTGAACAGAATGCCCCAGTCGATTTTCCTTTGTTAGGTGCATAATCAATCCAGCGTTCGTTAAAGGCCTTTTCGAGCATCTCTTTATAACCTTCACCCATAACATCTAATGCTTTTTCAACATATTCTTTTGCTTCAGCCATTGTTAATTTCGGATCATAGTCTGGGTCAAGGGCAATCTTTAGATCGGCAAATGTCATTTTTTCAATGCCGTTTGCTTGTTGAATAAGCTTTGCGTAACGGCGCATATGTGGAGCAAGCTCTTTCGTAATCAGGTCTATTTGACGATTATAAAGCGTACGATCAACATCTTGATCAAATAATAAATAGTCAATGACAGAATCAAAACCTCGTAAATCAGCCATCGTTTTTTCCTGTTGAATGTGTGTGTTATAAATTTTTGCAGTTGTGTGCTGATAATCGCGCAACTTATTCGAAAATGCTTGGAAAGCTGCACGGCGAACATTTGTATCAGCGTCAAACTCCCAATCATTCTCGTATAATACAAAACTAAGTGGATGTTTTTCGCCATTGGCATCAAACTCTCCAAAATGCATATCTACAAGCTTTGTCGTATTATACGTTTCATATGGTGCTTTAAAAGTAGAGCTAAATGCAGCTAGTGCTTTTTCTACCTCTGGATGTAGCTGATGCGGCTTTTGTTTTAATAATTCCTCTAAATAGACTTTATAATTAGGGCTTAATGTAGCAGCTTCCTCTAAAATAGCCTCATCTAGTGCTAGTAATTCACTGCGTACAAAAGAAATTGTACTACTTATTTTTCCGACTGCCGTACCATATTTTGCAGCACGCATTTGAGCTTCGTTATCTGTATGGTCAGCTCGATTATTTAAACTTGCATAAGTACCAATAGGAACTATGCTTTCATATAGTGCTTCATAAGCTTTTAAAACATCAATTACCTTTTGAGCATCCGTAATTGTACCTTGATACGTGCTTTCGAAATTTATTGCATCTTCCACAAGCTGTGCTAAAACACGTTCAAAATCCGCGTCATTTTTAAGTAAATCTGTTAAATCCCATGTTTGTTCTACTGGCACATCTTTTCGTAATGGTAATACCTTCATTAATTAACACCCCTTTTTAGTAAGTGATTCCATTATAGCGAAACTATTTCGGAAAGTGAAATAATTATAGAGAATAGTTTCAATGTTCTTAAAAATGTATGTTCGTAATAGCTATAATGTATTTAAGGTAAGGGGGATGTAGTTATCATGCAGCTAGTTTAGGAGAAATCAGATGTGTATAAGCTTAGTCAAGTGAATGAAGATAATCTATGGAAGAAGTTAATTGGGATTTGTTTGAAGATTTTTTGTTGTTCTTTTTGCCAGAATTACATGCAGAAGTGAATTTTTCAACTTCTTTCAGTGGGTGTCCAAACACCCCTGAAAGCCTCCGGCGGATGTCACGGAATCGGAAAGGAGTTCTTTGTGCAAGCACAAAGCCGATTCCGGACGCAATTATGCCGAGGCATAATTGATAGTAAGTTGAGTTTTTACAGCAAGAGCTTTTCAAAGAAATTATTGAGCATCGTCAAGGGCGCAAGGTAGCTGATCAAATTGCGAAAGTTCATTTAAAGAGTGGGGGTGAGCAATGGATCCTTGTCCATACAGAGATACAAGCGGTAGATGAAGTGCACTTTGCGAAGCGAATGTTTGAGTATTTTTATCGTATCAATGATCGTTATGGTAAGAAGATTGTGGCAAGTGCAATTTTTACAGACACGAGTACCAAAAGCACGAATCAGTTTCATGAAAAATATTATGGTACAGAAATAACTTATACATTTAACAAGTTTGTCGTGTCAGATTTTGATAAAGAAGATAATCAACGAAGCTGTTTAGTAAAGCTTTACTAGCATTAATTTATTTAAATCAAGCAAAAAACGAAATGAGCTATCGTAGTGCTTACAAAAGAGCATTATTAAGAGAAGTTTCGTTATTAAGTAAAGTTGAACGCACAGAGATACGTGCGCTTTTTTCCTACGTTGATTATTTATTAAAGCTACCAAAATCTATGTCTGAGCAGAAAGGGAGGAAGATATTTTGCATCTAAATAAAAAAGATTTACCGCCGACATTTGCTGGAGTTTTGGAATTAGAAAGGCAGGAAGGAATTGAGCAAGGAATCGAACAAAAATGACAATCTCTTATTCGGTTTGTTGTGATGTTTAAACGTCCAATTGATGGTATCCATCTATTTTTTAGGACAGGCTATGTAGCGGAAAATGTTTTGGTTTTGTATTTTTTATCTACAGATGACCTTAGAATTTTTTCCAATGAGAAAAATGTGTGTATAGCTAGCATACGTTGCAACGCATACTAATGACTAGAATAACTGGCACATTGGAGGAGAAATAATGTCACAAAACTTAAACAAACAATTAAATAAACTTGTCGCTACATGGTCTGTACTTTATACGAAATTGCACAATTATCATTGGTATGTGACGGGGAAAGCTTTCTTTACACTACATGCAAAATTTGAAGAATTATATAATGAAACAACGTTAAATCTAGATGAAATTGCAGAACGTATTCTTTCGAAAGATGGAAAACCAGTTGCTACGTTAAAAGAACATCTTGAGCTATCCTTTATAGAGGAAGCGGCAGGGAATGAGACGACAGAGGAAATGGTAGCAACAATCATTGCGGATTTCCAAAAACTTATGAAGGCTTTGAATTCAACGATGGAGCTTGCGGCAGAAGAAGGAGACGATCGAACAGAGGATATACTAAATGCTATGTATCAGTCCTTAGAAAAGCATACATGGATGTTGAAGGCATTCCTTGAGCATTGAAAACCAAGTAATTGATAGGCAAAGGGGACTTTAATGTACTTCCATTGCCTATTTTTTTAATGTTTCATAAAAGTATTAGACCTTTGTTTCAAAAGGTGAACATGGATCACAGAGATATTACAAATATTAAAGTTCGTTAAAAGAATGGGTAAAATGGATTTATTTCTTGAATAGGAAGGTAAGATACTTAGTAAGCCATACAAATTAGGAGGAATTGAGCATGATAAATGAGCAAAACCCACAAATTGAAGTGGCCCATACAAGGGAAGAAATGCTCCATATTTTAGAAAGTATGCGTTTAGAAGCATGTCAAATAGAGGATATTTACGTTATTGCAAAGGATCCAAGCAAATTTGAGGGTGTAAAATGGGATGCTAATGTTAAAACACATGAGGTAGGGAATTGGGTTGATCAAATTAAGTCTTGGTTTACCGGTGAATCGGCTGTAAAAGAAGGATTTAAGCGATTTGATCTTACGGAAGGTCAAACAGCTTACTATGCTCATCTCGTTGAACAGGGTGTCATCGTATTATTTGCTGAGCATTTAGCTGAACCCATGACGACATAATGTATACTATGATGATAATTGCTATTTGTCTTGATTCACATTTAACAAGGAGAGTTTAAATGCTAGAACTAACTATAAAATAAAAAACAGAGTGAGTGCACATGCACCACTCTGAATTAATTTATAGCTTTTTCATGTTCATGTTTTTTAATAAAGCGTAAAACATGGAGATGCTCTAATTGGGCAACAAGATTACCAATTAGAATAAAGCTACCACCTATAACTATTTTTACTGTTATTCCTTCACCAATAAACAGTATGGCAAACATCGCTGCGAAAATTGGCTCTAAGGAAAATATTAGTCCTGTATGTGTAGCAGAGGTAAACTGTTGTGCAACAGTTTGACCTACGAAGCAAAATGCACTACAAATGACACCAAGTCCTATAATAGCAACCCAAGAAGTCGTTGTATTTGGAAGTGTTGGTGTTTCGAAAATAAATGTTAATACAAGTGCATAAAGTCCAGCAAAACCGAGCTGGTAAATGCCATAAGAAATTGAATCAACGCTCCGTGTAAATGAGCTGTTTAATAGTAAGTAAAACGAATAACATAGTGCAGCAATGGCTATTAGAATATCTCCCTTTTGAAAGGTAAATGAGCCATGTGCCGTTAAAATTGTAATCCCAATCATTGTGCAAATAATTGCAAAGCTAACTGCTCTTGAAGGTAATTTCTTTTCAATAAAACTGCTGAAAATAGGTACTAAGATAACTGTTAGACTTAAAATAAAACCAGCATTTGATACCGATGTTGTTGCTAGTCCGAATAAGCTTAGAACGAACACAATGAATAATAGAAACCCTTGTATAGCTGCATATTTTAGTGTTTTAACATCGACTTTAATCATGCGTTTATAAAAGATAATACCAGCTACGAAAAATGCGATGATACAACGCAATGCCACCACATTATAAACAGCCAATGTTTCAAGCCCCATTACCATAAAAGTATAAGATAAGCCCCAAAACATTGTCACAATAACCATTAATAAATTTGCTTTTCCTTGGATACTCATTATGCTCACCTACAATCTGTGTACTAAAACAGTTTTTATTCTAAAATTTACTATAAATCTTGTGTTGTGATTAGTAAAACGAATGTTTATAATGGTTGGTATTAAAAAAATTCATGTATATAGAGGACAAGGCGATGAGTTTAGTCAAATATGAGATTTTGAATAAAGTGGCTGAGGTAGCTAGCTTTACAAAAGCAGCAGATGCATTGGGATTAACCCAATCTGCTGTAAGTCATGCTGTTTCAAGCTTAGAAAAGGAGTTCGGCTTTGCACTCATTCACAGAAGTCGAGCAGGTGTCACGTTAACGAGTGAAGGTAATACAATGCTGAGGGCAATGAGACATGTGCTCGATGCACAAGAACTATTACAGCAAGAAGCCGCACACATACTTGGCGTTACTCGAGGAAAAGTAAGAATTGGTGTAATTTCAAGTATTTCTTCAAACTGGATGCCGGAAATTGTTCGTATTATGGACAATCAATTTCCTGGTATACAAGTCGAATTGCGTGAGGGAGATTATTATGAAATTGAACAATGGCTATTGAGTGGAGAGGTTGATGCGGGATTTTTAAATGGTCAAAAGTCTAAGCAGTATCAGTTTACCGAACTTCAGCAGGATCCATTGCTGTGTATTGTCTCCGATAAAAGTCTACTTTATAATAAAGCCGAAATTGATATTGTTGAACTAGAAAACATGCCATTTATCATGACTTCATATAAAGGGACAAATGATGTAAAAGTGCTGTTAGAGCAATATCACGTGAAGCCAAATATTCGTTTTGAACTATCGGAAGAGGTAGGGATCATTTCAATGATTGCTCACCAGCTTGGAATTAGTATTTTACCGAAATTAGTGACGTATAACTTACCTCCTACGATAAAAGCTATACCTTTAAAACAAGGTGGCTATCGCACAATTGGAATTGCGATGAAACATCATGCTTCACCAGTGACCAAGAAATTTGCTGAGATATTAAGTTCCTGGTTAAAAGAGCAAAATATGAAATAGTATTAATTTAACGCCAACCTTATAAAAACAACATTGAAGCATAACATAGCATTACGATAAAATAGTAATTGTATATTTTCTAGAAAAAGGTGAGTGTATGGGGACATTACGAGGTAAGACCGTACTCATTACAAGTGGGGGAACACTTGAAAAATGGGATCGTGTGCGTGGGCATACGAATTTATCGAAAGGGTCGATGGGCTGTTATTTAGCTGAAGCGGCATTAGAGGCTGGGGCGAACGTATTGTATATGCACGGTTATTTTGCACAGCTTCCGGCGAACAAAGATAAAATGTGTACCATTCGATTTGAAGGTATTGAAGATTTAGGCGAGAAAGTTCGACATGCTGTTCAGGAAGAACAAGTGGATATCGTTATTATGGCAGCTGCAGGTTCTGATTGGCTCATTGACAAAGTGTATGACCAATCTGGGAATTTAATGGAGGAAGCAGGTAAAATGCCATCTGATGAGCCACCTATCATTCACTTTAAAAAGGCGCCTAAAGTATTAGGTCAAATAAAAGGGTGGCAGTCTAAAGTAACTTTAGTAGGCTTTAAACTCGAGGCAACAGATGACGAGGAATTTTTACTATCCCGTGCACGTCTACGGATGGAATCCGCCAACGCTCAGTTTATGGTAGCGAATAGCTCACAATCTTTATATGGTGGAGATGAGCCACACTGGATTGTACCGGCTAAAGGCGAACCGATGAAGGTTATGGGCAAGCAAAAGACAGCGAAAGCACTAATGGATTGCCTACAAAATAATTAATAAAAAAACTGTGTAGAGGTAAATAAATCTGCACAGTTTTTGTTTTGGTGTTTTTTCCATGAGGACGATGCTGGTGCTTATTGATTTTTTAATTCCTTAGTAAACAAATAAGATTTATAATATTTATATTGACAACGGGTTTTCAGAATTATAGAATTATTCCAAAGAAACGAAATACCTACAACTTGGCCTAAAAAGAAGCTTTGATAATAATATAGTAGGTCAAATCCAAAGAGCTATTTAGGAAGTGGGCTATGATTGATGTTTTGGCCTCAAAATATGTTAAAAGAAGGGGTGTATCGGATGACTCAACAGGCAAAGGTAGATGACAATAAACTAGAGGCAATTGCAAAGGCAATTCAAAATTTGGAATTTGGAGAAGTACACATTACGATTCAAGATGGTGTCATTGTGCAAATTAACAGACTTGAAAAGCAAAGATTTCCGCAGAAAAAATAAACAGTATGGAGGATATTTCTATTGTTTAGGTTGGCCATTTTATGTTTAGGAACTGTTGAGCTCACTATCCATAGCAACAGCATAGGTTATTTTAAAGAGTTAGCTATTTTAACTAATGTATGAGGTGTATCAGTGTTAGTTACCTCTTTATAAATACCTGGTAAATATTGCAAATTGTTTTTTTCAAAGACAAAAAAGTTAAATAGTTGGTCTTCAAAATAAATTGCTTTTGTATCATCTTGAAGAGTATATTCTTTACCTTTAAAGTTCAATTTGTCTTTGAAGTTTATTTTATTCTCTATTGATCGAATCTCAATTTTATAAATATTTTCTTTTATTTCTTTATTAACAAACATAATACTTAATGCATCATTCACGTTATATTTTTTATCTTCGTAAAATTTCCCAAATTGATGTGTGAAGGAAATCGGTGGCATAAGTTGAGGTAACTTTACCTTGCACTTACAATGATATTCAAATTTCTTAACGGACTTTTCCACGGATATATATCCACCTTCAGCGAATTTTTCTTCAAATGAAGGAGGGGGGGTGTGAAAATTTGCAGTTACCCATTCATTAGCCGAAAATAAAAAAATAATAGGTATCATGTAAAGGGATTTTTTTAACATTTGTACTTCACCTCATCAATTATTATTTCATCAATCAAACTTATTATTTCGATAAAGAGCGGAAAAATACGTCAAAAAAACAGGGTGATCACGACGAGTCATCCTGTTTTTTGCGTATAAATTTCTTGCAATAGCCTATTCATAAAAACTATTTGGGATTTCACCAATATGCCTGCGATGATATAGTAAGGGTTCCTTCTGTGGATTTTCAATTTCTAGGACCTGCCCGATAAATATCGTATGATCTCCAGCATCGATTTGCTGAGATGTTTTGCATTGTAAAATGGCCGCAGTATCATGTAAAACTGGTAGACCTAAAGCAGAGATTGACCATTTAGCCTGGGCGAAACGATCTGGGATTTTACTTGAAAATAGCGTACATAAGTGTTCTTGATTGCTCGATAAAATATTGACAGCAAACTTTTGAGTCGCTGTAAAATATGGATGTAGCTGTGATTTTTTATCGAGCGACCATAAAATAAGGAGTGGGTCTATGGAAACTGACGCAAAGGAATTGACAGTTAAGCCAATAGGTTCACCTACGTCATTACAAGCAGTGACAACGGTAACACCTGTTGGATAATTACCTAATGCTAGTTTAAAAGCAGCTACTTTGTCTATCATTCTAATCACCTCTTCATTGATTTACGAAAATAAAAAATCTTTTTAATGAACTACTAGCATCGAAATCCTTTTGTTGAAATATAGCAACTTCTAATAATTATAATATTCTAAATTTTATTCTAAACCAACAAAACTAACAGGTAAAGTATATAATAGAGAAAAAAAGGGGGTTCAGTCATGACTTTATATTTTGACCATCTAGTTCATCAAGTTCAATCACCAAAAAATACAAAGGTTTTTTTAAATAAACGTAATATCCATACAGTTAACGGTGGTCAACATACAATGTGGGGGACATACAATACGTTAAGCTATTTTGGATTAAACTATATTGAGCAAATAGCGATTTATGATCGTAATTTATTTGAAAATGCAGTGAAATTACCTTATTCCCTACATTATACGTTTAAACGTGCTAACGAGCGCTATGGTTTTTCAAGAATTGCATTACGTACAAAAAATATTGAAGAAGAGGCACAACGTTTACGTGCACTTGGATTTGAAGTATATGGGCCTGATGCTTGTAGTCGTACAAGACCAGATGGCTCTGTAGTAGAATGGAAGCTATTGCATTTTGGAAAGCCAGAGCAGGCAATTGATTTTCCATTTTTGATTGAGTGGACTGATACAGATGAGGAACGTGTGGCACAATTAAAAGCAAATGGAGCCATTGATACGAATCAAACAATATCGATGGAATCTGTCCAATTTTATGTGGAAGATGTGCAAGCAACAGTGAATTTATGGAAGGAAGTATTACAACTACCAGAGCCTGACCAACAAGAGCAGTTTATCTCCTTACATCTACCAAATATTCGACTGGATTTTTATGACGAAGCGGCTGCAGCGGCTATGACACTAGGTCATTTAAATGAAGGGGCGTTTGGGGTTACACTTATGGATACTAATAGAACGAAGGAAACGCTAGTTTTTCCCGGAGCTTTTTATTGGATCAATCGCTGAAGTTATAATGTTATAAAGCAGCGCTAATTTCAGCATTTGAAAAAAGGAGCCGTTCATCCATCGAACAGCTCCTTTGAGTTTATACTTTCACAACATTTGACGCCTGTGGCCCTCGATTGCCTTCGACCACTTCAAATGATACCTTTTGACCTTCTTCAAGTGTACGGAAGCCTTCCTCTTGGATTCCCGTAAAATGTACAAATACATCTTCTCCATCATCACATTCAATAAAGCCATAACCTTTTTCATTATTGAACCACTTTACGATTCCCTGTTGCATAAGCATTCGCCTCCCATGCGCTTGAATGTAGAATAAAATCAATTAAGTCGTGACATAAATTGTGAAAATGTGAAAAAATGCATTTTCATTTAGAACATACATGAATTGTGCAATGTTGTCAATCGATTGTCGAAATACTTGAATAACTTACTATGATTTTATTCACAATAAAGTCTATAATGGAATTAACTTCTTTCAGCAAATTCCTGCTGAAAGGAGTTAAGACCTCCGGCGGATGTCACAGAATCGGAAAGGAAGTCTTAGAGGATGTTAGCCTAAAATCATCGCATCCATGCGATAAAGGCTAACTGACCTGCATCGGTAAAAACGCCACGCCCTGTGGCATTACCGAAATGACCGACATCGTGTCGGCCCTCATGCAGGCCTAAGCACAAAGCCGATTCCGGACGCAATTATGCCGAGGCATAATTGACCGACATAGAAAGTAGGATGCCAAATGACAACGAAAAAACAACCTTTGACAGATCTAGAAATCGCTAATCAAGCGGTTATGCAACCTATTACTGAAATAGCGAAAGCAGCAGGTATTCCAGAGGATTCACTTGAACAATATGGTCGCTACAAAGCAAAAATTGATCCATTAAAAATTACAGCACATGGTGAGGAGGCAAAGGTTGTATTGGTAACAGCTATTAGTCCAACTCCAGCGGGTGAAGGGAAATCAACTGTAACGGTTGGGCTTGCTGATGCACTTCACCAATTAAATAAAAATGTTGTTGTTGCTTTACGTGAGCCATCACTTGGCCCTGTAATGGGTGTAAAAGGTGGAGCAACAGGTGGTGGATATGCACAGGTTGTGCCGATGGAAGATATTAACTTGCATTTCACTGGTGACCTTCATGCGATAACGACTGCGAATAATGCATTATCAGCCTTTATTGATAATCATATCCATCAAGGAAATGCTTTAAACATTGATCCTCGCCGTATAATCTGGAAGCGTGTAATGGATTTAAATGATCGCGCCCTTCGTAAAGTTGTTGTTGGTCTAGGTGGTCCTGTTCAAGGGATGCCACGTGAGGATGGCTTTGACATTACTGTTGCATCAGAAATTATGGCAGTTTTCTGTTTAGCTACAAGTATTGAAGATTTACGGGAACGTTTATCAAGTATCGTCATCGGTTATACATTTGATCGTGAGCCTGTATTCGTGCGTGATCTTCAAGTAGAAGGGGCCTTAACATTGTTATTAAAAGATGCCTTCAAACCAAACTTAGTGCAAACGCTTGAAGGGACACCTGCCATTATTCACGGTGGACCATTTGCCAACATCGCACATGGCTGTAACTCGATTATGGCGACACAAACAGCTCGTAAGCTTGCAGATATCGTTGTGACTGAAGCGGGCTTTGGTTCAGATTTAGGTGCTGAAAAATTTATGAATATTAAAGCGCGTAAAGGGGGCTTTAAGCCAAGTGCAGTTGTAATCGTAGCTACAATTCGTGCATTAAAAATGCATGGCGGTGTAGCGAAAACGGAACTAGTTGGCGAAAATGTAGAGGCACTTTTACAAGGAATTGAAAATTTAGCCAAGCACGTTGAGACGATTCGTACATTTGGCGTTGAGCCGATTATCGCTTTAAATCGTTTTATTACGGACACAGAGGCTGAGTTAGAAGCAGTCCTGAATTGGTGTCAAGAAAATCATGTTCGTATCGCGCGTACAAATGTCTGGGAGGAAGGCGGAAAAGGTGGTCTAGGTTTAGCTGAACAAGTGCTAGCTGTTCTTGATGAAGAAAACAATTTCTCACCTTTATATGATGTAACAGAATCTATTGAGGAAAAAGTACGTACAATTGTGCAAAAAGTTTATGGTGGGAAAGATGTGCAATTTACCGACCAAGCGAAAAAACAAATTGCCCAAATTGAAAAATTCGGATGGGATTCTCTACCGATTTGTATGGCGAAAACGCAATATTCATTATCAGACCAACCAAGTCTTTTAGGACGTCCAGAAGGCTTTACAATCACTATTCGCGAAGTCATTCCAAAACTTGGTGCAGGCTTCCTTGTATGCTTAACTGGGGATATTATGACAATGCCAGGTTTACCAAAAGCACCAGCCGCTTTGCGTATGAATGTTGATAATGAAGGACATGCGGTAGGGTTGTTCTAGAGTGAAAGAAGTACAAAAGAATATATAAATACAAAAGCTGCTCCTTTAAATTATAAAGGGCAGCTTTTTCAGTTACATCCGCTAAAAACTATGCCAAAGAATAATAATGATTTTATTCATAAAATAACAGATTTATCTGTGGAGCGTATCGAAGAAAGCAAAGAGGCAAATTCAAAATCGTGAAGATAAATAACAAAAAGGTTAATAAGGCTCGTCATGACCCTAAAATCTCCCGTGTTCAGAATTTCTTCCTTAGGAATGTCTTAGAAGGGGAATACAGGATAATAAGTAGCAAGGAAAAAAGGGAGAGAGGAGATCTATGTCTTTAAAATGGAATTGAAGAAACAATAAAAGCTGCCATCATCTACAATAAATAAGATGGGCAGCTTTTATTGTTTCTTCAGCGGGTTGGTATTACATAACATAACTATCGTTCCTACTTCCTTCTAATACTTCATTTACGGCTTCAATAAAATTCAGAAAAATCGTTGCCTAAAAAAGAATTCTCTAGTCTTGTTAGCACAACTCTGATGATTTGACTTTTCGCAAAATGTTGGCAAGAAACTGGTATGATATTTGCCATGGGAGGAGTTACGTTCACACATATTCAAGATAATGAATAGAAGAAGGTAACGTCGATTAATGATAAAAATATCACACGCTTGCTACATATGCTCCAAGCTTTCTCGGTCGTGAAAATAAGATAATTATTTGTTCACTTATCTCGTCATGTACATTCACTATGCGGGTTAAAACAAAGAATTTCTAAGGGAAAGTGTTCACTTTTATTTGTTTAGATGATTGGTTTTCACGATACGCACGTCATCTTTCAACGCAGTATTCAATTGTAAAGCCCGCTGAAGTTGTTTAATCTGTCAAAACATAGTTCTTGTACATCACTGAAATAGTAAACTTACAGAACAAAAATAGATGTTCTGTACATTTATCATACAATATTCTGTAAAATCAGTCAATTGAAAAAACTTCCCAATTTTTTTAAAGCCTAGAGGTTACTTAATTACCAACTATTCTAAGTGATACCGTATAATAAAGGATGAAGGGACTGAACTAAAATATGAACAATTTAATGGACAAAGTACGAGGGATTTACGAGCAATTTGATGCTAGTCATGATTTTCAACATATTGAACGTGTTCATCAAAATGCGTTAACGATATTACAAACAGAACCAGAAGCCGATGCAGAGGTCGTGAAAATTGCTGTACTGTTGCATGATGTTAGTGATAAAAAGTATACCGATAATAAGGAGCAAGAGAATAAGCTAATTGCCGAGCTGTCATTAAGCGAGAAGAAGAAGCAACATATTCGAGATTGCATAGCACAAGTATCGTTTAATGGTGGCAATGAGCTAGAAATAACTTCTCTGGAAGCAAAAATAGTACGAGATGCAGATCGTTTAGATGCGATTGGAGCAATCGGTATTGCGCGCACATTTGCTTATGGTGGAGCTAAGGGTCGAAAGCTTTACGATAAGGAAGAGGATGCACGTAATGATATGACAGAGGAGGAGTATCGCAATAAAAATACATCCTCAGTTACCCATTTTTATGAGAAGTTATTATTGCTAAAGGATTTAATGATTACCGAGAAGGGTAAGCAAATGGCTCAAGAGCGCCATCAATTTATGCTACAGTTTTTAGAGCAATTACAAAATGAAATAGGTGAGTAATACCTCACGCTCCTAAAAAAATCCGTTGTCTATTTCAATAGATAACGGATTTTTTGGGGGCTAATATGTTGATTCATTTACTTGGGAAGGAGAAAAAATAAAAAACATGTAAGTATATTTTTTTACTTGCGATATATTCAAATGTGAAAATTAGGTTACCTATACTACATAAAAAGCCGATGCATCATCACAGCCTCTACCTCGAAAAATTGTAAGCGGGATAACGTTGTGATTTGGGGGTTTTTATTTAAGGAATTTTGAATACTCTTCCGTTTGTTTGGATAACATATTATTATCATAATATTATAATTAGTTTGATTTAAAATAGAAAAAGTAGCGAATAAAATCGAAAGGATTAAAGGAATTACGAATGGCAGTGTTCATTGTGGACGGGTGTTCTTGTGTAATTAGGCGAGATCCTAGAAAATAAAACAGCCATTAAAAATCTTTAAACGACAGATGAAATATGGATAAAAATAATGTTAGTAAATTAGGAGGAAGAGAAGAAAATGATGACAAACGATTTTTACACTACACTTAAAGAAAGACGTACTTACTATGGAATTAATAAAGAGGTAAAAATATCGGATGAAAAAATTAAAGAAATTGTAGAATTTGCTGTGAAATATACCCCGTCAGCATTCAACTCTCAAACTGCACGTATTGTTGTATTATCAGGTGAGGCACATAATAAACTGTGGGACATTACGACTGAAGTATTAAGAAAAGTCGTTGGAGATAGAGATTTTTCTGGCACTCAACAAAAAATGGATTCCTTTAAAGCAGGTTATGGCACAGTTTTATTCTTAGAAGATGAGGCTGTAGTTAAATCGCTTCAAGAGCAATTTGCTGCATATGCTGAGAACTTTCCAATTTGGTCAAATCAAGCATCAGGTATGCACCAATTAGTTGTGTGGGCAGCATTGGAAGCAGAGGGATTAGGAGCTTCTTTACAACATTATAATCCATTAATTGATGATGAAGTGAAAAAAGAATGGAATATCCCTGAAAATTGGAAGCTCATTGCGCAAATGCCCTTTGGCAATCCAACGGTAACACCAGGCGAAAAAGAATTCCAACCACTTGAAGATCGAGTGAAATTTTACAAATAATTATCTGCTATGTCATTTTTTAAACAGTGAGAAAATACTATTTATAGCCAGTTGACGGTATTGAACCAGTGACTGGTTATTGTTTAATTCGTTTTATCTAGATTTCTAAGCGTTGTTAAAAATGGGGAAATTATCTCGGAAACGGGCAGTGCGCTGCAAATTTGCATTTTCCTAACGGTACCTTTATAGCATCTTATTAAGAATCCATTTTGAACGAATGTTCACATGGATTCTTCTTTATTTTAAAGTAACGTTTTTTATATCAATGGTATAAAAGTTTTGCTTCGTTCCATATTACTATTATGTTTTAAGCAAGTGGAAATCCAATATGGGCCGAGTTTTTTTATCATAGTGAGAAAAAAACAAAAACGACAACTTATAGCAATTGAGATTATTTTTTTGTCGCTGCTGGGTTTATGGTAGGAATGGCGAAAGTATAAGGAGGAGGTCTTTAGATGTATCCAGATTTAGAGGGAAAAGTTATTGTTATTACAGGTGCTTCAACAGGATTAGGAAAAGCAATGGCATTACGCTTTGGCGAGGAGAAAGCAAAAGTTATCGTAAATTTTCGCTCAAATGAAAAAGAGGCAAATGCTGTTGTTGAAGGAGTGAAAAAAGCAGGAGGGGAAGCGATAGCTGTAAAAGGAGATGTGTCTGTCGAAAGCGATGTTATCAATCTCGTCCAGACGGCTGTAAATAAGTTTGGAACACTCGATGTGATGATTAATAACGCTGGTATAGAAAATCCAGTACCCTCACATGAAATGCCGCTTGAAGATTGGAATAAAGTAATCAATACGAATTTAACAGGTGCATTTTTAGGAAGTAGGGAAGCAATTAAGTACTTCGTCGAACATGATATTAAAGGTACCGTGATCAATATGTCCAGTGTTCACGAAGTTATTCCATGGCCTTTGTTTGTTCACTATGCAGCTAGTAAAGGAGGCATTAAACTGATGACACAAACATTAGCATTAGAATATGCCCCAAAAGGAATTCGTGTCAATAATATCGGACCTGGTGCGATCAATACGCCTATTAATGCTGAGAAATTTGCCGATCCTGAAAAACGTGCAGATGTTGAAAGTATGGTTCCAATGGGTTATATCGGAAAACCAGAGGAGATTGCAGCAACAGCAGCATGGCTTGCTTCATCCCAAGCTAGTTACGTAACAGGAATCACTCTGTTTGCTGATGGTGGAATGACTTTATATCCTTCTTTCCAAGCAGGTCGTGGGTAAGTAACAGCAACGAAAATATAATTAATTCCCGCATTCAGTACAGTTAAATTCATGGATTGCATTTGCTGATTTAATTAAAAAATAGCCTAAATAAAAACTGGCATTGGAACCTATCAGACATTTTCCCCTTTCCAATGCCTTTATTTATTTTCTAGGAAAAAGAGAAAAAAATAATAAGGAGCATCACTTACTTTGAAACTGGTCTTTGTTCTTGAATGAATGGTGATATCAAATTAGCGAAAGTCATAAACTTAAATGTCAAAGACTAACACGAAAGGACGTGTATTATGTGGGTTTATCCAAATAATTGGATCCCGACTAAATCGCTGGAGGATATGGCCAATACGAACTATGATGTTCTAATCGTCGGAAGTGGTGCAGGTGGTGGGGCAACGCTTTACCGTTTATGCGAAATGTGGAAGCATCAAGGGGCTAAGCGAATCGGTATTTTAGAGAAAGGGACGAAACTATTTCATTCACATGCGCTGAATATTCCCACCATGAATGTCGATCGAATGCGCGATCAGCTATGGCCTGACAATTCTACTCCTGTAGGAGAAAGTTTACCAGAATTTTCAGGTGCAAGATTAACATTTGCACTGGGTGGCAGGACATTGTTTTGGAATGCTGCCTGTCCGAGACCTGCTCAGTTTCATCTTCAGAATTGGCCTGTGCATCCAGATGAATTAGATGTATATTTCAGAATGGCAGAGCGTGTCTTGAATTGTACAACATCCTATGCAGATGGTTCTTCAATGCAAAGGATTCTTATGAATCGGCTTCACGCTGGTGGTATTCTAGAAGCCACGAATATGCCTCTTGCCATTGATATGAGAGGACCACGCATGGGGGAAATTTACTCTAACGCATGGTTTAGTTCAATCAAATTTCTTGCGTATGCCTTCAATGATAGACCATTTGATCTTGCGTTAAATGCTTATACGACGCGAGTATTGGTTCAAAACGGAAGAACTGTTGGGGTAAGTGTTGCATCAACACAAGACAAAAAAACTTACACTATTCGGGCCAAAAATGTGGTTGTTTCTGCAAGTACATTAGAGACACCTCGAATTTTGCTAAATTCCGGTATTGATGGTCCAGCTATAGGGCGTTATTTAACTAATCATTCATTTGTATTAGGTACGGGAAAAATAAGTCGCAAGCAGTTCTCAGAGAATATCGGTAATTTAGCAATTTTGAAACGTGAAACAAGGCAATTTCCTTATCAAATACAAATACTAGGTCCTAATCAATATTTTTCTTACCAACAGTTTGAAGATAAGGTACTTCCTGACCAAATTAGTGTTGTCTATGCAACTTTCGGTTTGGTAGAGCCTCGAAGAGAGAACAGGGTTTTCTTAGATCCTAACCAACGAGACGAATATGGTGTTCCACTAGGGCAAGTTAATTTTTCTTATAGTGAAAGGGATAAGGTTGTTATTAATCAAATGCGTGAGGGAATCATTCAATCTGCTACTGCGATGGGAGTTACATTAGATGGTGAGCCTACCTTAATGCCACCAGGAAGTGACGTTCATGAATCCTGTACATGTCGGATGGGTACCGACCCATCTACTTCGGCAACAAATTCCTATGGAGAAATTCATGGTGTTTCAGGTCTGTATGTAGCAGACAACAGTGTAATACCTTTTCTTGCTGCAGCAAACCCGACAAACTCAACGGTTGCGCTTGCGATACGAATGGCAGATAATATCATTCGAAGAAATCCATAACAGGGTAGCGATAACTGGAAAAAATGTAAATGGAAACCAGGGGAAATTGCAGCTGTAGCAACATGGCTTGCTTCATCCCAAGCTAGTTATGGAACAGGGATCATTCTATTTGTTCATGGTGGAATGACTTTAAACCTTTCTTTCCAAGCAGGTTGTGGATAAGTAACGGCGACGAAAATATTAGATAAATAAAAACAGGCATTGGAAGCTAACGGGCATCGCGACCACTTCCATGCCTTTTGAATTATATTAATCGATACTTGGTTAATCTGCTGGTCTTGGACCTCTATCGCCCTGTGTATTTTCCAGTGTTAAAATAGGCCGAACAGTAATGTCTCCTATTACACGAATTTGACAAGATAGCCTTAAACAGTCTTCATATAAATGCTCATCAATATTTTTTATAGCGAAGGCGTGTTTTTCTATTTTTGAAATGTCCTTATATTCACCAGCTAATACCTCCACTCTACAAGTTGTACATTTTGCTATTCCGCCACACTGATGCAAAATGTTTATATTATTATCTTCAAGAGCTAATACTAATTTTTTTCCTTCCTCTACTTCAAAGGTTTTCCCTCCAAATATGGTGACAAATGGCATCTATGAATACTCCTTTTATAATTTCCTGATTGATAAATATTATCAGTTTGTATTAATCCAGCAATTCTTATACTAAGAAATCAGCTTGAAAAATTTTACATAACGAGGACCTAAACGATGTTTAAACATTTGGGTTTCTTTGCCTAGCGATGGAAATACTCTTTCAAAGTACAGCACTTTTACTAAGCTTGCATATTTCTGGGAGAACCTCAAAATAATCTTTTGAGAAATAGTCATTCCTATCACCAAGAGCTTACGAGGGATAATTGAGCTTTGTAGAAGATTACATTGTATTCTAATGACAGGCCGTGAGATGAATTAACTTTTTTTACTGTATGAAATGAAAGAGGATTGATTCTCGACATATAAGTTGATATAAACACGGTGTGTATCTTTTTAATGGATTGTGCACATGCTAACTTTAATGAATTGATAAAAAAAGTAACTTTTTCCCAATAATATTAACAAAAAGGGAAATATTTCTGAAGCGAGATCATTTTTTTCTTAGTAATGAGTTAAAAATCTTTCCATTCATTACATAAAGCATATATAATTACTTATGTTTTTCGATAAAGGGGATCTTAAATTAGGTCTATTTTTCATTCAATTAGTAGATCGTGGGAGAAATCTCCTTTTAAATACATTGGGGTAACAGTCAAAGGAGTTTTAACATCATGAAAGAAGCAAAAAGCGCAGTCAAATGGATTCCTTTCTTCATATCCCTTGCTGTTGGTGTGGCTATCTGGTTTTGTCCAGTACCTTCAGGAGTAGATGAAAAAGCGTGGCACTTGTTCGCTATTTTTGTTGCGACCATTATAGGTTTTATAACGAAACCGTTGCCAATGGGAGCAATATCATTTATTGCTATGGCTATGATTGCCATAACAAATACATTAACAATTGAAGAGACATTAAGCGGTTTTGGTAATTCAACGATTTGGCTAATTGTTATTGCCTTCTTTATTTCTCGTGGATTTATAAAAACGGGACTAGGGGAACGAATTGCCTATGTATTTGTTCGTCTTTTTGGGAAAAAAACCTTGAGTCTGTCTTACTCTTTACTAGCGAGTGATCTAATATTGGCACCGGCTATTCCTAGTAATACAGCTCGTGCAGGTGGTGTTATATTCCCAATTATCCAGTCATTATCTCATACTTTCGGATCTAAACCAGAAGACGGGACAGAGCGTAAGATGGGGGCCTTTCTTTTAAAGGTAGGCTTTCAAGGGAATTTAATAACATCAGCTATGTTTATGACAGCCATGGCAGCGAATCCTTTAATTGTTAAGCTAGCAAGTGATTCAGCTGGAGTAACTATTACTTGGTTTGGTTGGGCAATGGCTATGATTGTCCCTGGATTGACGGCTTTAATCGTTGTCCCTTATGTTATTTATAAAATCTATCCACCTCAAATCAAAGAAACACCAGAGGCAGCAGCGATCGCTAAAAAGAAGCTGGATGAATTTGGACCACTGAAAAGTTCTGAAAAACGAATGATCGTTGTATTTGTTGCTGTGTTGTCGTTATGGATTGGTGGAGATTACTTAGGCATTAGTGCTACAACGGCAGCTCTTATAGGTCTTTCCTTGCTGTTATTGTTAGATGTATTAACATGGGCAGATATTAAAAAGGAAGAAGGAGCATGGGATACACTAATTTGGTTTGCAACGCTATTTATGATGGCATCTTTTATGAACAAACTAGGGCTGATTCCATGGTTTAGTAATGAAGTGGGTGGACTTGTATCTGGGTATAGTTGGATATGGGCTGTTGTCATATTAGCTTTAGTCTATTTCTATTCTCATTATTTCTTTGCGAGTTCCACTGCACATATTAGTGCGATGTATGCAGCATTTTTATCTGTTATGTTGCAAGCGGGAGCACCTGCTATGTTGGCAGCTATATTATTAGCGGCATTTAGTAATTTATTTGGCGCCACTACTCATTATGGTTCTGGTCCAGCACCGGTCTTCTTTGGTGCAGGTTATATTGACCAAAAGAAATGGTGGACAGTTGGATTTGTAGTTTCCTTAGTTACCATCCTGATTTTTGTTATAGTAGGAGGACTATGGTGGAAGCTTCTTGGTTATTGGTGAAATAATTAGCTTCTGTATCCGGATAGAAAATATTTCTATCCGGATATTTTTTTTTGGATTTAAAAAGTTTTTTACATCGTTTTTTTTACATACTCTCTCTCTTCTTCAATTTGCAATTCATGAGAGAGCGTTTTTTGTTCATCACCAAAAGTTGTGGATGACTTTTGTTAAAACGTCTACTATGTGAATAAGTTGATTGGAGTGGAGGCTGGGCGACTCCTTGGGGATTAGCAATAGAGGAACGAAGGCTAAAAGCATCACATCCTGTGATAACGCCTTCGTGACCAACATCGTGTTGGCCCGAGACCCTGGAGCGAGCATCGCGAGTGAAGCGGCTCATCGGACGCCCCCTGGAAAGCGCCCAGCCGGAACGGAGATCAAACCACACGTTTTGATGAGGATCCGTTTTTTAGATAGGTCAGAAGAGTTTGTTGTCCTTTGTTTACCTGTCATTTGGTGTTATGATAAAAATGGATATCAATAATAAACTACATATAAAAGTAGTATGGACACTAAACAACACCTAATGAAAGAGATGGACAAGTGTAATGAGTCATTTAATAGTACAAAATTTAACGAAAACAGTGGGCGATAAAACGCTCTTTCAAAATATTGAATTTACGATTTATGAAGGGGAGCGAGCTGGGCTAATTGGTATTAATGGTACTGGTAAATCCACTTTGCTTTCTATGTTAGCTGGTGAAATCGAAGCGGATTCAATGGAAGTTGACCGCCCAAATAAATATCGTGTTGCCCATTTACCACAGGAGCCTACTTTTCAAAGTGGAGAAACTGTGTTACAAGCAGTGTTTGCAGGGGATTCACCTATTTTAAAACTGAATCGTGAATATGAGGAAACCGTTGCTGCACTTGCATTAAATCCGACTTCAGAAAGTTTACAAAAAACGCTATTTAGCTTGCAGCATCGTATGGATGAGGAGCAGGCCTGGGATGTCAATGCACTTGCTAAGACGGCGCTTACGAAGCTTGGCATTGAACTGTTTGATAAAGAGGTTTTAACACTGTCAGGCGGTCAGCAAAAGCGTGTTGCTTTAGCTAAAGTATTAATTGAGCCGGCAGATTTATATTTATTGGACGAGCCTACCAACCATTTAGATGTGCAGTCTACAGAGTGGCTGCAGGAAATGGTGTTACGATTAAAGGGAGCAGTTATATTTATTACCCATGATCGTTACTTCTTAGATGAGCTGTCTACTCATATTTACGAGCTAGCTGATCAAACATTATACCGACATACTGGGAATTATGGGGATTATCTAGAAGCACGTGCTATTCGTGAGGAAATGAAAGCAGCCTCCGCACAAAAAGACCGCAACCGCTATCGCTCAGAATTAAAATGGATTCGTCGTGGAGCGAAAGCGCGTTCTACGAAGCAAAAGGCACGTATCCAGCGCTTCGAGCAGTTAGAGGATAACTTAGAGCGTAAATCGGAGGATATTTCTCTTGACATGGGCCTAGCAACAACTCGTCTTGGCCGGAAAGTTTTAGAGGCTGAAAATATTTCAAAGGCTTTTGGCCATCAAAAAATTCTCGAAAACTTTTCATTTTTACTGCAACAGGGCGATCGTATTGGCATTATCGGAGCAAATGGTGTAGGAAAATCAACATTAATGAACATGTTATCAGGAGAGCTTACACCTGATGTTGGTGAAATTCTAGTTGGTTCGACAGTGAAGTTAGCGCATTTCAAACAAACTTTACCAAAAATGAATGAAAATGAACGCATGATTGAATATATCCGCGAAGCTTCCAATGATATCACAGATGCGGAGGGTGTACGTTATTCGGCTGCACAAATGCTGGAACGTTTCTTATTCCCACTTCATGCACACGGTACACCTATCGGTAAACTATCGGGTGGTGAGCGTAAACGTCTGCATTTATTACGATTATTAATGGAGCAACCAAACGTACTGTTACTGGATGAGCCTACAAATGATTTGGATATTGAAACATTAGGTGTACTCGAGGATTTCATTGAGCATTTCCCTGGAGTAGTTATTACCATATCCCACGATCGCTTTTTCTTAGACCGAATTGCAAAAAAGCTATGGATTTTAGATGGTCTTGGGCATGTTAATGAGAAGCTTGATATTTACAGTGAATATTTACAAAAGCGTGAACAGGAAGCCGCTGTAAAGGTAGAGTCGCCAAAAGTCGAAAAAACTAAGACCGAAAAGCCTAAATCGGACAAGAAAAAGTTATCCTTTAAAGAGCAGAAAGAATGGGAAACAATTGCTGATGAAATAGAAAAGACAGAGACAGCGATTATGAAGACAGAAGAAGGTATCGCCAACGCTGGTGCTGATTTTACAAAGCTACAGGAATTAACGGCGAAGCTAGATGAGCTAAATGCACAATATGAACACCTTATTGAAAGATGGTCATATTTAGATGAAATCGTAAATGGATAAGGAGCGATAGACATGAAGATTATGACAATTGAACCGACACCAAGCCCTAATTCTATGAAGATTGTCGTTGATACAGAGTTACCTTTTGGCAAAAGCTATAATTTTACAAAAGATGATAAAGATGAAGCAACTGGTGAAGTAGCAGCGATTTTAGCAATCGAAGGTGTTAAAGGTGTTTATCATGTAGCAGATTTCTTCGCTGTTGAGCGTAACGCAAAGTATGCATGGGAAGGTATTTTAGCAAGCATTCGCCAAGCGTTAGGTGAAGACGTACAGGAAGAAAACAAAGAACAAGTAGCCAATGAATTTTATGGTGAAGTGTACGTTCATGTGCAATTTTATAAGCAAGTACCACTGCAAGTAAAGGTATTTGATAATCAACGTGAGTACCGTGTAAGCTGTGGTGAGCGCTTTGTGGAAGCTTTCAATAAAATTCTTGAGACAGCAGTTGATGAAAATTATATTTTCCAACGTAAATGGATCGACTATGGCGTACGTTATGGAGAGCTTGAGGAAATTGCGGAAGCAGTAAAACAAGAAATCGATGTGACATATTCTGAGGAACGTTTAGCGGAGATTGTTGCAACGATTAATGATTCAGAGAAAACTATTAAGAAGCCAGCTAAACTAAAAATTACAATTGAACAGTTTAAGCAACCAGAATGGGAAAAACGTTTCCAATTGCTTGACCAAATGGCAGATCCAGAGCTAGATGATTTACCGCTTTTAGATTTGGCGTTACAAGATGAGCAAATGTCTATCCGTCGACTGGCAACCGTTTATTTAGGAATGATTGAAGATGTGGTAGTCGTGCCATATTTGGAAAAGGCATTACAGGACAAAAGTGCAGCGGTCCGTCGAACTGCAGGAGATTGTATGAGTGACCTCGGCTTTGTGGAATTTGAAGACGTGATGCAACAAGCATTACAGGATAAAAATAAACTTGTTCGTTGGCGTGCAGCTATGTACTTATATGAGGTCGGCACTGATAATTCATTAGCAGCATTAAAGGCTGCTGCAGAAGATAAAGAGTTTGAAGTGAAGCTACAAGTAAAAATGGCGATTGCCCGCATCGAACAGGGTGAGGAAGCAAAAGGTTCTGTTTGGAAGCAAATGACAGAGTCTCGCCAGCAATAAAGAGAAATTTTAATAGTGACCCGATAATGTGGATAAAAGAAATAAACCAGCTCTCTGTTATGAATGCAGTTCAACAGAGACGCTGGTTTTTTTATTACCCTAAATTTCACTTTTCCAGCTGGCAAAATGACGAAAAGGAAGTCGCTTGCATGACTACATTTCTTTAGTAAGTTCCAATTTGTCTTAAATCTTCAAATGTCGTAGCACAATGTTTTTAAAACTAGGTTGTTTTCTCAAAGTTGGTTACTTCTGGTTTGGCTATCTTCTTCTTCTTCGACTAAAGCAAAAAATTAATAAATTACGGTAAGTCGTTTTTTCGTTTGAAAGTTCTACTTTTTTATTAAATTACTAGGAAGATAGATTTAATCTATATTTGATAAACTAATACTAATTATCAATATTTCTGAATATTCAAATATCGATATATTCGGATTAGTTCTCTTGTGATAAATTGGAAATATCACACTAAACTGAAAAGTGTGACAATTAAAGGAAGAGGAGGAAATGAGATTTGAAAAAGTTTAAGTTTACGAAGTTCTTAAGTAGTATTCTAGCTTTCTTTATGGTGCTTTCTCTATTGGTTCCATTGTCGAGTGCTAGTGCTGAAGAATCGAAACTATTCAAGCAGGATAGTCAAAGTGAAAGTATCATTCAACTAAAGGCGGCTATCGCTGAACAGCTAAGCTTGTCTAAAGATGGACCAACTCTTCACGAAAGCTTACAAAATGTATCAGGCAATCAAGATGTTGCAGTCATCGTTCATTTATCTGAAAAGCCTGTGGCACTAGAGCAAGGAATGAGCCAAGTCAAAGGCCAAAAATTCTCTAATGCCCGAGAAAATGAAGTTCGTTCAAATGTAAAAGCACAACAAGCAGAAGTTAAAAAAGAGTTAGCTACTAAAAAAGTACAGATGACTCAAGGATACACATTTGATACTGTCTTAAACGGTTTTGCGGCAACTGTGAAAGCAAATGATCTCCCGAAATTGCTTACAGTAGAAGGAATTACATTAATCGAACCTGATGCAATTGTTTACGCATCAGAAGATAAGTCGATGAAATCATCGGAACTTAATAAGGAAGATCAATTAGAAGCTCGAATGAATACAAGTAATTCTTTCCTTGGCATCGAACAGCTTTGGAAGGAAGGAATTGAAGGACAAGGAATAAAAGTAGCAGTATTAGATACTGGTATTGATGCAGAGCACCCCGAGTTTGTTGGAGTTTACAAAGGTGGAAAAAACTTCATTCCGAACTCAGCAACTTACACGAAGCCTCGGGCAGATGACGATGCGTCGGAAACATTGCCTTCGGAGCGTCCAGTCGGAACACCTGAATTTAATGAAAAAGGAAGCTCGTTCTATACTTCTCACGGTACACATGTTGCTGGAACAATTGCAGCAATCGGAGCTAACGAATTCGATATTAAAGGAATTGCTCCAAAAGTAGACCTTTATGCTTACCGTGTTCTTGGGGCATACGGAAGTGGAGCTACATCTGGTATTGTAAAAGCAATTGAAACTGCTGTAAAAGAAAAAATGGACGTTATCAACCTTTCACTTGGCGGGGGAGCTAACTCTGAAACGGATGCAGGCTCATTTGCTATTAATAATGCAATGATGGCTGGAACAATCGGAGTAATTGCAACAGGGAACGAAGGTCCAAATCGCGGAACAATGGGCACGCCTGCAACAGCACGTTTAGGAATTGCTGTTGGTAACACAACAAATCCTGAAACAATGTATAACGGGGAAGTAAATGTTACAGTTGGCAACTACAATTTAACAAAACAGCTTCCGTTAATGGGAACGACTTTTGGGAAAAATTTAGCAACACAGCTTCAAGGAGAATTTGACCTAGTTGCTGTTCCTGGAAACGGGGAAGTAAAAGACTTCGAAGGAATTAATGTAAAAGGTAAAGTGGCATTGATTTCCCGTGGCAGTATCGCATTCGTTGATAAAATTGCGAATGCAAAGGCCAATGGAGCAGTCGCAACAATTATTCATAACGTTGCTGGTGGAACGAATGCACCGAACATTTCAGGCACATTCCTTGGTGATGCATTTGATTTTCTGCCAACATTTGATATGTCACAAACGGATGGCGCTGCAATTCGCGCTGCATTAGCAGGCAGAACTGGAAAAGTAAGCTTTAGTAAATTTGCTTCCACAAAGACACTGGGAGATGATGTAAACTCTTCAAGTTCACGTGGACCATCTACACCAAATTTTGATATTAAACCAGATGTAAGTGCACCTGGAACAAACATTATGTCAACGATTCCGATGTATAAAAAAGATTTCCCTGCTGCAGATTATAGGGAAGCATATACTCGTAAAACAGGAACCTCTATGGCAACACCGCATATTACAGGTATTGTTGCATTAGTTAAACAAGCAAATCCTGATTGGAACGCGTTCGATGTAAAAGTGGCGCTTTCTAATACAGCAAAGGTTATAGATAAAACAAAATACGATGTGTTTTCTCAAGGTGCAGGACGTGTAGATGCTTATGCAGCAGCTCATCCGGAAATTCTTGCCTATGCACTTGATAGCGCAATTTTAGATGGAACTGGTGCAGTTTCAGAAAACTTGAAAGGTACAGTTACTTTCGGTCCCCAATCCCTTAAAGACCGGGATATTTCTGTAACGAAACAAGTTTTAGTAAAAGATATTAAAGGGAACGGCGGCAATTATAATGTATCAATTGATGTGACAAAAACATTTGGTGATGCAACTGTTACAGTCGATCAGCCAACATTTAATCTAGTTGGTGAGCAAGTATTAAATATTACATTAACTGCTTCACAAGCTACGGCACCAAAAGGCTCTGAAATACTAGGGTATATTTACATCAGCAGTGGAGCTACAGAAATTTCATTGCCATTCGCAGCTGACTTTGGCGGCGCGGCAGTAACTGAACTTAAAGATTTTAAAATTACAGAAACAGATCTATCCTTTAACGGAGATGGAGTGAAAGACTCAGCTGTACTGTCATTCACATTAACTGGAGATGTAACAACTAACTATATTGAGCTTTGGGATATTATGAATCCGGAAGGTGGAGAATACGGAGACGGCTACATTGGTTATCTACATGCTGGTACTGCGCTAGGAAAAGGCTCTTATACGCTGAATATTGGTGGGCAATATAAACCATGGGGAACAGCACCTGCCACAACGATTCCAGATGGTCTGTATACAATTGACTTCACCGGTCTTGCAGCATCAGGAGTAGTTTCCGATTATGTTGGATCAATTATCGTGAAAACGACTAAACCAGAAATTACTGGTTCAGTTGCTGAAGGTGTCGCTACAGGACAGATAAAAGATAAGTACATCGACTACAATGAAGAGCTATATTTATACGGTTTAAATTACAATTTAAATGATAAATTAAAAGCTTCCTATATTTCGACGGTAAAAGGCGAAGTACAAGCGCCAGTTGCTTTTGAATTAAATCAAGACGGTAGCTTCACATTCCCGGTAACAGCAGAAACAAATGCTGTATCAGTAATCATTAAAGACGCTGCCGGGAATGTTGGTGAAGCGAAGATATATGAAAATGAAGTAGTAGAACCAGTAATAGCACTTTCTGTAAATCCAACTAAGCTAGACTTAACAGCTGGAGAAACTGCTCAACTTACGGTAACAGAAACGTCAACGCCTGCAAAAGGTGATACAACAGAGGAAGACGTAACTTCAAAAGCTACTTATGTTGTTGGAAATGAAAATGTAGCAACAATAGTAAATGGATTAGTAACTGCAGTAGGTGAAGGCACGACTACAATTACTGTTTCATACGGTGATAATGAAGTACCTATAAATGTTACAGTTAAAGCATCTGTTGTAAAAGAGCCAATAGTAACACTAGAAATTGACCAAGTTCAGGTTGAAACTAGAATAGGTAAAGAAGTTCCAGTTAAGATTACTGAAGTAACTACTTTTGATGGTAAAACAACAGAAAAAGATGTTACAAAGCTTGCAACCTATGAAGTAGAGAATGATAAAATAGCTACTGTGAAAGCAGGGGCTGTAAAAGGAAAAGGTCAAGGTAATACGACGATTAGGGTAAAGTATGGTGAGCACACACTAACATTTGATGTGTTGGTTGTAAAGCCAGGGAATGGTAACGGCAACGGTAAAGGCAATGGTAATAAAAATAATAATGAGGTTACCGAGGATGAGTTATAATTAATTTCAGTTCAAGCAACAAGAGAAATTGCACAGCGCAATTTCTCTTGGTATTTATTATAAAGAAATAACTGTGACATATTCTTTCTGATTTTCTTGCCATTAATCAGTTCACAGCGATGGGGGACTATCAAAAGAAAGGCTTGGAAAATAAGTATAAGCGAGATGTGGAAAAAGCAAAAGCGTTAATAGCAGAAGCAGGCTATCCTAATGGCTTTAAAACAAAAATTACCTGTCTTCACATAATGATATGTATTCAAATATCGCGCAAATCGTAGCGGCTAATTTAAAGGAAATCGGTATTGATGTGGAAATTGAAGTAGTAGAGTGGGGCATTTGGCTAGACCGAGTTTACTTTGGTCGCGACTATCAAATGACAACAATCGATTTAACAGGCCGTGCCTCTGCCTATGATATTTTAAATGATTACATTTCAACAAATGAAAGTGAAAACTTCTTCAAATTTAAAAATGCTGAATACGACAAAATTGTGGAAAATGTTTTAAAGGAAAGAGATCAGGCAACACAAATTGACTATTATCATCGTGCACAGGAAATTTTAGCTGAGCAGGCAGCAGCGGTTTACATCGCAGATTACCAGGTGGAGCCATTACAATACTTGTATTAGGTTTGTATATGCTTAGTAATGCGTTACGCGATTTTATGGATCCACGTTCAAAAGCGTAAAATATCAGGTGCTGTTTTTTTTCAATAAATCGTAAGCCTATTGAGACGATGTGGGGCCTGCAAAAAATCAGCACCTAAAATATTTTCTAGTCGTTCAATTCGTTCTAAATAAACACCAGAGCATAAAGGTCGTTACCATTCTTTTGATCAATCAACAGTATATTGGTGAAAAGATGGGAGCACAATTTGACATTTATGGATTGCTAAAAAGGTATTCTTCGCAAAGGAAGGCGATCCCAAATGCTCAGAAGCGCATGGAATCGCCTTTAATAATTTCGTGTATGACCTTTCTTTACATATTCCCAATCGGTTTCAATATTTTGACGAATACGTATTAATAAGTCATGAATACTGTCAATTTCTTTAGGAGAAAAACCATTTAATGCTCTAGCATTCGAGTAGTCTTCTTCTCGCTTTAACAATGAATAAATCTTGAGACTTTTCTCTGTCGGGAAAAGCTGTTTGTTTTTCTTATTGCCCATTTCATTACGCTTTTCTATAAAACCTTTTGTCTCCAACTTTTGAATTGCTCGGGAGGCTGTTGTGCGATCTACCTTCAATAGTTCAGCTACCTTTTCCTGAATAATACCAGGGTTTTCGCAGATGCGAGTGACATACAAATATTGTCCCTTTGTTAAATCAAGTTCTTTAAACTCTATATTACTGATGGAATCAAGTGCCCGCGCAATCGCACCGATATCTCGCAAAATTTCCTTCATTTATTGCCTCCGAAAAAATTTATTGTATTTGCAATAAAAAATGCTCTATACTATATATTATCATCCATGCAAGGAAATTTCACTTCATATCTACAGGTGAAGGTTCTGCAAAGCGTCTTTAGCGGCGGAAGAAAAAGTTTAAGCGGCGCAATAGCCGGATTTAGCGGCGGAAGAAGAAGTATAGCGGCGCAATAGCCAAATTTAGCGGCGGAAAAAGCAGTTTTAGCGGCGAAGTAGACGGCTTAACTGGCGGAGGAAAACAAAGTTCTACCAACGGAGAGTACGTCCCTAACAGCAAAAAAAACGGGGAGAAATATAAAGATGAACACGAAAAAAATTACAGATGAACAAGATTTACAAACAGCATTTGCCATTCGTCAAAAAATTTTTATAGAGGAGCAACAGGTGCCTGAGGAAGAAGAATTTGATGAATTCGACACACTAGATGCAGCATGTGATCATATTCTTGTGTACTATAACGAACAACCTGTTGGCACTGGCAGACTTCGAGTTGTAGATGGCTATGGCAAACTAGAGCGTATATGTATATTAATAGAATTCCGCAAATTCGGTTTAGGAAAAGTGATTATCCAAAGTTTAGAGGAAATAGCACTTGAAAAAGGTTTAACAAAATATAAATTAAACGCACAATCTTATGCAAAGGGCTTTTATGAAAAATTAGGCTATAAGCGTGAAGGTGAAGAATTTATGGATTGTGGCATCCCACATATTTTAATGAAAAAAACAATTTAATAGGGTGTAGTGGTATTTATTTTTCATTTTAAAAAATAGCAAACCAATGTTAGTTTGCTATTTTGTTTTAGTGTAATAGCGCTTTTATTTTTTTCCATAATGGCTTAATTTTTTCTTTATTCGGCACATTTTCAAAAATCCAATCTGATTCATTGCTGAAGGCGTTCACTAATTTCTTTACTGCCACCTCATGAGTTACAAGGCTCAAACAATTCATGATATCAACTATTTCATGTAATGGGTCAGTGGGTAATGAATTAGGTAACGTTTTAAGTCCAAGTAAAGCTCGCTCAGGACAATATTTATGCAGTAGTACTTTGGCGAAGTGTTCTAAACTATTCCGCAGTAAATGAACACTCCAAATCTCATTTCCACGTTGGGCACTCCAATAATATTGATACAAATACCAGACAGTATCATCTACAGCATCTTGAAATTCGAGTGGAGTTAATGACAAAGTAGTATTCTTTTGTTTAGCTGTAAGGATTCCATTTGGATCAAATAATATTTTAATGGCATCTTTTTCACTTATTTCTGAGAGCGTTACTGTAAATAAATCGATATGAATCATATCTTCATATACGACTAATAGCTGAGGGGCAATAATATAGATATCATCAACGAAACATGTTTTCTTATAAGCTTCAATATGTTGGACGCGATTGGGCAAAAAAGCTTCGACATTTTCTTCATTCACAACGCAATAAATATCGATATCTGAAAATTCATCATGCTCCTCTCTAGCCATCGATCCTCTTAAAAATACAGCTTCAATATATTGATCATTCTTTAGACTTTCAAGTAAAACTTCAACAACATGATCTAATTTCAAGTGTATCCTCTCCTTCAAATAAAACAGGCTACCCAAGTTATTTTTTTGAGTAGCCTGTTTTTTGCTAGATTTCCTTAACAACAGTGCCTGAGAAGCTATCGTGGGGAAGAAGATGTCCATTATGTTATTCGATTTTTTTTGGACTTTTCAAGTAATCTAATATGCTAATTGAGTCGGTTAGTCATTTATTTTCATAATTTAAGAGGAAGTCTGCCTAGTCCCATTTTCACCCCAAATGTTCAAAATAGCATATTGTCTTTAAATAGTAATTCACGCTTAGTAAGGTAAGATGCAATGGCACCATGTTTTTCGGTCGAAGCTCCTGCATATCGATTTGCAAAAGTAAGAAGGTGAATAGCCTGCTCTTTACAAAATTCGACTAGATTGATCGCTGTAATCTGCTTGCTAAGAAAAATAGCTAACAATGCTCCTATAAAGGCATCGCCTGCTCCAGTAGTATCAATCGCATGAACGTTGTCAGTTGGCACCTTTACATGAAGCTTTTTAGTATAAAGACTTGCACCTTCTGCGCCACGAGTAATTATGAGTACTTGTACTTTCCCTTGAAATAATGAATGGACTGCTGTTTCTTCATCCTCAATCGCTGTTAAAAATACAAGTTCCTCCTCGGACAATTTAACGATATGGGCCATTGGTAAAAATTCCAAAATGGTTTGACGACATGCCTTCTCATCATTCCATAGTGGCAAACGAACATTGGGATCAAATGAAACAAGACTACCTACCTGATGGGCCTGTTCAATCAATGCCATATGTGCTTGTTTCATAGGGCTTTCCACTAAATTAACTGAACAAAAATGAACAATATCATGATCTGTTAATAAATTAGGTGGGAGTTGTTCTTTGTTGTAAAGTAAGTCTGCTGCGTGGCGACGATAAAATAAGAAATCACGACCTCCATCACTTGTCAGGGAAACAAAGGCTAGACTTGTTTCACCCTTAACTGTTTGAACAATATAGTTCGTATCGACATCAGCTTTTTTTAACGTTTCTACGAGAAAATCTCCGAAAGCATCCTGACCTACCTGTGTAATGAGGGCAGCTTGTTGCTCGAGTTTTGCACAAACAGCGGCAACATTGGCAGGAGCCCCACCAGCATTTTTAGTAAATTGCTCAACTGTAGCAAGGGAAGCATTTTGTTCAGTAGGTGTAAAATCAATTAATAATTCACCAATTGCATAAAGTTTACTCACGGGGAAAACTCCTTTAAAATAAAATGTTGCTGTCGCTTCGCTTTCGCACAGAAAAATTGCTACAGGACGTGGGCTTTCCGTCGCTCTGGTAGGTTATCCACGACTTTGGCGGCTCAATCCATCACTTTGACTTTTCTATCCGTCGCTCAGCACGACCGTTCCATCAAGTACTTAGACTGAGTTCCTTATTTCAGTAGATGTTTAGATATCACTTGAAAAGGAACTACACCTTTCCATCTTTTCACCTTTAGAGGTGGGTGGGGTCCGTAGCTGACGCTTCGCTTCCGCTACGAGGCACACGCTTTTTTTTCGGTACGTAAATTGTGTAAAAAATGCTACCAAAAATTAATACAATACCAGCTATTTGCATGAAGCTCGGCATAAAATCAAGCAATAGCATATCAAGCAATATAGCCACAACCGGGTCAACAAATACTAATACTGAAACTAGAATGGTAGAAAGGCTACGAATACTATCAAAAAATAAATAGTAAACAAATCCTGTATGAATAAAGCCCGTTCCTAAAATATATAGCCAGTTTGTTGTCGTTAAGCTCTCAAATAATGAAAAATTAACAAATGGCAATAGTATGATAATTCCGACTGCGGTTTGGATATATGTTAAGGCATAGGAGCTAAGCTTTGTGATTGTTTTACTTGTGAGCATCGTAAACGCGTAAAACAATGCAGACAGTAATGCCCAAATAAAACCTGATTTCATAAATTCAGAGAGTGACATAAAATTATTTAAACCAATAATGAGCATACTGCCGATAAAGCAGGTTACTGTTGCTAGCAATGCTTGAATAGTCATCTTTTCTTTTAAAAACAATGCGCCAAATATTAATACGAATATAGGTGCTAAATTATAGATTGAAATGGCAATGGAAATTGACATTTCTTCAAAGGCTTTAAATAAAAATACCCAGTTTAAGACAATAAAGACACCGCATAGAAGTGTACGTAATATTTCTTTTTTATCCCATATCTCTGTTTTATGACCACCTGTGATCAGCCACATTCCTCCTAAAAAGAGGGTGGCGCAAATACATCTAACAAATACTAGCTCGGTAGCAGGTACGCCAGTATGAATGGTAAAAAATCCAATAGAGCCAAAAAGGGCCATTGATACAGTTAGTTTGATAATCGCTGAAATGTTCATCCAAAACCTTCTTTCTATAAATTATTATAATTCTTGTCGCTTGTAAAAGGGGGAAACTTAACGTTTCGCTCCGTTTTCAAAGTTTTTCGCTTAGGTAGAGTTAGTAACTGCTCGGCTAATAGAAGAATCTTCGCAGTTACAGTTTCAAACTGCCTCATCTTGGAGAAGAATTCGCCCCTAGTCCTCTACAAATCTTAAGGAAAGAAGGCCGACAGGTGACATACGCTGTCGACTCTTCATTAATAGTTCTACAATTATTCCCGGATTTGGCCGTTACCGTGAATGAAATACTTTGTTGATGTTAATGCTGGTAAACCCATTGGACCACGAGCGTGTAATTTTTGCGTACTAATACCGATTTCTGCACCGTAGCCAAATTCAAAACCGTCTGTGAAGCGAGTGGAGGCATTGTGATAAACAGCTGCAGCATCCACGCTATTTAAGAACGTATCTGCTACTAACTGATCCTCAGTCATGATGGCTTCAGAGTGGTTCGTGCCGTATTTATTAATGTGTTCGATTGCTTCATAAACGTTTTCCACAATTTTAACGCTGATCTTTAAATCTAAATATTCAGTTGCATAGTCTTCCGCTGTTGCTAGTTGAGCGAATTCAAGAGCTTGACAAACAGTTTCATCACCAATAATTGTCACACCTGCTTGATGCATAGCACTTAGTAGCTGTGTGCCGTGCTCCTTAAACCAATCAGGATGAATAAGTAAGCTTTCCGCTGTATTACAAACCGATGGGCGTTGCGTTTTCGCATTGATACAAATTTTTTCTGTTTTTATGTAATCGGCCGAATGGTCCACATAAATATGACAGTTGCCAGCACCTGTCTCTAGTACTGGTACAGTGGCTTCATTTACTACTAAATCAATAAGTGCTTTTCCGCCACGAGGAATTAATACATCTAAGTATTCTTTTAAATGGAATAATTCTTTGACAGTTTCACGATTCGTATCCTCGATTAATTGTATAGCGTCCACAGGGATAGACGTTTTGCTAAGTGCACGATGTATACTTGCCACAAGTGCTACATTAGAAAATTTGGCAGAAGAGCTACCACGTAAAATGACTGCATTACCTGTTTTCAATGATAATGTTGCCGCATCCACTGTCACATTAGGTCGCGCCTCGTAAATCATCCCGATAACGCCAATTGGCACTTGACGCTTTTCAATCAATAGTCCATTATCTTTTTCTATTCTCTCTAGAAGACTACCTACTGGATCATTTAATTCAATAAGTAACTGAATAGCACTTGACATAGCTTCCACTCGTTCTTTGTTTAGCATGATGCGATCAAGTGTAGAAGCAGGCATTCCTTGTTTCTGACCATGAGCTAAATCCCTTGCATTTTCAGCAATGATAGTGTCTTGGTCAATGATTAATTGCTCAGCAATTTTTGTGAGAGCCTCATTTTTTTCGCAAGTTGTTTTAATATTTAAAATATAGCTGGCAGCTTTTGCAAGCTTTCCTTTTTGTTGAACTTCACTTGTCATGTGAATTCCTCCTTAATTTGTTTGAATTTTTAGCCATTTATCTCGGTGTATGACCTCGATAGGATAATTTGCTAACTCATCTGTACGTTTTCCCATCGCATATGCTAACTCCAGAGAAGAATATAAGACCTCACCACGACCAAGCAGTCCCTTGTCACTGTGGACCTCGACAACGTCTCCATTTTCGAAGTCGCCTTCGACACGGTATACACCAGCGGGTAACAAGCTTTTCCCATTTGCCAATAAGGCATGCTCAGCACCGCTATCTATAAAAATTTTACCAGATACTTCCGTGAGTGCAATCCACTGTTTATTATTTGTTAAAACAGCAAGCGCATCATGCTCAACATACGTACCATCACCATGTCCTTCCAAGATGTCGACAAGCTTTTTAGCACCGTGCCCAGTTCCAATAAACACTTTGACACCTGCATTTAAAGCTGCTCGAGCTGCCAGTAATTTGGATTCCATACCACCTGTACCGACCTTCGAGCCTGCACCGTCTGCAAAACCAAGCATCTCATCAGATACCTCTGTTAAACGATCGATCCGTTTGGCATGTGGGTTTTTATTTGGATTGGCGTTATACAAACCATTGATGTCTGTTAAGATAATGAGCTGATCGGCATGAACAAGACCACTTACTAGTGCCGATAACATGTCGTTATCTCCAAAGGTTAATTCGCTAACAGATACCGTATCGTTTTCGTTAACGATTGGTAGTATAGAGCGCTCAAATAATTCTTCAAATGTAGCATAGGCATTTTTATAGCGCTCCTTTTTTGAAAAATCAGTACGTGTTAATAAAATTTGAGCAGGTACAATATCATAAATGCTAAATAGAGCATTGTAAATTTGAATAAGTAAACTTTGCCCAACTGCCGCCGCAGCCTGCTTTCCTTTTACTGTGACGGGACGAGAAGGGTACCCTAGCTGTTTAAAGCCTGCTGCAACTGCACCTGATGAAACAAGTAATACTTCATGACCGTCTTTTTTTAATTCAGCTATCGCTTGAACATGGTCCATTAAACGTATTTTATCAATTTCACCTTTTGCATTTGTTAAGGAGCTACTCCCAATTTTGACGACGATTCTTTTTCTTTCCATTACAATACCTCCAATTCGCCATTACATTTGCAATATGATTTAAACTTTAGCAGCTGCTAAGATTCGCTAAAAATAAAAAAACCTTTTCATCCTAATAAATTAGGACGAAAAGGTTTGCTTTCCGTGGTACCACCTACATTGAACGTCATTGACATTCCACTTTACTCATAACGCTTGAGACTGCGCCTAGTTTAGCTAGGACGTATTACGAAGTAGGTTCTTTAGTCTTTCTTGTGCAATGCCTTACAGCCGATGGGCATCGCTCTCTGATCAAGTAGTTTCTAGGTACTAGTCTTCGCCGCTTTTATTTTTATAATTGAATATCTTTTTTGAATGATATCTCATTCCTCAAAAAGTAATTGAATAAAGAATGCACTACTTTAACAAGTCTGTCAAGCTGATTAGGAATGTTAATAAAAAGTTTCGAATAAATAAGTAGGTAATACTGAACAATCGAGGGTACGTTGAGAGGGAAGTACAACTTTGTTTAATTGTACCACCAGATTGCGACTAATAGTGGGAGCATCGCTATAACAATTACGAAAAAGCTCCATAATAATTGCTTTCCTGAAGACATATTTTTAGGTTTTATACTCATTTGTTCATATAGTTCGTTGATGGCACGTTGTTCTTTAGCATAAAGCATAGTTTGAAATTCATCGTAATCTTGAATATAACTTGAGGGAGGGCGAGGGCTAAAACGTAAACTTCGAATATCATCAGTAATCTCTTTTTCACCCATAAAATAAGTAATAACTGGCGCTAACCCTGAATTTTGTGTAGCTTGTACTTCGATATCATGTGTTTTCATTTTATAATAGACATTTCCTTGCTCGTCTTCATATTGCTTTACAATATCACTTACTGCCATCGACAAACACCTCTTTCTCCAAAACAATACGACCTTTACGTTATGATAATATTCATTATAATGTATGAAAAGAGAAAAGTGTTGCTTAAGCAAGCATAATTGGTTAGATGTTTTTTGCGAAAATTTAGAAAAAAGGGAATCGTCGTGTAGTATAATGGAAATAAAACCACATTATAATGGTTATTTTCTAAAAGTAATTATTTATTATCGAAAGTTGGGTGTGACATTTTGTTAAAACATATGTTAGGTTGATGAGCCTATTTAAAAGTAATGGAAAGAAGGGGTAGTATTGACGTTTTCAACGTTATTGGCGTTTTTAGGAGCAGCAATTATTTTAACATTTATGCCTGGACCAGATAATTTATTTGTTCTTGCGCAAAGTATTACACAGGATAAAAAGGCTGGTATAGCGACATCACTTGGTCTTTGTACAGGTTTGCTCGTTCATATAGGAGCGGCTGTTCTAGGAATCTCAGCGATTATTTATCAATCAACAGTTATTTTTTCTATTGTTAAGTTTGCAGGAGCAGCGTATTTATTGTATTTAGCTTGGCAATCGTTTCGCGCGAAAGGTGATCCATTCACGCTGGAACAGCAAAATGAACAAGCCTATATGACATTATATCGAAAAGGCATTTTAATGAATATTTTAAATCCAAAAGTTTCTTTATTTTTCTTAGCACTATTGCCACAGTTTGTAAATCCTTCTAATGGCCATGTAAGTTTACAGATGTTAATTTTGGGTTTTGTATTTTTAGTACAAGCGCTTTTGCTATTTTCATTATTTAGCATTTTTGCCGGTAAAGTAAGGGAGGTGATTATTGGTAAACCTGCAATTGCTAAACGATTAAATATGATTCAAGGCGTACTTTTCACTTTTATTGGGATACAAATAGCGCTGAGTAAACAGTAAAATGGGGGATATTTATGGCAATTTTACATATAACGTTTAGCTTATCTACACAAGGTTCGATAAAGCATGCAATACGACAGCATCATTTACAACGAGATGAATCAGTGCTTAGTGTCAATGAGATTTTCTCGATTGGTCCACTAAGCAGCGCAGAAGAACGAAAACACTGGTTAGAAACCTATATCTTTAGGGACAATGAAGAACGTAAGTTGTACGAGGATCTTCAACAGGCATGGAAGAAAAAAATTGCAGGTTTACCGTGCGATGTCGATGTCTGGGTTTGGTATAGCCAAAGTACTCATGAAGAGATTGGGTTACGTCTTATTATGAGCGAATTGATTAATAAATATAGTATGGTATATGGGATTGATGTTACAGAGGGCCTAAAGCGTGTACAGCCAAACTTGAGGATTCGTCAATCAGGTGAACTTTCAGCAGATTTGCTCATGAAACTCCGTTCTGAGGCAAAGCGCTTTTCTATTGATGAGTGTCAGCAACTTGCAAAGGAATGGGAAGAGCTGAAACAAAACCATAGTACACTGCGAATTTGGCAAGATGGAATTGTACATGTAGCGGAAGACGCATTGGATCCAATTATTATGGGATGTGCGGAAAGAGCCCATGCCGAACTAAATGAAGAATGGCTTATACCGATGCGTATCATCGGTGAAACACTTGGAGCAATTGATGACTATTTAAGTGAAGAGTTTGTAGAGAAACGCCTAATGACCCTTGCAAAACAGGGGCTTTTTGAGCTTAATGGAGATACAACAGATATGTATTCGTATCAATTAAAATATGTAGTGAAATAAAGTAGCATCTTTGCGGTAACCACCTTTCATTTGGAGAAGGTGGTTTATTGTTGTTCAAGAAAATTGAAAATTATCTTTATGGAACGCTCTTCGTAAAAAAAGCGAGTAACCATTGTTACTCACTTGGGCACAATTTTTATGAATGATAGTGGCTTGCCATTACTTTTCTTCGTAAAAATCGAATACAAATTGTTGAAATTGCCTTGCTGAAGGTGGAAGATATCGATTTTCAATCCAAGCCATACCTATTATCCGTTCACAAACCATATCCTCTACACGAATTTTAGCTAATTTATTCGGATTCAAGTCTTCATCCACAGGTAGCAACGAGACGCCAAGCCCAGCACCTACAAAACCAGCAACTGTTGATACCTCATCACCTTCAAAAGTAATCTTCGGTTTGATACCTGCAGCATTTAATAATTTATCAGCTGTACGGCGCATTGCGTAACCCTTTTTCATCAGAACAAAATTCTCATGTTCAAGTTCCTTCATTTTAATGCTTGTCCGGTTCGCGAAGGGATGGTCGATCGGCACCATAATAAAAAGCTCATCACGCCACAGCTCCTTCCAGCAAACAGGCGGCTCCGTGTCAATCGATGCAAGTAAACAAAGGTCTAACTCTCCCGCGAGTAATTGCTTAAGCTGGGAATGTGAGTAATTTTGTGTAAAGTGAAAGCGTATATGCGGATGGTTCTGACGGAAAGCGCGAATCAAATCAGGTACGATGCTAGTCCCTAGTGTATGTAAAAAACCGAGTGATACATCTCCTAGCTCTGGATTATTGAGCTCCTGTAATTCTAGAACGGCTTTTTCATATTCCTTACGCATGCGTTGGACACGATACAAAAAAAGCTCGCCATATCGGTTGAGCATAATCGAACGTCCTTGACGGTCGAACAAGGGTACTCCTAATTCCTCTTCAAGCTTTGAAATCGAACGACTTAATGCTGGTTGAGAGATCGCTAATGTTTCAGCTGCACGAGTCATATGCTCAAGCTTTGCTACTGTGACAAAGTATTCCAATTGTTGCCATTCCATTATTTCACCTCTATTCTCGTTATTTTTGAGTTAACAGCATTATAACGGTAAAAGAGTAGGAAGTATAGGCACATAAAGTGAAACTTTAATGAGTGGGATTTTTCCCACTCATTATTAATCTTCACTAATCGGGCTTTTATGGGCAGTTCATCCCTCACCTAATTTCTTTGAATTCACAGAATTTTGACTTCGTTTTTGATACAGATAAATTATTGCCCGTTAATGCTGGAAAAAAAGATTTTAAAAACTTTGCACTTAAAAATGAAATGTGAAAAAAAAAGTAACAAAAAGCGTTATATAACAGTCATTAACCTCACATCGTTAATGCATGAAACACATTAATATGATAAAAACTATAAATTGTACATTATGAATAAAGGGTGTTAAGATAGACACATAAATTACACAATTACAAATTTCCGTGAAGGGGATACTATAAAATGAATTTAACTAAGCCACAACCTCTAACTATTGAGGGAGGCAAAAAAGCCGTACTATTATTGCATGGATTCACAGGTAGCACAAAAGATGTGAAAAAGCTAGGAGAATTTTTATCAAAACGTGGTTATACGGTTCATGCACCGATTTATAGTGGGCATGGTGTAGAACCAGAAGCGTTACTTGAAACAAGACCAGAAGACTGGTGGAACGATGTTGTGGAAGGTTATAACTTCTTAAAAAGTAAAGGCTATGAGGAAATTGCTGTAGCAGGGATTTCACTTGGCGGTGTATTTTCTTTAAAAGTAGCGGAGACGTTTCCAGTTAAAGCAGTTGTTGCAATGTGTGCACCTATAACACGCGACAATTCTAAAGGTTTATTTACTCGACTTTATCATTACGCTCGTTTATATAAACATTTTGAAAATAAATCAAAAGATCAAATTATTTCTGAATTACATGAACTACGTATTACACCAAAGGATTCATTAGACGGTGTTACACGTTTAACTACAGAAACACGCGATGAATTATCTACAATTAAAGCACCTACATTAATACTGCAAGGTTCATTAGATGATGATCTTTATCAAGAAAGTGCACCATTCATTTTAGACACTGTAGAAACTGATGATAAAGAGATTATTTGGTATGAAAATTCTGGTCATATTATTACATTAGATAAAGAACGTGAAAAAGTGTATGAGGACGTATACAAGTTTTTAGATCACATAGATTGGTCTGTAGCAAACTAAGGAGCTGTCAGCAGACAGCTCTTTTCGTTTTCTCTATTTCCCCCCGAAAGAAGTCCTCACTTCCAAACGCGAAGGTGTGTGACAGCACCAGTGAAAGTGGGAGATGAATTTCGGTTAGGTGTAGCCTAGTTTAAAAAGAAAAAACAACTATTGTTTTTTAAATAAATGCTATGTTAATATAGTGGAATTGTAATGAGAAATCTCTTCATATAAATTGTTTACAATGGTTAAATACATCTAAGGAGTACATCAAAATGCAACAGAAAATACCTTTTTCAACATATGCAGTCATTGGCACAATGCTTTTCGGACTGTATTTTGGAGCAGGGAATCTTATTTTTCCAATTCAGCTTGGACAATTAGCTGGGACCAACTTTTGGTTTGGCTTAATTGGATTTTTAGTAACAGCTATCGGTTTACCGTTTCTAGGTATTTTAGCTATCGGTTTATCAGGTAGTGACGGTTTGCGTGACTTAGCGAGCCGTGTCCACCCGTTATTCGGTGTCATCTTTTCGTTAGCTCTCTATTTAACGATCGGTCCTTTTTTTGCGATTCCACGTACAGCGACAGTTCCGTTTGTTGTTGGCTTTGAACCGTATATACAAGCGGAGCACACAACACTTTTACTTGCTTTATTTAGTTTCGTATTTTTTGCCATCGTTTTTTATTTCTCATTGAATCCAGCGAAAATTATGGATTATATCGGAAAATATTTAACACCAGCATTTTTGATTGTGTTATTTATTTTAATTATTATTAGTATTGTAAAACCGATGGGCCATTTCCAGCAGCCAATCGGAGATTATATTGATTCGGCATTTATGACAGGCTTTAAAGAAGGCTATAACACAATGGATGCTTTAGCCTCATTAGCTTTTGGTATTGTTGTAATTAACGCGATTAAAAGCGCAGGAATATCAGATAGAAAGGAAATTGCTAAAGCAACGTGGAAATCTGGTATTTTCGCCATGGCATTAATGACGTTAATATACGGTTTAATAACGTATATGGGGGCATCGAGTATTGATGCTGTTGGTACATTTGATAACGGTGGCTTAATATTTGCCGCAGTGGCAGATCACTATTTTGGATCATACGGGGCTATTTTATTAGCAGTTATAATTGTCCTTGCTTGTTTAAAGACAAGTATTGGCTTAATCACATCTTGTAGTGAGTTTTTCCACGAAGTGTTCCCGAAATTAAGCTATAAATGGTTTGTTTTTTTATTGTGCGTTGTGTCATTTACAATCGCCAACTTCGGATTAACGAATATTATTAAGTTTGCCATTCCAGTGCTGATGTTCTTATACCCGCTAGCAATTGTCTTAATTGTCCTTGCATTATGCTCATCACTATTTAAAAATAAACAAACGGTATATGCGATTGCTATGATTTTTACAATTTTTATTAGTGTAATTGATGGTTATAAAGCGTTAGTGGGTAGTATTCCTGCAGCGAAATTGGGTATTTTTGATGCGATTGAAAAAGCTTATTCCAACTTTTTACCTTTTTACGACATGGGCTTAGGATGGATATTACCAGCGTTAATTGGTGCTTTTATAGGATGCTTATTCCCAGCAAGAAGAGCGGGAAAAATTTAAATAAAAATGATCAAAAGCACGCACAATGGATTTCATGTGCGTGCTTTTTCGTATGTTGAAGCTTAGTAAGCTGTCCAGCCACCATCTACAGTAATTACTTGTCCGTTGACAAAACTTGCTTCATCTGAGCCAAGGAATATAGAGAGCTGAGCAATTTCCTCAGGTTGTCCCGCACGTGGGTTTATAGCTAAACCTAGTGCTTGACGAGCTACACCTGTTTGACTCACATTTGTCATGGAAGAAGCAATGTTTGTGATCACTGCACCTGGAGCGATACCATTACAGCGAATATTTTTATCTGCATACATAAATGCTGTATTTTTTGTTAGACCAACAACAGCATGCTTAGAAGCAGTGTAGGCAGCCCCAGCACGAGCGCCATATAAACCACCAGCAGAGATATTGTTTACAAAAACTCCATGTCCTTGAGCAAGGAAAATCTCTGTTGCCATACGCATCGAACGCATTACGGCAGTTGTATTCACCGCGAATACTTTGTCCCAACGTTCATCAGAAACTTCACCGACTGGCTCCATGCCATCCATAATACCAGCATTATTCACTAGAATATCTAATTTGCCATAAGCATTTTTTGTTTCATCAAATAAGCGTTGTAAGTCTTCTGTTGATGCAACATTTGTTTGAATAGCGATCGCTGAGCCACCAGTTGCTTGGATACTTTCAACAACTGCTTGTGCACCTTCTAAATTTAAGTCGGAAACTACGACCTTTGCTCCTTCTTTGGCATAACCTTCTGCAATTGCTTTACCCATACCTGACGCTGCACCTGTTACGATAGCTACTTTATCTTCTAATCTCATCTCAAAAACCTCCTATAATTTATGTTCTTTCACCAGCGTTTGTTCCAGTGATTTCGAGGATATAAAATGTTAAATATTGAACATGTGTTCATTAAAATAATATAATGATTTTGTAAGCGATTTCAATGCGCAAAATACTAAGAACTGTTCAGTAATCAACACATCTAAAAAATCTGTTTAGTAAGGGGAAGAAAATTTGAGTGCTAACGATTTAAGAGTTGTCAAAACGAAGCAAGCATTACATAATGCTTTACTAACGTTATTGAGTGAGAAGCCTTTAGAAAACATTACAATCGCAGAAATTTGTCGGGTGGCAAAGGTAAATAGGGGTACCTTCTACTTGCACTATGAGCAAAAGGAAGGCCTATTTGAGGAATACTTTCAGGAAATTATGAGGGATTTGAATAATTCCTATGAAGAACCGTATCGTGTAGTAACAACATTGGATAAAAACCAAATAGATCCAAATACTATTCGTATTTTTCATCATATTGAGCGCTTTAAAATGTTCTATCGTATTGTTTTTTCCAAGAATGTGCCGCTGACATACTATTACATGTTATTTGATGGAATTTTTGCTCTGCTAAAAAGAGATATCGCACTCCATAATAATGTACATGATGAGATATCCATTGAGTATTATAGTGCGTATCAAGCAAACGCAATTATTGGCCTAATCATTCAATGGTATCGTCAAGATTTTGTGGATAGCGTAAGTACCTTAAATAAACAACTTGCCGGTATTTTGCGAATTGGTGAACAGTGATGAAGAGTTGATTAGAAGTGTAGAACAAAATAGGCGAATATCACTCATTTGTCAAAACTATTACGAATTAAGGTGTCATATTAATGTACAGCTCTCCTGCAAAATGAGAGGGTGATTTCCGTTCCGACTGAGCGCTTTGTTGCTGTCGCTTCGCTTTCGCACAGATAAAACATTTGTTGCTGTCGCTTCGCTTTCGCACAGAGCAAAGCTTCCTGGGGGCGTCCGATGAGCCGCTTGGGGCAACAGATGTTTTTTGTGCGAAAGCGTAGTGTAACGTAGCGGCAAAAGCTTCCGAAGGCAATTATGCCGAGGTATAATTGAATAACTTTTTATGGAAAAAATAGCGTTGACAACTATATCGTCAGCTGATATATTTTAATTATATCAGCTGACGATATATTGTTGGACGATATAAAAAAGGGGGGGTTGTATGACGCAAGAACATCCGCCATTAACAGAAGGCGTTTATTATATTTTATTAGCTTTATTTGATGCAAGACATGGTTACGGCATCATGCAATTGGTAGAGGAAATGAGTGATGGTCGTGTTCGGCTTGGAGCGGGGACGATTTATGGAGCTATCAAAACTTTACTCGAGCGAGGATGGATTGAGGCGCTAGAAGGTGATGGACGAAAAAAGGAGTACATCATTACAGAGAGTGGAAAAAAAGTCGTTGAATACGAAATTTTGAGATTAAGGGAACTTTTTGACAACGGCATCCGTATAACGAAGGAGGATGGAACAAATGGATAAATATCGATTGGCCGTTAACCCGTATGATATTGAGAAATGGGTTAACGATATGGCAAGCCAAGGTTGGCATTTAAAAAAGTTCGCTTGGATACGTTTTTCATTCGAACGTGGAGAACCAGGTAGCTATATTTATCGGCATGATGAATTAGAGCGATATGGTGCCTCATATGAAGACGAATACTTTGAATTTCTGAGGTCCTCAGGAATTGAACAGGTAGATCGTTCTGGCAATCTCGTCTTCTTTAGGAAACTAGCAAATGATGGACCTTTTGAACTTTACTCTGATAAGAAAAATAAAATTAATAAGCTGTCCCAAAGAATTTCCGTGCTACTATCGCTTATCCTTCTTAATTTGGCTATAGGACTAATTGGTCTGAGTGGGATTTTTTCAACACACGCAATAGACTGGATGAAATTATCAATGAATATCACTAATATTCTTGTAGTCGTGTTTTTTTCTATTCCATTATTAAAACTTGTTCGTGTGCGCAATAAATTGAAGAAGGATTTGGATTTGTTTACAGATTAATATAGTAGGAGACTGTTCAATTTTGCATTAATGCCAATTAGAAAGCTACATAAGTATGGGATTTCGTATTTGCCTCATAATTATTTTCTGGGAAATCAGAAAAAACAATCAATAGTTATAAAACTATTATCAAGGCGCATATTTAACCAGGGGTTCGCATCAGTTTTATACGATTAAAGATTGGAGGTGGGACTTTATGAAAAAAAGAGTGTATCGTTTTTTTCTTGATTATGAAAAGGAAGAAGCATGGGTAAATGATATGGCGGAACAAGGTTGGCATCTAAAGCGTACAACGGTGGGATACTTTAATTTTGAAAAAGGGGAACCTGGTCAATATATTTATCGCAATGAACTAGTCAAAGGCAAAAACCAGGAATACTATGACTTTTTAGACACGATGAATATTGAGTTTGTTTCAAAATTTGGAGTATGGGCTTATTACCGTAAAAAGAAATCAGAAGGTCCATTTGAATTATTTTCAGATAGTTCTTCGAAAATAAAGTATTTAAAATCAATAAGCCGTCTTTTTATATCCGTAGCATTTCTTAATTTATTAATTGGATTTATCAATCTTTATATTGGACTTGGTGAATCAACGGAAAGATTCGTAAATACGGGATTATCATTCTTGAATTTTGTAGTCGTAATAATTATGTGTATGCAAATTTTGAAGGTTGAAAGACGTAAAAAAGGACTACAACAGGAATTACATATATTTGAAGCGTAGGAGGGAAAAGGATGACATTACAATTAGAACATGTCACGAAGAAATACAAAGACTTCACAGCAGTCGACAACTTAAATTTCACCATTGAAAAAGGGGAGATTTTTGGGCTGATTGGACAAAACGGAGCCGGTAAAACAACGACGTTCCGAATGATTCTAGATTTACAGGAGACGACGGCGGGTACGATTACGTGGGATGGCAAACCTGTTAATGCCATCAACCGTGATGTACTTGGCTATTTACCAGAGGAACGAGGCATTTTTCCGACGATGAAGGTAGAGGATCAGCTTTACTTTTTTGGCGAGCTACGTGGCATGAAGAAGTCGGTGTTAAAGAAGGAGATTGATTATTGGATTAACCGATTTGAGCTCGAAGAAAGACGCAAAGATAAGGCTGAAACTTTGTCAAAAGGGAACCAGCAAAAAGTACAACTGATTGCTAGCTTTATTCATAAACCGCAGTTCTTAATACTAGACGAACCATTCAGTGGACTTGATCCTGTGAATAAAGATTTACTGAAAGATGCAATATTGCATTTAAAAGAACAGGGCACAACGATTTTGTTCTCTAGTCACCAGATGGATAATGTAGAGGAGCTATGCGATCATCTTTGTCTATTAAAACGAGGAGTCTCTCTGTTTTCAGGCAGTCTACTAGATTTAAAGAAACAATACGGAAAAACTAGATTGGCAGTACGTACAGAATGGTCGACAACTCAATTGTTGACGCTTGAGGGAGTCAAAGATGTTCGAGTAGAGAAAGAGCAAACTGTGCTCACTCTAGAGGATGAGAGCTATGCACAAAGCATTTTCGAGAAGCTTTCCAATGGTAAATATATAGAAAAATTCAGCTTAGATTATTTATCGTTAGATGAGATCTTTAAAGATAAGGTAGGTGGCAACGTTGTCGAAGTTTAATTTATTAATGAAACAGCTTTACACATCAAAAATAAAATCAAAATCCTTTGTTGTAATGACATGCATTTATATACTTGGGATGTCTGTTGCAGTTTTTTGGTCAGATATTAAAGAACTTTTTACGGGTGATGATCAAGCGCAACAAATTGCAATCGTCAATGAAACGACAGCTGATTTAAGTGGTCTCTTTGTATCGAATGGCGATATGGAATTTATACAAAATGAATCGAATATAACGGAACTAGAGAAAAAGGTCAAAGACGAAAAGCTAGATGCAATCGTTAAAATAACAGATCAAGATGGACAGCTACATGCTGAAATTGCCACTTTCACTCCATTGAAATTAAATGATCAAGGGGCGATAAATTCGATTCTTCAACTTGCTGGTCAAAATTATGCTGTACAACAGTTATCATTAACGCCAGACCAAGCAGCTCAAATTATGGATGCCAAAACGATTATTACTGATAAAAACTTAAATACAGAGTCTACAGGTGGTAAAAGCGAAGAAGAAAAACAATCAGGACAATTTGTATCTTATGCAGTTGGTATTTTAATTTATTTCTTTATATCTACATTCCTATCTATGATTACAACGGAAATTGCGACTGAAAAAGGTTCACGTGCAATGGAAATGCTACTAGTAAGTGTAAAACCAGCTACCCATTTTAAAGCAAAAATTGCTGGTGTACTATTACTCGCATTAACACAGATGAGTATGATTATAGTTGTCTTCCTAATCTATGCGAAATTTGCGAAGAACGGTGTTATTTGGGATATGGCAGCTAGTATCGTTAGTGAATTATCGATTGGTTATGTGATATATGCCGTGCTATTCTTACTATTAACAATTATTCTTTATTTAATTGTAGGCGCATTATTCGGTTCTTTAGTGTCTAAAGTTGAAGAAGCAGGTCAAGTATTAATGCCAGCCATGATGATTACATTAATTGGTTTCTATGTTATGTTATCGGGAATGGGGAATCCGGATACTCTTATCATTAAGATATTCTCTTATATTCCATTTACATCAGGAATGATTATGCCGATGCGTATCGGGGCTACTGATATTGGCGTAATGGTACCACTTCTATCGTTAGGTATTTTAATAGCGACAATTATTGTTGCTTATTTATTCAGTATTTCATTCTATAAACGCAGCGTGCTAACATATAGTTCAGGTGGCGTTATTAAGAAAATTAAAACTGTCCTAAAAGTGACTACATGATGATGAAAGCAGCTACATTAAGTAGCTGCTTTTTTCATCGTTATGGCGCACAATCAGAGCAGGAATCAACCCTAGGTCATGGGGATAAAGCCGAAATATACTAGTGTTAGAAAACTATGTAAAGTATTTCGTGGATAAAGTCGAATTTCCAAATGAAACAAGCTATAATTTATAGAATAGGGTGAAGTTTTGTTATTCAAGAATGATTGAAGCATTAAAAAAATCACCTAGTCAACGCCTAGCAACACAAGAGGAGAGAGAACAGTTCTTTGTGAAACTTGAGCAGCAGCTACCTATGCGTGATGAGTTGGGCAAAAATCTTAAATAATCGTGAGCAATTAAAGCTTTTTGTCAATAGTTCTAATATATCTCATTAGCTTTCAACTAGAGCATCATGAGGGTTCAGTGACTCTTGTTTTGTAAAACTTGACTAAAATGAAACTTTTTCAGCTTGGAATCGTATGTAAATAAAAGAGATAAATCGCAGGGGGTAAAATTTTTATGTCTGAATTCGACAACGACCTATTAAAATCAAAGGATCCATTTGCATCAGAAAATCCATTACTACAGCCTAATCCATTATTGCAGGTAGAGCAAGAGCCAAAAAAACCAGTACTTGTTTCTGAGCAAGAGCTATCACAAATTGCTCAAAATCAACTTGCTTTAAAGCAAGATCCTGAGGTTCATGCATTAGCACAAAAAATTGATGTGAAAGACCAAATTGCTATGCTAGAGCTTGGAAAAGAAACTGCGAATGGTATTTCTACTTTTTCAGATAAAATGCTAGCAACGATGAAAACAAGCAAGCTTGAGGAATCAAGTGTATTATTAAATAATTTAAATAGAATTATGGATAAATTTGATCCCCAAGATTTTGCGGAGGATAAAAAAGGTGGCTTCCTTACTAAGCTGTTTAGTAAAGGAAAGGAACAATTAGAAAAGTTTCTATCCAAATATGACAGCATGAACAAGGAAGTGGATGTCATTTTCCGCGAGGTTCAAAAATACGAAGGTGAAATGAAACGTAATACCATTGATCTTGAAAATTTATATGATCAAAACTTAAATTACTTCCAAACTTTAAGTAAATTTATTGCGGCAATTGAAGTGAAAACAGATGAAGTACGTTCATCCTTACCAGCACTTGAACAAAAATCACAAACTGGTGATCAGTTAGCGGCAATGGAATATGAAACGATGGTACGTGCCGTTGATTTACTAGAACAACGTCGTTATGATTTAGAAATGGCGCAACAAGTTTCATTCCAATCTGCTCCACAAATTCGATTAATGCAGCAAGGGAATAACCATTTAATTGCTAAAATTAACTCTGCGTTTGTGACGACAATTCCTATATTTAAGCAAGGACTTATCCATGCGGTGACGTTAAAACGCCAAAAGCTTATTTCAGATTCAATGAGTGAATTAGACCGTCGTACGAATGAAATGCTTGTACGAAATGCAGAAAATATTAGTAAAAATAGTGTTAATATCGCGCGTGCGGCTGGTAGCCCAAGCATTAAAATCGAAACAATTGAAACGACATGGCAAACAATTATGTCTGGTATTCAAGAAACGAAGCAAATTCAAGCAGAAACAGCAAGAAATCGAGAGGAAGGCCGTAAACGTATTGAACGTCTGCAGCTTGAATATGAAAAACTGAAAAAAATGTAATCGTAAAGCTTCTTGCATATTACCTTGCAAGAAGCTTTTTTTGACAAAATAGAAATTCCTCATTATGATAAGATAAATGAGAATGATTATCAAAGAAGAAGGAAGAGGAAATATGCTAAACAATGCAATTCGATTACATAAAATAATCAATCATGGGGTTAAAAGAGGATGAGCAAAATGAATCCTACTTCATTATCATGTGAACGTTTAAAGGATGGAGCACTAGCAATCAATACGACAGAAAACCTAATGCTCGTGTTAAAAAGTCGCTACCATGAATTAATGCATATAGAAGAGCTGTACAATGCCATGAATATAGATTTAGATGAAAAGCACACTATTTTAGAGCAAGAGAGAAAAGTATTAAAGAAGAAAAATATTGAGCTTGTGGAAGACATGCAAAAAATAAAGCAGCGAAACGCCGTCTTACAAAAAAAGCTAACAGAATATAATTGTGTCGTAAATGAGCTAAAGGAGATTCGCCGACAAAATACAGAGCTATTAATTGAATTAAGTAAATATACTGCTCTGTCAAAGGAATCCCTGTCAGGTCCATTAAAATCTATGATTCGCGATATGCGAGAGCAGGGAGTTGGTATTAAAGAAATCCACATTCGCATAAAACGACAAATTAATCCTGATATTAGCTATAGTACGGTGCGCAAATATATTTCTGAGCTTGAATCTGAAATGAAAGAGTAACTTTGTTAATGTCAATTTATTAAAACTTGGCATTTACAGTTCCCAATCAAAGTCCTATAATTAGTCTATTCTTTAAAAGGTAATATTACGAAATGCCGTATAGATTTATATGGAGTAGGAGTGTTAGAGGCAATGTCAAATGAGAAAAAAGGGGTTTTGGCTGCATTTTTAGCCTATGCTTTTTGGGGTGCATTTCCGCTTTATTGGAAATTGCTTGAGCATGTCCCGAGTATGGAAATTTTATTATCGCGTGTCATTTGGTCCTTTGTCTTTACAGTACTAGCAGTAATAGTATTTGGAATGCGCAAAGATCTTATCGCAGACTTAAAATATTTGTGGTCACACCAAAAGCATTTTTGGCAGCTTGCAGGAGCTTCATTTGTTATTTCAATGAACTGGTATTTATATATTTGGGCAGTTACCCATAACCACTTAATTGAAACGAGCTTAGGCTATTATATTAATCCTTTACTGTCAGTTATTTTTGGGGTTATTTTCTTTAAAGAAGCACTTAGTCGTGCGCAATGGGCAGCTACCGGAATTGCCTTTATCGCAGTAATTATTTTAACGATTAATTATGGGTCAATCCCATGGGTAGCACTTCTTATTGCTTTATCCTTCGCCATTTACGGTGTACTGAAAAAGAAAATTAAGCTTGATGCGACAAGAGGTCTAGCCATCGAAACGTTATTTATTTTACCGTTTGCTTTAGGCTACTATATTTACCTTTTTACAACGAATCAAGCCTCATTTTTACATGTTGATGTGAAAACAGACATCCTCATGATTGTCAGTGGAATCGTGACAGCAGTGCCATTAATTTTATTTGCAAAAAGTGCACAAAATATTCCACTGTATTTATTAGGCTTTATTCAATACATATCGCCAACAATAGTATTAATTTTAGGAATTGTGCTTTATAAAGAACCGTTTAGTCAAATAGAGCTATTAGCATTTAGCATTATTTGGGCAGCGTTACTATTATTTTCAGGCTCGAAAATCATTGAAACGAGAAGGGCTCATCAGAAATCTGCTTAAAAAAGGGTTCTATAATATTTGTTGGGGTAATCACACAATTTTATGCATAAAAAAGCACAGTATCACCATTTCTTATATACTTGAATTGTCGAGAAACAAGTAATAGAAAGGTGAACTGTGCATATGAATTTTAACACGAATATTCCGGGATTAAAAGATGTAGAGATTACGAAAGTAGAAGAAGTAGGCGATCGAATCGCATTGTATGTACAATTGCCTAAATGTACGCAACAATGTCCAGTTTGTAAAAAAGAAACTTCGAAGGTTCACGATTATCGTATACAAAAGATCAATCATTTAAAGTGGTTTGAACGTTTAACTATTCTTTTCTATAAACGTCGTCGTTATGTTTGTAAATGTGGAAAGCGTTTCTCCGAAAAATCCCCTTTCGTAGATAAATATCAACGGTATTCTAAGGAATGGAATCAAGTAGTAAATATACGTGCTATTAAAGCCAAAACATTTAAAGAAGCTGCAGAAGTACTAGGCACATCAACCACGACGGTCATTCGCCGTTTTAAAAAGGTAGCGAATAAACAATTAGTAGAGGGTGTACGTTTACCAAAAGTGATTGCGATTGATGAGTATAAAGGCGATACAGATGCAGGTACGTATCAGCTAATAATTGCGAATGCGGAAACGCGCGAACCGATCGATATTTTACCGAATCGTAAAAAAGAAACAATAAAAAATTACTTAAGTCAGCATGGAGCCGATGTTGAAATAGTGGTTATGGATATGAATCCAAGTTTTAAAGCAGCTGTTCGTCAAGCGCTAGGTCGACCTGTTATTGTGGCAGACCGCTTTCATTTTAGCCGTTATATTTATTGGGCAATGGATGAAGTGCGCCGACAAGTACAAAAAGAATGGGATAAATACAATCGCACAAAGTGTAAACGTATGCGTCATGTATTTTATAAACGTGCATCTAAATTATCACCGAAACAACAATGGTACTTACAGCGCTATACAGAAATGTCTGAAACATTGAAAGTAGCTCATGAATTAAAGGAAGCCTATTGTGAATGGTTTGATTGGGCAAAGACAAAGAATGATGTCGTAGAAGTGAAAAAGCGATTACTAGCTTTTTACCGTAAGGTAGAAGAGGCAAAATTACCAGCTTTCTTAAAAGCAATTCAAACATTGAAAAACTGGCAAGTAGAAATTTTAAATAGCTTTAGTTTTGGTTATTCCAATGGCTTCTTAGAAGGCATTAATAATAAAACAAAAGTGATGAAACGGAATGCATATGGCTTTCGACGCTTCGATCACTTTCGAGCAAAAATCTTATTAAATTTAAAGTATAAAGAAATCGGAGTTCATCTGGGTTAAGGTGCTGAAAGAGTACAGCACCCCAACATTTGACTTAGAACCTAAAAAAGGACTTGTAGAAATTTTCTACAGGTCCTTTTTTCATGGATTAATATATTTTGGGGATTTTAAGAGGATCCTGCCAAACATTGCCATATAACGATGAAATATTTGTATGGTAATATATTTTTGGTATTTTAAACTAGGAAATCATACAAATAAAGGGAGATTAAAATGAATCACCCATATAAAAAGTATGAAACCACAGAATTATGGCACATTATTTCCGAAGCTATAGGAGAACTAGTAGCTAATCAAGATATAGAAGAAATGACAAGTAGAGAATATATAGTTGGTTATCTTTGTGCAAAACTAAATAAAGATGGCGCACAGAACGGATAGTTATATAGAAAAGAAATATTCAATGACGGCTTTAGTTATATTGCTGGGAAAGATACAGGGGGTATTCTAAATAAAAAATTTACCAAAAGATAAAGCATCAAGAGCGTATAATCGCATTGTCAAAAAAGCTAATCTATATGATGTTTTTTTTATGAAAAATAAAGCGATTAATATTATGACGAAGGCTTTGAAACTACCATTTACTCCTAGGGAAATATCAAGTGCCTATATTTATATTGGGCTATTATACTCAGAATTAAAAATGTATAAAGAGGCTTCCCATAATTTTCATAAAGGAATGACTATCGTAGAGTGTGAAGAATTTCAATACAGCCCTCATTTTAAAAAAATAATAAAAGTTTTTATTAAGAATGGTGACTTGGAAAAAAGCAACTTTCTGGCTAGATAATTTAAATAATAGAATATGGTACGATAAAAAATTTAAAAAATTAGGTCATATTAGTTCTTATGTAAAGAAGGAAAAAATTTTTTGTATTAAAAGTAGAGCGGTAAAAAAGCTTAGGTAGGATAGTAGTACATAAAGATGAAGGCTTTGGTCAAGTGGGTCTATTATGGAGCACTTTGGTTAGATAAATTAGCTTATTAGGTTACTAAAATAATAATTTACCTATTGCTTGGAACAGTTTGCTTAATTGTTGGTTTGTCCATTTATAGTTAATCAGATTTCTTTTATTGTTAGACAAAAATATGCAACTTTACTTTTTTGTCAACATATAGTAATATAACGTCAATCAATTAGATAACAATGATGAATATTATAAATTAATGAGAGGTGCTTTTGATGAGTGCGGTAGGTTCTAAATAGGAACAACTTAATGAAATAAATGTAATGACGACAGGGGATTTATGTCATAAAAGTGACCCCTTATTTAGTCATGGATTTATTTCGATACCTATGAAGATACCTACAATACTTTATAAAGCGTGTAATGCTCTAAAAATACTTCTTTTAATAGCGGTTAGAGGAACTCCGTATAAAAACGCTGCGGCCTGTGGCAACGAAGGAGTGACCAACATCGTGTTTGGCCTAAAGCCTCCAAACGCAATTATGCCGAGGCATAATTGATTGAAGTTTTTTTCGCGATGCTTGTTTACACATGCCTTGTAATGTAAAAGCTGTGGGATCCCCACAGCTTTTTTCTCTTTTTTAATTGAATAAAAAATCATTGCTATCTATTGAGTAGGTATCTTCATGAATGATTATGGAAAAATCATAGTGAGGAGACATTAACAATGAATCATACTACTTTTGAGAAGTTACAATACAATGAATTGAAGGAAATCGTTAAATCATACTGTGTCAGTGGATTAGGTAAACAGTTATTAGATAAATTAACGCCGAGCCCAATTTTGACAGTTGTAAAAAATCGATTGAATGAAACGACAGAGGCACGAGCCATTTTAGATGCAGAAGGTCATGTCCCGTTTTTAGGGGTAACGAATATTGACAATACTATCAAAAAGCTTGAAAAGGGGATTATTTTAGACCCTAGTGAATTGGTTAGCATCTCAGATTTTTTAAGAGGGTGCAGAAAAATTAAAAAATTTATGCTGGAAAAGGAATTTTTTGCGCCAGTACTTGCATCCTATGCTAATTCGATGGCTGAATTTAAAAGTGTGGAAGAGGAGATTAATTTTGCGATTAAAGCCAATCGTGTTGATTCAGCTGCTAGTAGAGAATTAAAGCGTATCCGCAATCATATCGAGACAACAGAGGAAAAAATTAAAGACCGACTAACTAAATTTTTAAATAATAGTGCTAATAAAACATATATCCAGGAATTTTTTATCAGTAAAAAGGATGATCGATACACGATTCCCATTAAGGCTTCCTATAAAAATCATGTGCAAGGAACAATTGTAGAAATTTCATCTAAAGGTGCAACGGTCTTTATGGAGCCTAGTATAGTAGCAAAATTAAATGTGGAATTGGCTACTTTGAAAGCAGAGGAAGCGGTGGAGGAATATCAGATTTTGGCGACTTTATCTGGGCTCCTGATGGAAAATATTCGTGAAATCAATATCAACATGGAGTTAATTAGCCAATATGATATGGTGTTTGCCAAAGCCAAGTTTAGCAAGCACATTGGAGGAGCTGAACCGAGCTTAAATGATGTTGGCTATATTAAGCTCGTTAATTGTAAGCATCCATTGTTAACAGGTAAGGCGGTGCCACTTCATTTTGAAATTGGTAAAGACTATCGCAGCTTGATCATTACAGGACCGAATGCAGGTGGTAAAACCGTTGTTCTCAAAACGATTGGCTTGTTAACATTGGCTACAATGTCAGGCTTCCATATTGTTGCAGATAAAGGTACTGAAATAGCTGTGTTTGATCACATTTTTGTAGACATTGGTGACAATCAAAGTATTGAAAATGCACTTAGTACGTTTTCTTCCCATATGAAAAATCTTTCGGATATTATGAGAGCATCCAATAATAATACTCTATTGTTATTTGATGAAATAGGGAGTGGGACGGAACCAAATGAAGGAGCAGCATTGGCGATTTCGATTTTAGAGGAGTTCTATCATATGGGCTGCATGACAGTAGCAACTACCCATTATGGAGAAATTAAGCGTTTCTCTGAAATGCATAGTGATTTTATGAATGCGGCTATGCGTTTTAATAGTGAAACTTTAGAACCGTTATATCAATTAGTCATCGGAACATCTGGAGAAAGTAATGCGCTATGGATTTCTAAGAAAATGAATATACGTGAAACCGTATTACAAAGAGCGAAGAGCTATATTGACAATAAGGATTATCATCTAAAACAAGTAAATGACAGTAAAATCAGGAAGCCTAAGATTGAGCAAGAGAGAACCAAAGCAAAGTATGATTTTAAAAAGGGAGATCGTGTAAAGCTGTTAGATCATGCTGACGTTGGAATCGTTTATCAAGAAATGGATAATTTCTATAATGTTGTCGTGTTCTATGAGGGAGAATTCGTAAAGATAAATGTTAAACGACTGGTATTAGAGCTACCGGCAACAGAATTATACCCAGAAGGATATGATTTAGAGACATTGTTTGTAGATTATAAAGAACGCAAGCTTCAGCATGATATAGAGCGTGGTTCGAAAAAAGCTCTTCGCAACATTCAGAAGGAAATGAAGAAAGATAAATCGAGCTAAAAGTCAAAAAGGGATTGCCATAAATTTTAAAATGTGCAATCCCTTTTATTTATTGAACCGAATTAATTTGTGCTTTAATTGAATAATAAGTTTCTTCGATTTTTTGTTTATAGGGTAGATCAATTAAATCCTGAGAATCGATATAGGCCATTTTGGCGATTTCGTAGGCAGTTGTTAACTCACCGAAATGTGCATAGCAAAGTGCTTTATAGGAAAAGGACTCATTTAAGCCTAATATATCAAATGGATGTTGGATGAATGAAGGGAGCTTTGTAAAATGTTCAAAAGCTTCCTTTGCTTCTTCATAACGACCTAGTAAATATAAGGATTTCCCCTTTTCAGAATAATATAGGTTTTCATCAAATTTAACCGATCCCAAATCCATAAGTGGACGAAAGCGCTCTATTTCTTCTAGTGCCTTTTCATAATCATGAGTGAAATTGTTATAGTAATGTGCTCGTAATGTGAAAATAAAAGCATCTACATCCACTTGTTCCGCAAAAACTCGATACTGTTCTAGCTTCTTGATCAAATGTTCTGCATGCTCAAAATCATTGTCAATCATGGCACAAAACGCTGCAATACGGTACATATCATCAATATAAGAGTAAAATTGATTTTTATGTGCATTGGCAATTGTCTCTTTAACGAGTTGTTTACCTGCTTCATGTTCCCCTATTGCTAATTGAAAAACACTAATAAAATAAGCCATTTTTCCAGCATCTCGTGAATCTAATTGATAATTTTCTTGTTCAGCTTCTTCTTTAGCTTGTAAGATACAGGAATAAGCCATTTTATAGTTTCGATCTTCCGTGAATATCGCGGACTGTAATCTATAAGTTTCAAACCAATGACTTAGTAAATTAATTTCTTTAAACATAAAGCGTGCTTGTTGAAGCGGTGATTCCCATGTCGTTAATCCCGCTTGATATTGAGCTACTGCATATATATAAAGTAAACGACCAGCTTCATAGCTAAGAGGAAGCTCTTCTACATAAGGCTTAATCATCTCTTTGATTTGTTGCAAATTTTCTGTATTATTACCTAGCTCTACTTCTGCATATAATATTTCCACCTGTTCTAAAAGGTGACGTATCGTAGAAGGGGCTATTTCTTCAAGTAATTCACTTGCTTTTACATGTAAACGCTCTGCAATATATTCTAGACTTTCCATCGAAGGCTTGGCCTTATCATTTTCAATTTGACTTAACATACCTTTTGTTAGACGATCACCAGCAAGTGCCTCTAATGTTAATTTTCGTTCCTTCCTTAATTTGCGAATTCGTGTGCCTAAAGAGTCCACTGCCTCGCCTCCTTTTAAAATATGTCCTTTGTTTAATTATATTAAACTTTTTGTTGCGTGGGAAGAGGGAGGTGTGTTATATTTTGTTTAATTAAATTAAACTTTTTAAAATAATTAAAAATATGGAGGGGTTTTAGATGAATGAAGCGCAAAAGTATAAAAAGGCGACGTACCATTTATGGACATTCACAACCAGTAAAATGATCTCGTTGTTAGGGTCACATGTATTGTCATTTGGGATAGGTTTATATATTTTGGCACTGACAGGGTCAGCGATGAGTTTTGCTACTACTATGATATGTTCCATTTTGCCTCGTGCATTAGTCGCGCCTCTGGCAGGGTATGTAGCTGATAATTATTCAAAGAAACGCACGATTTTATTAGCACAAGCAGGTACGATATTGACCGTTTCAGGGCTACTACTCTATACAGAAATGGTCGGTTTGTCGGTTTATGCTATTTATATAGCAACTGTATTTAATACAATATGCTCAGCCTTTTCAGGTGTAACATTTTCTTCCTCAATCGCTACACTAGTAAATCCAGAACGCCTACAGAAAGCAATGTCATTCAATCAAATGTCAGTGTCATTAGCAGCAATTGGTGGGCCAGTAATCGGTGGAATGATGTATGGATTTTTCTCTATGAAAGCCTTTTTGCTTGTACATATGGTGGCCTATGTAATTGCTTTTTGCTTAGAAGCGACAATGAATTTTACTCTCTATAGTACAAGAGAACCTACTGTAGAAAAGGAAAAGATATGGGCTGGGCTTGCTAGTGGCTTTCGTTATATTAAGCAACAAAAAGTTGTTAAAACAATCATGTGGATTTCATTATGGATTAATTTGTTTTTCTCTGCCATCGTTGTAGGGGGGACCTATATTATTATTGAATTACTAAAAGTAAAATCAACGCATTTTGGTTTTATAGAGGCTTCGGGTGCAGTTGGTATGCTTGTAGCTTCCCTCGTTTTCGCAACACGTAAAGAGGTTAAGGCGCCACTACGTTTTTCTAAAATTAGCTTATTGCTGTTGGCTAGTAGTTTAGGACTGGCGGTTGTTCCATTAATAACGAATTTATCCTATCTAGCTATAGTAATCTTTTATATTGTAATCTACTTTATTTTCGCTATTTTTGAGATGGGGATCAACATGCCAATTATGGTTTATATGCAAAAGTTAATTTCAGAAGAATATCGTGGACGCGTATTGGGATTAATGGAAACAATGGCGATGTCAATGATGCCGATTGGTATGATCGTATACGGCATCTTGTACGATACATTCCCAGCAACGGTTATTTTACTTATCACGAGTGTCATTATCGTGATGATATCACTAGTTATGCTACGAACATCTGTTTTAAAAGAAGCACATCCAGAGTTTTATGAACAAAAGAAGATAGTAACTGAAAGTGTAGCAAATTAATGTAACAGAGAAATGCGCAGTTTAATCGGTGATTAGTGAAAGTTTATTAGCGATTAACTATCCATCAACGAGATACTATTGCAACTGCAACAGATAAAACCAGGCATTTCTTCAATGTTGAAGTATGCCTGGTTGATCGGTTTTACTGATCTTCAATCACAATATAAGTGGCTTTAATTGGTCCATGTACACCAACGATCAGAATCATTTCGATATCCGCAGAATTACTTGGTCCTGTTATAAAGTTGATGCAAGAGGCAATTTGCTCGCCACGTCCGACTTTTTCATGAATAAAGCGGGCTGCTTGCGTCATGCGTGGAACAATAGTACTTTTAGGAATTAAAATAATAGACTTCTCTGGTAAAAAGCTAACGGATCTACCTTTATCCTTATCACTAAAAAGTACTGCAGTTCCCGATTCTGCTAATGTAATTTCACTTATCGTAATGCCAATGTTAGCTTTTTTAGCTTGTCGAATATTTTCCTGTGGCTGCTCAGAATTCCATTCGTACAGTTGAATCTTTTCTTGAGGCCATTGCTCAGTCATTAATGTTCCTAGGCCATAGTTTTGGAAACGCTCATCTTTCCATGTTATAACAGATTGACCTCCATAATTTTCAACTATTTTTTGTAAATCTGCAGGAAGATTAGCTGTATTTGTAATGACAATATCCGTATGAATATTTTTGCATTGTTCAACTAAAACCTCTAGTAACTCATCTTGTGTAGCATCATGTAGGACACGATCTTGAGGGTTATATTGCCATGTAGGCCGTACGATTTCTGTTTTTGGTGCACGTCCAAGCTGTCTTGCAATTTTCGTTAAAAATACATCTCTATTTTCAATTGTACCTGTCATTATTCATCGCCTCCTTTTTGTCGGTGTTTAAACCAGTCACGGAAATTATCTTTATTGGGGGCTGGAAAATCCCTTGCTTCCGTCCATGCTTTTAGTGGACCTGGGCCATTAGAAATTTTCTGATCTCTTGTAAATGGAGCCATCACTGGTGAAGCCATTTTTGTCGCCATTTTATATAGGGCAGGGGAGGAAGCACCTAGACCAAAGGCCTTCATTAATAACTTTTCCGATACAGGTGCCTTTCCTTCGTTTTCGACAATTACTTGACGATGTCTATGAATAAGCTGATGTAATGGTATTTTGACAGGACAAGCATCTGTGCAGGCACCGCATAATGTGGAGGCATATGGCAACTCTTTAAAATCCTCATAGCCACCTAATAATGGTGAAAGAACGACACCTACTGGCCCAGAATAAATAGATCCATAAGCATGACCGCCAACATGTCGATAAACAGGACATGCGTTAACACAAGCTGCACAGCGTATACATTGTAAAATAGGCTGGAATTCACTGCCTAAAATATCAGCACGTCCATTATCAACAATGACTAAATGGAATTCCTCTGGTCCATCTGTGTCACCTTCATCTTTGATTCCCGTTAATGTGGTAATATAGCTTGTTAGCTTTTGCCCAACCGCGCTTCTTGTTAATAAGCTTACTAGTACTTCCATCTCTTCAAATGTAGGCACAATTCTTTCCATTCCCATTACCGTAATTTGTGTTTTCGGCAAGGCTGTTACTAAATCTGCGTTTCCTTCATTTGTCACGAGTGTAATCGAGCCGCTCTCCGCAATAGCAAAGTTACAGCCTGTAATGCCAATGTCTGCTGTTAAATAATCATTTCTTAATTTTTCACGTACATATAGAGCTAGTTCTTCAGGCTTTTCGGTTTTCTCATAACCTTGTTTTTCTTTAAAAATGTCACGAATCTGTTCCTTATTTTTATGCAAAGCTGGAGCAATGATATGAGAGGGTGGCTCATGATCATCTACTTGTAAAATGTACTCTCCAAGATCAGTTTCAATGACCTCACACCCGAGCTTTTCTAAAGCGGCGTTTAAATCAATTTCCTCCGTCACCATAGATTTTGATTTTACAATTTTAGCAGCATTCTTCTTTTTCGCGATACTTTCAATATAGTTTGTCGCTTCTTTCGCTGTTTGCGCAAAGTAAACATGTCCACCTCTTTTAGAGACGTTTTCACTTAGCTGATATAAGTAATAATCTAAGTTCGCCAGCACATGCTTTCGAATTTCTTCGCCGTGAGAGCGCCATTCCTCCCAATGTCCGAGCTCATCAGCTTGTTGTAGCCGACGTGTTTGTAAGCGCTCCTGTGCGCTTGATACAGCTCCGCGCATAAACATATTTTCTAATTCTTTCGTTACACGATGATTAAAGCGTTCATCACTTGTTTTCATGGACATTTCTTTTACCCCCTCTTAGTGACAATTTAATACTTCCGCAATATGCATGACTTTAATAGGCTTACCTTGTCGATTAATTCGACCACCAATATTGATTAAGCAGCCAGCATCTGCACCGATTAAAATGTCTGCCCCCGTTTCTTCAACATTTTGTACTTTCTCATTGACCATTTCTCCAGAAATATTGCCCATTTTTACTGAAAATGTTCCGCCAAACCCACAGCATCTTTCTTTTCCTGGGAGTTCTACATACTGTAAGCCTTTTACTTGATTTAATAGTTTAAACGGTGCATCTGTAACACCGAGTAGACGTGTCATATGACAGGAGGTATGATAAGTAGCCTTGCCCTCTAAATGTGCTCCTACATCCTCGACCCTTAATATATCTACAATAAACTCAGTAAATTCATATGTTTTATCTGCCAATGCTTGCGCTTTTGGCTCCCAAACTGGATCTCCCTTAAACACCTTTGGGTATTCCTTAAACATATAAGCGCAGGAACCAGAAGGGGAGACAACAAATTGGGCATGTTCAAAGGTGGTAATCATTTTTTTCATAGCATTTTTAGAGTCTTTTACGTAGCCACTATTATAGGCAGGTTGTCCACAGCAAATTTGATTTTCAGGAAAATCTAGGTCACAGCCGAGCCTTTCTAGAACTTCCACAACAGCTTTTCCTACATCACCTTGAAACATATCAACTAAACAAGTCGCAAAAAGTGTTACTTTCATGAAAATCGCTCCTTTTTGTCTCTATTATTCACTAAATAACTAATCAACAGGTCATCTGATGACTTAGTGAATAAATATATTGTTTTTATAATACTACAACTGTTCAGATGAATAAAAGGTGTTTATTATTAATTTTCGAAAAATTCGAAGAAACTGGGACAAACTAAAATGGTTCCTTCGTAAGACCGAATAATCTCTAAATTAACAAAACACGATAACTAGAAAAACCGAACTATTCCGAAACACTTCATGGGCGTTTCATTGGATAGTTCGGTATTTTTGTTGGCTGAAACGCTTTTGTCTCATCTTCTTATTTCATAGATTTAGTTGTTTCAAAATATTGCATTAAGACCTTTTCCACATTACTTAAATGTGAAGCCATAGCATGTTTTGCAAGCTCTTCATTTTGCTGTTTAATCGCGAGGAAGATTTGCATATGTTCATCATACAGCTTTTCGCTCGTAATTTTTTTAGAGTACAACCAAATTCGACGTGTCTCTTTCATCGTTGCGATCATTAAAGCTGAAACCTGGTCCAATATAGTTGTAAGTAGGGGGTTTTGAGACGCTGCAGAAATGGCCGCGTGAAATTGAAAATCCACTTTTTCTCCTAGCTCTTCATCTCCTTGTACTCGTTTCATCTCATCCAAAATTTGCATCATTGACTGTATGTCTTCTTCTGTTCGATGAATAGCTGCGCTAGCTGCAGTGCCTACTTCGATAATTTTACGTACTTCTAACAAATGTGAGATATCTTGCTTATTTGTTAAAATGGCGGTTGATAAGGGGAAATCGAGTTGATTGGATTGATTACTTTTAACAAATGTACCTGAGCCTTGTTTAATTTCAATAAGCCCCATCGCTTTTAAAGCGGAAAGAGCTTCCCGAATGGCAGATCTGCTTACTTGTAATTGTTCAGCAAGTTGTTCTACTGAATCAAGTCGGTCACCAGGCTTCAGTTCGCCAGTTCTAATTTTTTCATAGAGGATTTCAGATACTTCTTCATATATTTTTTTTGGTTTAATTTTTCTTAATTCCAAGGACTACACCTCATTTATCGCTATCAATTGCTCTATTGTTTTTTAATTATACATGAAGAAAGTTAATTTACGAACTATTAACAGTAAATAAAAAAGGGTACTACAACTCTGCAAGCGGCAGGTAACGGCGGCTTTACAACAGCCCAGCAAAAGCTCTGTTGCTAGTGTCTTTTGATATGCTCAAAGAGACAAAATTTGAAGTGTAGAATTATGGCGAATTTTGTTGACAGATAATATAAGGGGAGCGCATAATGCAAAAGTACATTAGCAAATACACGTTGATTTAATAAGGTCTGAAAATTAAATTTGTATGATAATATGATGGAACTTCACTTTTTCAACACCTTTTTGCCATGAAACGTTCACAAACAGGAAGGGCGCAATTTACAGTGATTTTTGGTACGATGGAAACAGTAACTGTAAGGAGCGAGTGAAAAATATGGAAACTGATATTAACGTATTTTTAGCTTTAGGTGCAGGGTTTTTAAGCTTTATTTCACCATGTACCCTACCGCTGTATCCAGCATTTTTATCATACATAACAGGTATGTCGTTAGACGAGCTAAAATCGGAACGAGGTATGATGCAAAAGCGTGCAGTTTTGCATACCCTCTTCTTTTTACTAGGATTTTCAATTATCTTTATTATGATTGGACTAGGAACATCATTAGCCGCCAAGTTCTTCCTTAATTATCACACATTATTACGTCAGGTTGGTGCCATCTTAATCGTTGTATTTGGTTTAATGATTGTGGGATTACTACAAATTGACTTTTTAATGAAGGATCGAAAATTCCAATTTAAAAACCGACCTTCTGGTTATTTGGGATCAGTATTAATCGGAATAGCATTTGCGGCTGGTTGGACGCCTTGTACAGGTCCAATTTTAGCATCGATTATTACATTAGCTGGTGCAAATCCAAGCGCAGGCATTAGCTATATGTTAGCTTATTATTTAGGCTTTGCGATTCCGTTTTTCGTGTTATCTTTCTTTATAGCACGTATGACTTGGATTCGTACACATAGCCAAAAAATTGTGAAAATCGGCGGTTATATTATGATTGTCGTTGGTGTAATGTTATTCTTCGACGGTTTAACGTATTTAACACGCATTTTACAGCCTATTTTTGGTGGATTTACAGGCTTCTAATCTGCTAAACTAAAGAAGCCATACTGTACTATAACGTGGAGGGAGATGAACATGTGCCTACAGTTTTAGTAGTGGATGATACGCTCTTTATGCGTGTTGCAATCAGTAATATGTTTTCTGAATGGGGTTATGAGGTAGTCGGCAATGCAGGAAATGGTAAAGAAGCTGTGGCGATGTATCGTGAGTTACAACCAGATCTAGTAACGATGGATGTAACGATGCCCGTTATGACAGGTATAGAAGCAGTAAAAGAAATCATCCCCGAATTTCCAGATGCAAAAATAATTATGATTACAGCTTTAGGACAACAGAAGTTAATCGTGGAAGCAATTGAAAGTGGCGCAAAGGATTTTATGACAAAACCTTTCGAGCCAGAAAGATTAAAGGCTGTAGTTGATCAATTACTTGGACAAAATTGTTAATGACATTGGAGGAGGAAATTTTATGTTTGACAATATCCCTTCTCAATATTATGTAATAGGTTCAACCATAATGGCCATTTTTATGGGTACCTTTGTCATGGTTATTCGTATGCGAGCATCTAAGAAACCGACAAATGAGAAGAAAATTATCATTCCACCTATTGCAATGTCTTCAGGTGCGTTAATGTTTTTATTTGAACAATTTCGAGTACCACCTATGCAAATCCTTGAAGCGACAGCAGTCGGAATGGTGTTCTCAACAATCTTAATTGCCACTTCTAAATTTGAAGTAAAAGGCCAAGATATTTATTTAAAGCGTTCAAAAGCATTCGTTTTTATATTAATCGGACTATTAGTATTCCGTGTAATTGCAAAAATGATATTAAGTAGCTCCATTGACGTTGGTGAGTTAGCAGGAATGTTTTGGATTTTAGCGTTCGCTATGTTACTTCCTTGGCGAATCGCAATGCTTATTCAATTTATTAAAATCAAAAAAACAATTCCGCTAAAGAATATTTAATGGGAGACTACACTAGAGATTTCATCTAGTGTAGTTTTTTTGTTGCGCGCAGTTTGGCTGATGGATAGAGCAATTCGAGCGATTGAGAGGCTTGGCAAAGCGACAGAAAGCGTCGTTCGAATGACGAAAAGAAAGACAAAGGCGACGGAAAAAAAGTGAGGGTAAGAACTCAGAGTGATGGATTGACTCCCCCTGTACTAGCAGAGAATATATGATGAAACTTATCTAAGGTCAGTAAAAACGCTGCACAAATCATTGTGCAGCGTACCATTAATCAAACAAATGTTCATATGGAGCGATGTCAATTTGCATTTCATCTAACTTTTTACGTAAAAATTTATGGTCGCGCTTTGGCGTTGCTTGGATATAGCCACGAATAATTAAATCTTGGTCAATGGCAGGTGCTTTTTCTTCTATAGCTAGTTCGCCAATTTTCCCTGCAATTTTTTCCTTTGCTACTTGTCGAAATAGCTCAGGTACAGGGCTTACAAGTTCATATAAAAGCTCCTTCTCAGGTTGTCCCCATAAATGAATCGTTTTATCTAAATAATACTCTTGCCAATCTAAATCAGATTTACCGTCCTGTTTCGGTAATGCCTTTAAAAATTTGCGGAACATGAAAAATCCGCCTATCGCCATAAACGAAATAAGCACAACTACCCAAAATAGGATAAACCATAAAAACCAACCAGTTAACAAATCGTTCACCTCTTTGCCTTCTCTTACTCTATTATAAAAGCTTGCAGAAAAAAATCCATCCTAAATGTCCCTTTTTTAGCAATAAGTCAGTATATATTGTGTAAAGGAGGTGACGCTCATGGCAAAAGTCAATTTCATAGGTGCTACATTGCGCTTGAAGTATATCACTGGACAGAATGCACAAAACGAGCCCGTGTTTACAATTAAATCGTACCGCAATTTAAACGGCTCGCATACAGCAGAGGATTTAGTAGACGTAGCAAAGGCCATTGCAAGTCTATCTTCACACGCACTAGATAGCATTGTAAAACAAGAAACTACAGACTTATCCTAAGGGGGAGAAAGCAATGACACAAGTTTTAGAGCTGCAATTCGAGACAGCAGCAGGGAAAACGACAACGATTGCGATTGATACACCGAAGCCAAATTTAACAGCGGAGGAAATTCAACAGGTCATGCAAACGATTATCGTTAAAAATGTTTTTGATAGACAAGCTAGTGCTTTGGTGGCAATGACTGGGGCTCGCATCGTTGATCGACAAGTAAGAGAATTTGAATTAGGGATCGAATAGTCATGAAATGGTCTTTGCGGAATTTTCTGCAAGGACCATTTTAGCAATAGAATTTATTATAAGCTTAGTAAAGGAGGGGCCACATGGAACAGTGGTTAAACATGATATCGGATATCGGTTTTCCTATCTTAGTGTCGTTTTATTTACTACATCGAGTAGAAGTTAAATTAGATGCAATTCATGATGCACTTGTTTCCTTAAAGTGAAATCGATTTCACAAAGATGTACGAAAGCTGTCACTTGAGTGTCCTTGCCAATATTTACATCGTACGATAGGATGGGGATAGTGTTAGTAGGGAGCGTGTTAAAGATGAGAAATAAAATAATTGGGCTTGTTCTACTTTTTGCATTAGCTGCAGTGCTGAGTGCGTGTGGAAATACAAAATTTAAAGCAGATTATAGCTTGGAGTTACCGGATTTTGAACATATCAATCAACGCGGAGAAAAAGTTTCTTTAGAGAGTTTAAAAGGGAAACCATGGATTGGTATGTATATTTTCACAAATTGTACATCAATTTGTCCACCAATGACCTTTAATATGACGCAAGTTCAAGAAAAGCTGAAGAAAAAAGGTGTGGAAGATTATAATATTGTTGCGTTTTCAATTGATCCTGATGTAGATAAGCCTGAAATATTAGCTAATTATTTAGGCAAATATAATGTTTCGGATGAATCAAAATGGAATCTTCTTACTGGATATTCACAAAAATATATCGAGCAGTTCGCTATAAAATCAACTAAAATATGGGTGAAAGATGATCCTAAGAGCGATCAAGTGATACACGGAAATCAATTTTTCTTAGTAGATAAAGATGGCAAAATCGTAAAAATGTATTCTGGATTTGCAGATAATGCCGAGGATGTCCCTATTGACACAATTGCATCAGATATAGAAACATATATTGATGAAAATTTATAATGGATAGAAGGAAACCGTCTCAATAGTATGAAGAGACGGTTTTTTTGGTTAAATTTAAACCTTTATAACTTTAGCCTCGTTTATAGTGTAGAATGAGGGAAAGATTTTGTTTGATATAAAATATTTATAGCAGCTAATGGACATACAAAGGGGGCGTTCATGAATGAGCATGGGGCAGACTTACTTAAACGTTGTTCAGAAAAGGTTTAAAAGTGTGAAAGAACAAGGTGATAAAACACTCTTACATTTGGATAATGAACAACTGCATTGGGCTTTTAATGAAGAATCCAATAGTATTGCCGTTATCGTAAAACATGTTAGCGGTAATATGATATCGAGATGGACTGACTTTCTAACGACAGATGGTGAGAAAGAAACGAGAAATCGTGACGATGAATTTAACGATAGCCTTCAGACAAAAGAAGAGATTATGATGGTATGGGAAAAGGGCTGGCAAGTATTTTTAGATGCTTTACTAGGATTAAGGGAAACTGATTTACAAAGGTTTGTAACGATAAGAGGAGAACGGCATTCCGTGATAGACGCTATCGAAAGACAAATGTCCCACTATTCACAACATGTCGGTCAAATCGTTTACATTGCTAAACAACTAAAGGGCTCTGATTGGCAAACATTAAGTATTCCAAAGGGGCAATCTCAGATTTTTACAGAGTCTATGGTAAAAAAACATCAACGATAATTAAGAAAATCGTAGCATAGGCTACGATTTTTTTTCGGATTTATCTTCTATGCAAAATTAAGCTGATACTTTGAAGTTTCCTCGTCAATCGATTTTGCGAGTTCTATGGCTTCCTGCTGTGTTCGCTTATTGGCGATGATTTCGTACATAAATCTTATAAGAAACATTAAATTTGCATTCCCATCTATATAATCATTCGGGCCTAAATATGAATGGCAACCACTTTTTAAAAATGCATTTGCTAGCTGTTTTTCACCTAGAGTACAGCCAGAGGCAATAACTTTAATTTACAATAATTCGAGATCTCTTGAGGACCGAAAAGTTCACCTCTAGGTTTATTTAACTCATAAATTTCTGGGCCTAGCTCTGGCATGCAAAAGCGTCCTTCATCCCGTGAAAGTTTAAAATTAAATAATCTATTTGATCATTCAAATCTTCTCCTGATAAAACATCAATAAAATCATTTGGTCTTCCTATTAAATGAAGTGTTACTCGAACACCAAATGACTCAAGTACTGAGCGTAATGCAAGAGATTCGATATCACAATTAGAGCCTACTACTAAACTCACATACAAATCTGGCTTACTCATTTTCTATTATTATAGTATACCTAAAATTAGGTATTTGGACCAATTAGATAACAGAAGCGTAGTGAATGTTTTTTCTTAAAACCGGTAGAATAGGATATTTTCAAAAATATTGATCAGTTCCATAACGAGGGGGTGACTTCCGTTACGACTGGTAGCTTTGTGCTGACGCTTCGCTTTCGCGCAGAAAAAACGTTTGTTGCTGACGCGCAGAGCAAAGCATCCTGGGGGCGCCCGATGAAATGGTAATTCAAATTTTAGTGGGTGCTAAAAAACCCCCATAAATAGAGGCGTGCTTTGAAGCTGCTGTTTAGAATTTAGAGAAGTCAAGACATTTGGTGATATGTTTTATTTTTGTAAAATTTTTGTGTTAATTTATGATAAAAGACGCACTTATTATAGGGAGATAGGTAAATTTAGTCTATACTTTAAGTGGATTAACGTTTAGAGGGGAATAGAGGGAGTCGTATGAAATCAACGGTAGAACGAAAACTGCAATTTTCTTTTGGTATAGTTTTAGTCTTTCTTTTACTAATTACTAGTATTGCCATATATTTTTTAAATGATAATAAACAAACACTTGTGGAAATCGAAAAAAAGACGGAATTAATCAATTTGTATAATGATATTTCCTTCCAAACGGTTCGGGCAAACGCCGCTATTCGGGGGTATATATTATATGGTAAAGAAGACATGCTCAATAATCATCTCGAAATAAGAGATACTTTACATAAATCTATTCATCGTCTTGAAGAACTCGGACATAAAAATAAGAACTTTGAACAGTTTTTAAGGCAGTTAGAGGAATGGGAAAAGCCAATAGATGAACAAATTGTACCGCTTTTTCAAAGTGGGGAAAAACTGCAAGCACAGCAGTTGGCATTACCGATTTTAGGGAAAGGCTCTCTAAAGCTTGTTGAGTTTGGAAAAACGATGGCAACGGCCCAGCAGGACGAAATGCAGGCGCGTATAGAGGCTACAAAGCAAAAAGGCGACAACAGTGGCAAAGAAATTGCCATATTAGCAATTGTTTCCTTGCTTATAAGCATTATTATTGCGACAGCTTTTGGTCGTAGAGTCGCTAAAAATATTCAACAAACTGTAGTAGAAATGGACAAATTCTCAAATGGCAATTTACAAACGCACCTGCAATTTAAAACAAAAGATGAGTTTGTGCAGCTGGCAGCTTCGTTTAATTCGATGTCAGAAAAGCTTAGTCATACTATGAAGCATGTCGCTAATTCATCTGAGCAAGTAGCAGCAACTTCCGAGCAGCTCACAGCGAGTAGTATGGAAGTGACACAGGCAACAGAAGTTGTCTCAGAATCGATTCAAGATATTGCCCATGGTATTGAAGAACAGGATACATTGACAGGTGATGTACGTAACTTATCCTCCCACATTTTGAAAAAAATGAATGACATATCAACGAGTATTGATCATGTGAACGATGCAACAGTAGAAACTAAAAATATGGCTAGCATAGGACGTTCCTCAGTTCGTAATGTCATTGAACAGATGAATGAAATTGCGGAAAATACAGCAGAGCTAAGTACACGTGTTAAAGACTTAGATGAAAATACTGCAGCAATCGTCTCAGCAGTCAATGTTATTAAAAATATAGCTACCCAAACAAATCTATTGGCTATCAACGCCTCTATAGAAGCAGCACGAAGCGGTGAGCATGGCAAGGGTTTTGCCGTAGTGGCAGAAGAGGTGCGAAAGCTAGCAGATGAATCGAATTTAGCAGCAGTAGATATTGAAAAGGTTGTTGTGCAAATTACTGAGGATACAAGAATAATCGAGGAAGACATGATCAATAGTAATGATTCTGTAAAAGTCGGTCGTGAAAAAGTAAATGTGGCAAGAGATAATTTCATGCAAATTGACAATGCCATTAATGATATGCAAGCACAAACCGAATCAGTTACAGCAGCTATTCGAATGATCCATCAAGATATCGAAAAACTTGTAAAAGAAATCGACTACATTAGCGAAGTATCTATGAAATCAAGTAGCAATGTTCAAAGTGTTGCGGCATCCTCTGAGGAACAAAATGCAGCAATGGAAGAAGTAGCAGCAGCCTCTACACATTTGGCAAAAATGGCGGTTGACCTACAAGAATCGATTCAAGCATTTAAATACTAACAACAATAGCCCCTATGTAGCATAGTTAAAACGTGATACATAGGGGTTTTGTGTTTCACTACATATTGAAGTTGTGTCAAGAATAGAAGAATTTATGTTAAGAAAATCAAAAAAATGAAAAAAGGGGTTTGAATTTAAGTATTTCGTCCGATAAAAGCATAGGAAGAAAATTTAATCGATAAGAGAAGGGAAGGTTGCGAACCGAGGCGGTTTTCTTTTTTGAAACTTAATCGGATAAAACATATTTTAAAAACTTGTGAAAACAAAAGGAGAGCTATTGCATGAAACGATTATTTGGAAGCTTTAAGGGTAAGCTCTACACATTATTTGCTCTTATCTTACTAATCCCAGTTATTTCTGTAGGAAGCTTATCGTATCTTTCAGCAAAAAATTCGATAAAAGAAGAAATACTTTTTAGTGCGAATGAAAGTGTAAATATTTTAAATACGTTAATTGATAAAACAATTAGCGAAAAAGAAAACGACATCAATGTGTTTAGCGAGGAAATAGATTCTTCTATGTATAAACAGCAGGGATCTGCAGTATATACAAAATTTCAACAATATATAAAGCTACATCCGGATGTTCTGAGCATTTATCTTGGATCAAATGAGGGCTCATTATTTCTAGAACCAAAATCGAATAGCGCTGATTATAATCTTTTGGAACGAGACTGGTATAAAAAGGCTACAGCATTAAAGGGAGAAGTTTTAATTACGAAACCTTATATTGATGCTGGTACTGGAGATATGGTCGTAACCATTGCTCGTCAGGTAAAAGATCAGTCTGGGGTAGTTGCTATTGATATAAAATTGACAAATCTTCAAAAAATATCTAGTTCCATTAGTATTGGAAAAAATGGATATCCTTCTATTTTTGATGAAGATAAATTGGTTATTTCACATCCGACTATTGAACCGGGTAGCGAAATAAAAGAAAGCTTCATGGACAAAATGTACGACAGCAAATCGGGCACGTATGATTATGTCTTTGACGGTGATGACCGAACTCTGTTCTTTACAACGAATGAACTGACAAATTGGAAAATCACAGGGACAATTTTTGCGAAGGAAATTGACCAATCAGCATCATCTATTTTGTATAAAACGTTTCTTGTACTAATCGCTGCAATTGTAATCAGTGGGATTGTATTCTTCTTTGTCATGAAGGCAATTATAAAACCGATTAAAGCGCTCAAGGATAGTGCAGTAACCATCAGTAATGGTGATTTAACTGAAAAAGTGACGGTAAAATCTCATGACGAGATTGGACAGCTAGGGCAAGCCTTTAACGATATGCAAGACAGTTTAAGAACTCTTATTCAAAAAATTGAACAAAATGCCGAAGAGGTAGCTTCGTCGGCAGAAGAGTTAACAGCCAATGCTAACCAAACGAGCATTGCTACAGAAAAAGTGGCCATTTCGATTCAAGATGTTGCGACGAGCGCTGATACGCAAACGACGAGTGCCAATAAGAATGCAGAATCGTTACAGGAGCTTTCGAAGGCTATTCTTCATATCGCGGAGATCTCTTCTACCGTGACGGATCTCTCACAGCATGCAACGCTACAGGCAGATGAAGGTGGAAAGGCAGTTCGAGATACAAAAGATCAAATGCACTCTATTCATTTATCAGTGACCGATTCAAATACGAAAATTCAAACATTACATGAACGTTCTAAGCAAATTACGTCTATTTTAGATGTTATTACAAGCATTGCAGATCAAACGAACTTACTGGCTCTTAATGCAGCAATTGAGGCAGCAAGAGCAGGAGAGCATGGAAAAGGCTTTGCAGTCGTTGCTGATGAAGTTAGAAAGTTGGCGGAGCAATCACAGAAATCTGCACAACAAATTTTCGAGTTAATCCATGGCATCCAGTTAGAAACCGAACAATCCGTAAACATCATGGCAAAAGTTACAGAGGATGTTCAAAACGGACTACATGTATCAGACGAAGCTATCACGAAGTTCCAAGTGATTAAGTCGAGTATGGATAAAATTACTCCTAAAATGGAAGAGGTATCTTCTGCATCTGAACAAATGTCAGCAAGTGTACAAGAGGTGACAGCTGTTACGGAGGATTTAGCATTCTCTGCACAAGGAAATGCAACTGCTTCAGAGGACGTTGCAGCGTCTACAGAGGAACAATTAGCTTCAATGGAAGAAATTAATGCTTCTGCACAAGCTCTTGCGCATATGGCAGATGAGCTAAAGCAGCTAATTAGTCAATTTAAATATTAACTTCTTTCAGCAAATTGGCTTTTGTAACGTAAGTGAAACGACAGTTACAAAAGTCTTCCACCTAAATATGTGGTGAGATGAATGCGGGGGTGTCCAAACACCCGCTGAAATAAAGGAACTCAGGCTAAAACTTCACATCCTGTGAAAATGCCTGAGTGACCAACCTCGGTGCTGTTGCCGCTGCTGCTTCGCTTTTGCACAAAACACGTTGCTGCCGCTGCGATAGCACTACGCTTTCGCGCAAAAAACATTTGCAGGCGATTGTGGACGGCATTATACCGAGACATAATTGATTAGTATCAGACATAACAAAAAACGCCATTCCTCAAAAGAGGAATGGCGTTTGTCAATAATTATCGATCTTCTTCCCAGCAATCAGTATTTTTCAATGTTGGGATTGATTTTGCATAAAATACAGGGTTTTTGCCGTTTTTCTTTTGCTTTGTAAAGTCGTCTAACACGAGGAAGGCAATTTTACCAAGTAATATAATGATTGTAATATTGATTATAGCCATTAGTCCCATGAACAGATCGGCTAAGTTCCAAACAAGCTGTACCTGTGCAAGAGAACCAAACATCACCATAACAAGAACTAAAATACGGTAGCCAAACATCCAGCCTTTATGCGCATTCATAAACTCAATATTAGATTCACCGTAATAGTAATTTCCTACGATGGAGCTAAAGGCAAAGAAAATAATAGCAATAGCGATAAAGTAAGGAGCCCATGAACCTACATGTACAGCTAAGGAATTTTGTGTAAGAATAATTCCATCGCTTTCACCTGTATTATATAGACCCGCTAAAATAATGATAAACGCTGTTGCAGAACAAATCATAATTGTATCAAAGAATACACCTAAGCTTTGCACTAATCCTTGCTTTGCAGGGTGTGACGTATTTGCTGTAGCTGCGGCATTAGGTACACTACCCATACCGGCTTCATTTGAAAATAAACCACGGCGTACGCCCTGCATAATAGCAGTTCCGATTGCTCCACCAGCTGCTTCTTGAAGACCAAACGCTTCTGTGAAAATCAGCTTGAAAACGGCAGGTATTTCAGACAGATTTGTCACAACAACAAAAAGGGCTACAGCTAAATAGAAAACTGCCATCACGGGTACAAGTACTTGCGTAACTTTTACAATTCTATGTACGCCACCAAAAATAATCATGGCCGTTAACACAACTAACATAATACCAATGATATAAGGTTTAATATGGAATGCCTCACCAACAGAAGTGGCAATCGTATTCGATTGTACAGCATTAAAAATAAAGCCAAAGCTTAACGTTAAAAGAATACTAAAAATGATCCCTAATTTTCGTTGGCCTAATGCTTTTTCCATATAATAGGCTGGTCCACCACGGAACATATCGCCATCCTTTACTTTGTACACCTGTGCAAGCGTACTTTCAATAAAGGCAGTCGCCATTCCTAAAACGGCGATAATCCACATCCAAAATACTGCTCCTGGTCCACCTACTCCGATTGCTAATGCAACGCCTGTAATATTCCCAGTACCTACACGCGATGCTGCGCTAATCGTAAAGGCTTGGAACGGAGAAACGCCTGAGTCTCCTTCTCTTTTTTCCACTATTAAACGAAACATTTCAGGGAAAAGTCGAATTTGAACAAACTTTGTGCCAAAGGAAAAATATAACCCTGCAGCTAATAATAGTGTGATAATGAAATATGTCCATAAAATACTATTAGTCTCATTTACAATATTTGATATCCATTCCATTTTGTTTACCTCCAATCTCAATACGCTTCAGTTTACACTGTTTTTTTGTAATATATCCACTTTTTGAAAATACTGAATTTTAGAAAACGATTTTATTACTAAATATTTTTCCAATAGTTGAAATATCTAGTTCAAATGCAAGTACAGCGAAGGACTTACTTATACTTAGAAGATTATGGTGATGAACCATTTGTCGAAACTTTACAGCGAGAAAATAATATAATGATGCAAAAGAAAAATGCATGTTGTAATAAAAGGAGGTTACGTATGGCATTTTATTTTTTTATATTGGCATTTTCTGTTGATGGATATGGTGATTAGGATAGTTGCAAGAATTGTCACTTTTTTATTCCCTAAGTTTCCATCTACCGTTGTATTAATCATTAGTGATTTAATTGACTTTGTGTATTTACTTTTTTATTAGTATAAATGTTGTTGTTGCTTCTATACCCATCTTATTAATTAGATAGTGGCTATTTTGAAAAGAGAGGTTTGAAAACTTTTTGAAAATTTCCTCATTTAGTATAGAATGATTAGTATAATGGTAAAATTAAAGGAGGATTATGCGTGAAAACAATTGGTATGATTGGCGGTATGAGCTGGGAGTCTTCTGCAGAGTATTATCGTCTGATGAATGAAGAGGTAAAGCAACAATTAGGAGGCTTGCATTCAGCAAAATGTATTTTATATAGTGTAGATTTTCAAGAAATTGAGCATTATCAAGCTGAGGGAGCGTGGGAAAAGGCCGGGCAAGTTCTTGCAGAGGCAGCGCAATCTCTGGAGAGTGCAGGGGCAGATTTTATTGTTATTTGTACAAATACAATGCACAAGGTTATTGATATCATAACGGCAAAGATCACCATTCCAATTTTACATATAGCTGATGCGACAGCAAATCAAATAGAAAAAGCTAGTTTACAGAAAGTGGCCCTTCTTGGAACAAAGTACACGATGGAGCAAGATTTCTATCGAGCTAGAATAGAGGGATTTGAAATTGAAGTGCTTGTTCCGCTTGCTGAGGAGCGCGCTGAGGTTAATCGTATCATCTATGAAGAATTATGCTTGGGTCGAATTGAACAAGCGTCGAAGGACTATTATTTACAGGTGATAGAGAATCTTGTGCAAGCAGGCGCACAAGGAATTATATTAGGCTGTACAGAGATTGGATTACTTATTAAACAAGAAGATGTGAACGTACCTATTTTTGATACAACAGTTTTACATGCACAGGCTGCTGTAAATTTGGCGATTCATAAGGAGGACTAATATGCCAAAAGTACGAGAAATGGGAATCGTCATTGGCACATTATCTACTGGTGAGAAAAATTGTATTACTGATGTAGCTGGCGTGCGTGTAGGGCATGTAACACTTGATGAGAAAATGAATCAAGACGGCGCGCATGCTTGTACAGGAGTAACTGCGATTTTACCGCATGAAGGCAATTTATTTCAGCAAAAGGTTACTGCTGCAAGCTATGTGTTAAACGGTTTTGGAAAAACGACAGGGCTCGTGCAGGTAAATGAGCTTGGGGTTATTGAATCACCAATTATGTTAACGAATACATTTGGCGTTCCAGCTGTAACACAGGGAACGCTGCAATTTATGCTAGATATGAATAGTGAAATAGGTCTTTCAACAGGAACTATTAATATCGTTGTTGGGGAATGTAACGATAGTTATTTAAATTCTATTCGGGAAAGTCCCATTACACCTGAGCATGCTTTGGAAGCGATTCGCAAGGCATCAACTGAAACTGTAGAGGAAGGGGCAGTTGGTGCTGGAAAAGGAATGATGTGCTTTGGCTATAAAGGTGGGATTGGCTCATCTTCTCGAATTGTGATACATGGGTCAACGAACTATATGGTAGGCTGTATGGTCCTCAGTAATTTCGGGCAAAGCTCTGAGTTTTTAGCACACCAATATGTTGCTACTAACGGTCATAGCGAATCGATATTGTCTCCAACAGATGGCTCCATTATCATCGTACTTGCCACAGATGCCCCGCTTAGTAATCGTCAACTGACACGTGTCATTAAACGCTGTGGCATTGGTCTTGGACGTACAGGCAGTCACTTTTCACATGGCAGTGGAGATATAGTCATTGGCTTTACAACAGCACATCGTATCGCTCATCAATCAGATCAGCTCGTCGAAACACATATACAACTACGTGAGGATCATCCTATTATGAATCAATTATTTGCAGCAGCTGCAGAAGCAACCGAGGAAGCCATTTTAAATTCACTTTCACAGGCACAGACTACAATAGGTCGAAATGGACATAAAGTTGAAGCTTATCAATTTTAACTTTATATTCAGCAAGAAGGTTTAATAATAAAATTATTCAATGTCATATTCGTTCTTCAGTAAATGAAACGTCATCTTAGTGCGTGAAATAAAATAAAAATACATTTAGTTCGCCTGTTTAGTAGAAATATCTAGAAGAGCTTACCTCCATTTTGATCAATATCAAAATGGAGGTTTTTTATAACCGAATAAGTCTGAGTTTAATTCGCCATTTTTTATTATCTTTCGGTAATCTTCTATCCCATTTGTGAATAAAATTCCTAATAGGTGAAGAAACGTTGACGTTCGACTTCTTGCATAAATCAATTGATGAATGTTGTTTGAAACGCAGAGAATAGCTAGTACTCTGTAATATTTCTGTTTTTATCTAGTCAATAAATATAAGGTATGATACATTCATTAAAAACTGAATTATCCGAAAATTTATCAAAATCTGAAAGTAGAGGTGTGTACTATACATGACGCTATTTTTTATCCCATTGAAGTAAATAAAACTTCAATGAGGGACTCAACGCCAGCAATTCGTGAAAATGGAGAGCCATTCATTCAAATCGGAGAAGAACATTCGAGGATTTTTGTTAATCCCATTTACTATCATCAAAAAATACCAAACAGTTTACAAGCGATTTATGTACGTCAGGGAGTGTATGAGCGATTAACACAAGCGCTATTATTATTGTCTAAAAATTATAGCCTTATTTTATATGATGGCTATCGGCCGTTCCAAGTGCAGCAATTTTTGTTTACGAGTTTTTCAAAGCAAATCGCACAGAGTTTTCCGCATTTTACTGAGCAAGAGATTGAAAGAGAAACGAGAAAGTATGTTGCGTTTCCTAGCATTGAACATGCTCATCTTGCTCCTCATTTAACAGGTGGAGCGATTGATGTGACACTAGGTGATTTAGATGGTAACGCTTTAAATTTAGGTACGGCTTTTGATGAAATAAGTGAAAAGTCTGCGACACGTTATTTTGAACAACATCCAGAGGAAGATTGGGAAGCCTGTGTTCATCGACGTCTTCTATTTAACTGTATGACAATGGTTGGGTTTACGAATTATTCGGAGGAATGGTGGCATTACGATTTAAATAATGTTTCATGGACCGGACGTGTAGGTGCACAAGAAGCTAGTTATGGAGCTGTGGAAGCAAAAATTCAAGACAATAAAGTAAAGGAGTTTCGATTGCTATGAAGGTCTATATTAGTGCAGATATTGAAGGGATTACTGGCACAACAGCTTGGAGTGAGACGGAGCTAAACGCGCCAGATTATCAGTTTTTCCAAAAGCAAATGACAAAGGAAGTAGAAGCCGCTATAGAGGGGGCTATTCTTGGTGGAGCGACAGAAATTTTATTAAAGGATGCTCATGATTCAGCACGTAATCTTGATATTTCTAATCTACCAGTAAATTGCAAGGTTATTCGTGGGTGGACATATGACCCGATGTGTATGGTTGCAGGACTTGATAAGAGCTTTGATCGCGCCATTTTTATTGGCTATCACAGTAAAGGAGGAAGCGCGCGTAACCCTTTAGCACATACGCTTTGTGTTTTTGCTGATGTGAAAATTAATGGTGAATATGCAAGTGAATTTTTAATTAATACGTACGCGGCTGCTTTACATGGTGTTCCCGTTTCGTTTGTCAGTGGAGATGTGGGGTTAACAGAGGAAATTCAATCTATTAATGATAGCATCATCACCTTTGCCACGAAAGAAGGGATAGGAAATGCGACCATTAGCGTGAGTCCACAACTGACGATTAAAGAAACGAAGCGACTTGTTGAGGACTCGATGAAGGTGGCACGTGAAGATTTACAAGTGACATTACCGGAGCACTTTGTAGTGGAAATCATTTATCGTGATCATACACGAGCATATCGAAATTCTTTCTATCCGAATGCTACGTTTAAACCACATAATACAGTGGAATTCGTAACGGATGATTTTTATGAGGTGCTTCGACTTTTACAGTTCTTAACATAAGTAACTTAAAGGTAGGTGAATGGATGAAAATTAAAAATATTGTCGTGGGGAAAGTGGAGGCCCCGCTTATAACACCGTTTAAAACAGCACTGAGAACAGTGCATAACATTCACAATATTGCCGTCTATGTTCACACTGATGATGGGCAAATAGGCATTGGTGAAGCGGCACCGACTGCAGCCATTACTGGTGAAACACTCGGGTCTATTTCGCACGCTATTGAAGAGTATATAAAGCCAGCCATTATTGGGATGGATATTGAAGAATTGACAGAAATCATGGAGCGAATTGACAGCAGTATTTATCAAAACACAAGTGCAAAAGCTGCGGTAGATATGGCGATTTATGATTTATTTGCTAAGCACTATCAAACACCTCTGTATAAATTATTAGGGGGCTTTCGGAAAGAATTAATAACAGATATTACGATAAGTGTAAATGATTCTGAAGAAATGGTGAAGGATAGTATAGCCGCCGTACAGCGCGGTTTTCAAATTTTAAAGATTAAGGTGGGGAAAGATCCGGCAGGTGATGTAGAGCGAGTTGTTGCTATTCGTGATGCAGTTGGACACGCCATAACATTACGGGTTGACGCGAATCAGGGCTGGACACCGAAGCAAGCTGTACAAATTATTGGTGCACTTGAAGATGCTGATGCAAATGTTGAATTGGTTGAGCAGCCTGTTCATTGCCATGATTTAGTAGGGATGCAATTTGTAACGGCCAATACATTGACAAATGTTTTGGCAGATGAAAGTGTTTTTTCTGCAAAAGATGCCTATACAATTATCGAAAAGCGAGCTGCAGATTTGATTAATATTAAGCTCATGAAAACAGGAGGCATTTATCAAGCGCAGAAAATTTGCCACATTGCGGAGGCGAACGACATACCATGCATGATTGGTTGTATGCTAGAGACGAAAATTAGCGTTAGTGCCGCTGCACATTTTGCCGCATCACAGAAAAATATCACGATGGTAGATTTAGACGGTCCTAGTTTATGTTTGAAAGATCCTATTGTTGGTGGACCGATATTTGAAAATGATCGAATTAGGATGACGAATGCAGTTGGGTTAGGATTTTCGTAATAAAGTGTTGCTTTAATCAGGGAGGGGTTCGTCCCCCTACTGACGGCTTAATGGATAGTTAATCTCTCACTTTTTTTGTTCCGCTATAGTGAGATTTTTAACTGTCACTTTATGTAGATAAATAAGATTACTAGGGGGATGCTTATGAGGGAAAGGTATTGGCTGCTTTTCGTGTGTCTTGTTGTAATGATTTGTGCAGCATGTAGTGATGATTCTTCAAGTGAAAAAAAATCAGAGTATCGCGTGGTTTATTCAGGGGAAATAAAAACGTTAAATTACTTAAAGACCTCTGAAACGAATGAGTTTGCTATGGCTGCGAACTTGGTCGATGGATTAATTGAGTATGATAAGTATGGTGTTGTACAACCAAGCATAGCCAAAGAATGGTCATCAAATGACGATGCTACAGTTTGGACGTTCAAGCTACGTGACGATGCAAAATGGGTTACTCATGATGGGAAAGAGTATGCGGATGTTGTTGCTCAAGATTTTGTAGATGGCTTACATTATGTCCTTGATGCAAAAAATGAATCATCAACAGCTTGGATTGCTACGGTCGTAAAAAATGGGGAAGCCTTCTATAACGGTGATATGACAGATTTTACGAAGGTTGGCATAAAGGCAATAGATGAACATACAGTAGAATATACTTTAGAAAAGCCAACACCTTACTTCCTATCTATGTTGAACTATGTCTGTTTCTTCCCTGTTAATGGTAAGTTTATAGCGGAAAAAGGTGATAGTTTCGGTACAACTAATGATAATTTCCTTTATAACGGATCTTATATTTTAGATAAATTTGAACCGCAAAATGAGCGAGTACTTGTGAAAAATGATAAGTATTGGGATAAAAACAATGTTCTGATTGATCGTATTCGTTATAAATACAATAAAGAAGCGGCTACAGTTGAACCTGAATTATTTTTACGAGGAGAAGTCGATTCAGCGATTATTCCAGCTTCTATTATTGATGAGTGGTTTAAAGATGAAAAGAAAAAATCACAAATTCGTCAAACACAAAATAACTTCTATACGTATTTCTATGCATTAAACTTTAACCCGCAATTTGATGCAGAATATGAGCCTGATAATTGGAAGAAAGCGGTCAATAATAAAGATTTCCGAAAATCATTGTTCCATGCATTCGACCGTGAATCTGCAATGCTAACTTTAGAACCTTATAATCCAAAAGATTTGCTTAGCAACACGATTACTCCGAAAAACTTTGTCAATGTGGAGGGGGTTGACTATACACAGTTAGCACCATTAGCTGATAGTACAAATAATGACTCTTTCAACAAAGAGAAGGCTTTGGAATATAAGGAAAAAGCGAAAAAAGCTCTAGAAGGAAAAGTAACTTTCCCAGTAAAAGTATTGATGCCTTATAACGCAGGTGGTCCAGATTGGGCAAATCGTTCACAAGTCGTTGAACAGCAGATTGAAAAACTATTAGGTACTGATTTTGTAGATATTATCATTGAGGCAGGACCATCTACAGGCTTTTTATCAGAGGTTCGTAAACCTGGTAAATTTGCTTTTCTTGAAGCAAACTGGGGTCCAGACTATGCCGACCCATCAACGTATACGGATCCATTCACTGCAGGCGGTACTTATAATAAACCGGAGCTAGCTGAAGGATATACAGAAGCAAACGGAAAATCAAAATATCAAAACTTAGTGGACGAAGCAAATGCGACGATTGATACAGCAAAACGTTATGAATTATTTGCCAAAGCGGAAGCCTTCTTAATTGATGAGGCATTTGTTATCCCTTATTCAGTTGGAGGAAGTGGCTATGTTGCCTCTAAATTAAATCCATTTGAGGCTCAATATTCACCATTTGGTGTGACTGCCGAGAAATTTAAAGGTCAGCGAGTTTTAGACAAACCAATGAGTAACGAGGAGTTTAAAGAAGCTTTAGCAAAATGGGAGCAGGAACGTGCGGAGGCGTTAGATAAAGTAGCGAAATAAAGTAAAACTTCAATTAATGACCAAATATGGATAGTTGAAACGATCGGGCATAGATGATGGAGAAAATAGTAGGATCTTTGCTACATTCAAGAAAAAGTCAAAAGCGGTTCGTATTTATGAAGGAGATACCGAAATAAAAAAGTCGGCATCTCCTTCTGTCTTTCTGAAGAAGGAGGATGAAATGATGCTGAGGTATATAGGTAAACGTTTATTACAATCAGTTTTAACACTATTTATTATCATTACGATTGTTTTTTCATTACTACGTTTAATGCCAGAAGAAGGTTATTTAGGGGCAGCAGCGAATAAAATGTCACCTGCACAACAAGAAGTATATTTAACGAATTTAGGTTTACGTGACTCATTACTTGTACAGTTGGGAAATTTTTACGCTAAGCTGTTTCATGGTGATTTAGGTAAATCCGTTACATATCGGACAGATGTACCAGTCGTCACGATTATTGCAGATAAGATCATGTATTCCTTGTTATTTGGTTTAGGGGCGGTTACGCTATCTTTTCTAATTGGAGTTCCGCTCGGCATATTGATGGCCCAGATGAAGGGACGCTGGCTGGACCGCTTAGGGACAGGCTATATTGTCATTATCGTTGCAGTACCAGCCGCCGTCTATTATTTAGTCATTCAAATGTATATTACAGAAATTTTTCATTTACCAATGCTTTTCGATGAATATAATCCTATTACTTGGATTTTACCACTGATTTCAATGGCGTTAGCACCGACTGCTTCCTATGCTATGTGGATGCGGCGTTACATGGTGGATGAACTAAACAAAGATTATATAAAGCTAGCGAGAGCAAAAGGAGTGAAAGAGCGTACATTAATGTTTCAACATGTATTACGAAACGCTTTTATTCCGATGGCACAGTATTTACCAGCAACTATTCTTTTTACCATTACAGGCTCCATCTACATTGAATCCTTATATTCTATTCCTGGTATGGGGGGCTTACTCGTAGATGCCATTCAGCGACAGGATAATACGATTGTACAAGGCTTAGTGCTTGTGTTCTCTTCACTTGGAATTATCGGATTAATTTTAGGTGATATTGCAATGGCCGTTGTTGATCCGCGCATTAAATTGGGGAAAGGGGAGAGTGTACGTTAATGGGGATGTATTCAGAAGAAATAAACAATATCTCAAACAAATCACGTGAATCATTGTTCGATTTTGCGGAAGTAGATGAACGTCAAGCTGAAGAAACAGCCTATTCTAATTATTCCTATTGGCGTTCAACATGGAAATCCTTCTTAAAAAATCGCATCGCTGTCTTTTTATTAGTTGGCGTGCTAATTATCGTAGCTTTTACCATTTTACAACCGTATTTACCAGTACAAAAATCACCCACTGAAATATATTTAGATGAGCAGACAGGTCTCCAAGCACGTAATGTTGCACCAAACGCTGAATTTTGGTTTGGGACAAATTCCATTGGGCAGGATTTATGGTCACGTATTTGGGCAGGAACAAGGACCTCGTTATTTATTGGCTGTGTGGTTGCTTTAGTAGAGGCTATCGTCGGTATTACGATCGGTACACTTTGGGGTTTTTCGCGGAAATTAGAGGTGCCCATTACACAGCTTTACAATGTCGCTGATAACATACCAACAACGATTGTACTAATTTTAATGTCCTATATTTTACGACCAAGTATTTCAACTATTATTATTGCTATGTGTATTACGGGCTGGGTAGAAATGGCAAGATTTATACGCAATCAAATTGTTATTTTGCGTGATCGTGAGTATAATTTAGCCTCAAAATGTTTAGGAACACCTGATTATCGAATTATTTTAAAAAACCTATTACCCTATCTTATTTCAGTCATTATGTTACGAATGAGTCTAGCGATACCATTTGCTATAGGCTCAGAAGTGTTTTTAACATATATCGGATTAGGATTACCGATTAGTGAGCCGTCTTTAGGAAATTTAATCAATGAAGGACGAGTACTCATGATGTCTCCAGAATTAAGATATCAGCTTATTTTCCCAAGTATTGTATTAAGCGTCATTACGATTGCATTTTATATTATAGGAAATTCATTTGCAGATGCAGCAGATCCGAAAAATCACGTATAAGGGGATGTAGGAAGTGACACAAACTCAAACACGTATTTTAACTATTCAAAACCTAGTTATTAAATTTACACTTCGTGGCAGAGTGCTAACGGCCATTCGTAATATTTCCCTTGATTTATACAAAGGTGAAAGTCTAGCAATCGTTGGGGAATCAGGTTCAGGAAAATCTGTTCTAATGAAATCAATCATGGGCTTGCTCGATAAAAATGGCTACATCGATCAGGGGGAAATTATCTACAATGAACGGGATTTAGCACAGTTTAAAACTGAGCGGGAGTGGCTAAGCATTCGTGGAAAAGAAGTGGCTATGGTTACACAGGACCCAATGACATCATTAAATCCACTGAAAACGATTGGCAAGCAAATTGAGGAATGTGTTTTTTTACATCAGAATTTAAAGGGCAAGGCAGCATACGAAGAAACTTTAAAATTGTTAAAAGATGTTGGCATTCACGATGTGGAAAAGCGTTATAAGCAATATCCTCACGAATTTTCAGGCGGCATGCGTCAACGAATTGTAATAGCTATTGCGCTAGCGTGTAAGCCTAAGATCTTAATATGTGATGAGCCAACAACTGCATTAGACGTAACAATCCAAGCACAAATTTTGCAGCTTTTAAAAAATCTTCAACAAAAATATGGGCTAACGACCGTTTATATAACGCATGATTTAGGTGTTGTAGCGAAGGTTGCTGACCGTATTGCAGTGATGTATGCAGGTGATGTCATCGAAATAGGGAAGACGCATGAAATTTTCTTTAATAGCAAGCATCCTTATACATGGGCACTCATTTCTTCTTTACCACAACTAGGCTCAAAAGGGGAGCAGCTTTATTCTATCAAAGGCACTCCACCAAATCTATTTCAAGAAATTAAAGGAGATGCCTTTGCTCCTCGCAATGAATATGCGTTAAAGATTGATTTTGTGGAACGTCCACCATTTTTTCAGGTGAGTGACACACATTATGCTCGTACGTGGCTATTAGATCCACTCGCACCGAAAGTAGTGCCTCCTGAAGCGCTCCAAGCCTTTTTCAAAGAAGGGAGACGATATGCGCATGAGTCGTAAAGAAGTAGTAGTTGAGGTGAAAAATTTAAAGGTTGTTTTTGGGAAAGGCAAAAATAAATTTATAGCGATTGATGATGTCAGCTTCGATATTTTAAAAGGTGAAACATTTGGTTTAGTGGGTGAATCAGGCTCTGGAAAAACAACAATCGGCAGAGCTATTATGCGTATCAATGAAGTCACTGAAGGACAAATACTGTATCACGGTAAGAAACTAAATGGCAAAATATCGAAAGAGTGGGATCGAGAAATTACACAGAAAATCCAAATGATTTTTCAAGATCCTATGGCATCGCTAAATGAACGCGCAAAGGTAGACTATATTATTTCAGAGGGACTTATGAATACAAAAAACTTTAAAAATGAGGCTGATCGTCAACAGAAGGTACGCAATGCCTTATTAAATGTAGGATTATTACCGGAGTTTTCAAGTCGCTTCCCACATGAATTTTCAGGAGGGCAGCGTCAGCGGATCGGCATTGCGCGTGCACTAGTAATGGAGCCAGAGTTTATTATTGCGGACGAACCAATTTCAGCATTAGACGTATCCATTCGTGCACAAGTATTAAATTTACTAGCCAACCTACAGCAGCAAAATGATTTAACCTATTTTTTCATAGCGCATGACTTATCTGTAGTCCGATTTATTACGGATCGAACTGCTGTTATTTATAAAGGTAAAATTGTTGAACTAGCTGAGACGGAAAAGCTGTTTGCTAATCCTCTTCATCCTTATACAAAGGCATTATTATCGGCAGTACCGGAGCCAAATCCCTATAAGGAGCGAGATAAAGTCGTAGAAATCTATGATCCATCACAGCATAACTATGACATTCAGCCACCGTCATTTACCGAAATAGAAGAAGGTCATTTTGTCTTGGCTAATGAAGAGGAATTGGAAAGATACCGAACTTCACTAAAAATGGAGGTAAGCAAATGATTCGTCCAAAGGCATTGAAAAAAGGTGACACAATTGGTCTAATAAGTGCTTCGGGTGCAACCCCACCTGAAAAATTTCTCCCTGCCGTTCAAAGTATTGAAAAGCTAGGTTTTAAGGTTGTCGCTGGAGAAACATGTCGGGCGAGGCATGGCTACTTAGCAGGCTCTGATGAATTAAGAGCATCTGAAGTAAATCAAATGTTTAGGGACGCTAATATTGACGGCATTTTCTGCATACGTGGAGGTTACGGGGCGACGAAAATTTTACCGCTTCTAGATTTCGATATGATAAAAGGCAACCCAAAAGTATTTGCTGGCTATAGCGATGTAACAGCATTACATATCGCTTTTAACCAACACTGTGGCTTTGTTACGTATCATACACCAATGCCCTCTACAGAATTTATTCGGCCAGAGATGGATCAGTATACGTGGAAGTCCTTTTTCGAAAGTGTGACAGCAACAGAACGTACGGACTACTGTCTTGAAAATCCACCTGGGCGTACAATGACGACGTTTGTAGCCGGCAAAGCGACAGGGCAACTTATTGGTGGGAACTTAACGTTAGTGACGGCATCTCTTGGGACACCTTATGAAATTGATACAAGGGGTAAAATCTTATTTTTAGAGGATATAGATGAAAGTGAGCAACGTGTGGATCGGATGCTTACACAGCTAAAATTGGCAGGCAAACTAGATGAGGTGGCCGGTATCTTATTAGGAGCTTGGACAAATTGTGGTCCTGAAAATCCAAAATATCCCGAACGCAGCCTATCACTACAAACAATTTTTCAAGAAATTTTAGGTCCACTTCATAAACCTATTATAAAGGACATTACATGCGGTCACTGTTTACCAACGATGTCACTACCATTAGGTCGAACGATCACAATGGACACGGAGAATCAGTTGATAAAAGTCATAGAGTAGGTGTGAATTATGAAGCATATGATTACACAGATTCTTCAAAAAGCTCCCTATAAAGTGCATATGTTTGTGAAAGATTGTAAGACGGAGCATTTTTTCATTAGCGAAAAACTAGAATACCCATTTTCCAGTGCAAGTTTAATTAAGGTGCCTATATTGCTTGCTGTTCTAAATTATGTAGAAAGCAACAACCTATCAATAGAGCAAGAGATAAAGATAGCACCAGAAGAATGGGTTGATTTTAGTGTTATTAGTGAACAGCGTTTAGAGCAAAGTACTATCTATGAGCTTTTAGTATGGATGATTATTACGAGTGATAATACAGCAACAAATATATTAATCGATTTTCTAGGGATGGATATTTTCGTCAAATTGGGCTGCTGCAAACTACCATTCAACGAAAGATGATGGATTTCGAAAGACTAGCAAAAGGCTTTGATAATACAACGACGGCAAAAGATATGGCACTGCTATTTTCAAGAATTTATCGTCGGGACTTGTTATCGTCAGCTTCTAGTGAGGTAACGATAGGTATTTTAAGTCGTCAACGTGTACACGAATCACTAAAACGTTATTTAGTAGATGATGTGAAATTTGCTCATAAAACAGGTGGTCTTAATACGGTAGATCATGATGTTGGGATTGTATACAACAGCTCTGGGGATTATCTTATTGGCGTTTTCGTCACTGAGGTTACTAACAATGATCAAGCAAGGCAGCTAATTGGTCGAATATCCAAAGTTGTTTATGATTATTTGGTGAAGCGAAAGGAGATGATAGAGTGAATGCCATTGTGACGTCAATGATTGCAAATTTACATGCAAAGCCAGAAGCAGTCTCAGAATTAGTGGATGAGCTACTATATGGAATGGTTGTCCGAATTATGGAAGTAGTGGATAAGAACTGGTTCCGCATACAAACTACTTATCGCTATGAAGGTTATTGCCAGAAGGATAACTTCCTAGTGGATGATGCCCAAACGGACATCTGGCTACAAGAAGCGAATCATTTTATTAGCCAAAGCTTCGCCGATGTTTTGCAGGAGCCTCGAATTCAGAGTACGAAAAAGATGACACTCGTTAAAGGCTCAATCATCTGTTCGACGGCTATTGGCGAGCTAGATTCTGAATGGGCAGCAGTGCAATTAGTGACAGGTGAGATTGGTTATGTACGTAGGCAATGGTTACAAGAAAAAATTCCAGAAAACAGCTTATCTGAGCAACAATTACGGGAAAATGTTGTTCAAACGGCGCTTAGCTATTTAGCAACACCCTATCGCTGGGGAGGAAAATCGCCATTAGGTATTGATTGCTCAGGTCTCTGTTCTATGGCATATATGCTAAACGGCGTATATATTTATCGCGATGCCAAAATCGTTGAAGGTTTTCCTATTAAGGAAATATCTCTAGAGCACATACAAAAGGGAGACTTATTATATTTCCCAGGACATATTGCACTATATATAGGCGACAACCTTTACGTACATTCTTCGCTTGCTGGGAACGAGGTTAATTTAAACAGTCTAGACGAACAGCATCAACAATATCGGAAAGATTTGGCGACATCTATTACCGCTGTTGGCAGCTTATTTAAATAAAAAGTGTAGGGAAGCTTGACGTGGCTTCTCTTTTTTCAATCTTTGAGATGACTCGGGAAATTATTGATAGAGATAACCACCTATTTGCATTATGCTATAATGAAATCAAAATTTAGAGGATTGGGGGATAGGAATTGAATCTAGAGTTAAAAGAGTTGTTACGTTCCGTTTTAAAAGAAGAATTAACACCAATGCATAAGAAACTTGATGGAATTGACCGACGTTTTGAGACTATTGATCAAAGATTTGATGGAATTGACCAACGGCTAGATGGAATGGACGCTCGCATTGAAAATATGGATCATCAATTAGTCGGAATGAACAAACGTTTTGACGGAATTGAACTGCGCTTAGATAAAATTGAAAATGATGTGCATGAACTTAAGAGTGATGTACACGTACTTAAGGATGATGTGCATGAACTTAAGAGTGATGTACACATACTTAAGGATGATGTGCATGAACTTA